>CAYNCU010000082.1:0-17213 GCA_964395765.1 uncultured Roseivirgaceae bacterium | reverse complement strand
CAATTAACCAATTAACCAATTAACCAATTAACTGAATCAACCGAATAACCTCATCGACATTAATGAAAAAAGAGATAGCAAACTGCGATGGCAGCAATAAATCCGAACAAATCGGCGATAAGTCCGCAAATTACGGCATAGCGTGAATTCCGGATATTTACTGCACCGAGATAAACCGCCAGCACATAAAAAGTAGTTTCGGTCGAGCCCTGGAGGGTACAGGTCAGGCGTCCGACGAATGAATCGGCACCATAATGGTTCATCGCATCGATCATCATGCCACGGGCCCCGGATCCGCTCAGCGGGCGCATGAAAGCCGTAGGTAAAGCGGGGATGAAATCGGTATTCAGGCCCAGCCATGAAGCGACGTGCGCCATCCCGTTCACCAGGTAATCCATAGCCCCGGAAGTGCGGAACATTCCAATAGCCACCAATATGGCAACCAGGTAAGGAATGATTTTTACCGCTACAAGGAAACCTTCAAAAAAAGATTCATATACGTACACCTTTTTTCGAATTCCCAAAACCATGAAAATAATAATGATGGTAAACAATATGAAGTTACCTGCCAAAGAGGATATCGTAGACATTTGTTTTTCGTCGATGCTGACAAATAAAAGAATTATTCCGGTGATGAAAAGTGTAATGACACCCAGATAAATCATAATCACTTTATTGAAAAGATTTATCTTCTGATAAATTGCAACGGATATTAAACCTGCCATGGATGAAAAAAAAGTTGCAATAAGAATGGGAATGAAAATGTCAGCAGGATTTTTAGCCCCGAGCTGGCTCCTGTAAACCATAATTGTGATAGGAAGCAAGGTTAAACTGGAAGCATTTAACACCATAAACATGATCTGGGCGTTGGAAGCTGTATCTTTTTTCGGGTTAAGTTCCTGAAGTGATTCCATGGCTTTAAGCCCCATGGGAGTGGCGGCATTATCCAGTCCCAGCATATTGGCGGAAATATTCAGGATCATTGGAAGCATGGCCGGGTGGTTGGGTGGAATTTCAGGGAACAGCTTCCTCATGAAGGGTCCTACCAGTTTATTAAAAGCATTGACGATGCCGCCTTCTTCTCCGATCTTCATGATTCCCATCCACAGGGTAAGCACCCCGGTCAATCCCAGGGCCAGCTCGAATGCCGATTTGGCGGTCTCGAAACTATTGTTCATCAGGTTGCTGAATATTTCGAGGTCACCGAAAAAGATCAGCCGGATCAGGGCGACAATAAAAGCGATAATAAAAAAGGCGAGCCAGATGTAATTCAGGACCATAACGAGAATTAAACTTTAAAAATAGAAAATTTAAGGTTTAATGTCATCGGATCCTGTCCGCGGCACGTACGCGGTCCTCGTCACGCTTGATAAACCGGTTCGCCAGTGAATTAAAGATCATGCCGACCACGGGGGCAAATAATCCCAGCTTGAATACGCCTTTTATTTCAGGAAAGAAATTTTGCTGCGCTTTCAGGGATAGCCATGCTGAGAAAAATAATACCAGTGACATAAGAATGGAGTTGGCCAGTCCGATTTTAATCTGGGTCAGCCGGCTTTTGAAATTGAATATCTCAATGATGGCAAGGATCACCGAAACCGACGCCCCAACTCCGCAAAGATTGTAGGGATAAAAATAGTATACCGGTTCACCGCCGTTGGCATCGACTTTATGCAAGGAGAAAGCAGAGAATATAACATGACTTCCCGTAGAAGGGTCGAATTTTTCCCAAAATGGAAAAATAAGAAAAGCAGCCATGCCCAGGATCACAAATAATAAAAATACAGATTGAATACGTTGAATCATGATTTGTGATTTTTAATTTCCGCAAATGTAGCAATGAGATTTAAGAATTTCAGGCAATACCGGTAGTTAAATCGGCCTATTGATATCTTATTCGCCACCACTAATGCATTCCTTCCCTGACATCCGTCTTCTGATTTCAGCTATCTGCATTCATCCCCAAAATCCTTTAATTTTGCATCTAACCTTTTAATTTCCTTGCGGTATTTTACAGAAATAAGCTATTCAGGTGCTAATTATCATGGTTGGCAGGAACAAAAAAACGCTCGTGGACTTCAGGAGGTGATCAGCCAGGCTATAACCTTACTTTTAAAAGACGAAATAAAGCTGGTTGGCAGCGGTCGTACCGATGCTGGAGTTCATGCCTTGCAACAGGTGGCTCATTTTGATGTTATTAAAACTTTTGATGAAAACAATTTAAAAATGAGATTGAACCGATTCCTGCCGGATGATATTTCCATTCAAAAAATCTATCCGGTACACGATCATGTCCATGCCCGATTCTCGGCAATTTCCAGGACATATGAATACCGGGTAATCGCTGAAAAAAATCCATTTCGTACCGGCCAGGCCTGGTATATCCGTTCACCGCTTGATCTTACCCTTCTTAATGAAGCAAGCCGTATTTTGCTTGAGTATGATGATTTTCAATCCTTCAGCCGGGTGAAAACGGATGTAAAACATTTTCGTTGCCATTTAATTTCAGCTTCCTGGATGAGGCATGATCAGCAGGTAATATTTAAAATCCGTTCCGATCGTTTCCTGCGGGGGATGGTAAGAGCTATTGTCGGAACAATAGTTGAACTATCGCAGGGGAAAATATCCATCCCTGAATTTCGAAAAATAATTAAAAGCAAAAACCGCCGTTCAGCGGGCCCTGCAGCCCCGGCCCATGGACTTTATCTTGCCAAAGTTGAATACCCACCGGATATATTTGTAAAATTGTAGTTTACCAGAATTCATGGAAGAGGAAAAGATTAGCGGTAATATACTCGATTTTAAGGTACTTGGAAGAATCCTGACCTTTGTAAAACCTTATAAGGGTGTTTTTGTGCTCGTGGTGTTTCTTACCGTAGCCACTGCAGTCCTGGGTCCGATCATGCCTTATTTGATATCCAAAGCCATTGACAATGACGTAGCCGTAGGCAATTACCAGGGACTTGTCAATATGATTATCCTTTTGTTGTCATTGCTGGTGCTCGAAGCTGTTGTCCAGTACCTGCATACGTATTATTCAGATTGGCTTGGCCAGCACGTGATCAGGGATATCCGGATCCGGTTATTCCGGCATCTCCTGGATCTTAAACTAAGGTTTTATGATCAGACTCCGATCGGAAGGCTTGTTACCCGAAATATCTCAGACGTAGAAACATTAGCGGATGTATTCAGCCAGGGACTTGCCGAAATGATCGGGAACCTGTTACAGTTGATATTTATCCTGGTGATCATGTTTTATACCGATTGGCGTCTCACGCTGGTAAGCCTTTCCATGCTGCCCCTTTTGCTCATAAGTACTTATATCTTTAAAGAGAAAATTAAAATTGCATTTAATGAAGTCCGGAACGCGGTGGCCAACCTGAATGCTTTCGTTCAGGAACATATTACGGGAATGTCGATTGTACAGATATTTAATGTTGAAAAAAGGGAATACGAAAAATTTCGAAGGATCAATAATGACCACAGGAAGGCCAACCTAAAGTCGGTCATGTATTATTCCGTTTATTATCCTGTCGCCGAGGTGATCCAGGCTATCGGCATAGGACTTCTGGTATGGTACGGGGCCAAAGGGGTAATCCAGAATGTGGTCACGATTGGCATACTGATAGCATTTATTATGTATATACAAATGTTTTTCCGCCCCATCCGGATGATTGCAGACCGATACAATATTCTTCAGATGGGAATCGTAAGCTCGTCGAGGATTATTAAACTGCTGGATACCCGCGAAATGATACAGAATGAAGGATCAGTTGCACCCCATGCCCTCCGCGGGGAAGTCGAATTCAGGGATGTCTGGTTCGCCTATGAAAATGACAATTATGTGCTGAAGAATATTAATTTTAAAGTCGATGCAGGACAGACTATTGCCCTGGTTGGCGCTACCGGGGCCGGCAAAACATCGGTGATCAACCTGCTGACAAGATTTTATGAAATCAATAAAGGATCCATAAAAATTGACGGGACTGATATCAGGGAGTTCGAACTGAAAGGTCTGCGTAAAAGTATCGGGGTAGTGTTGCAGGATGTGTTCCTGTTTTCCGGTTCCATCAGGGATAATATTACCCTGGGAGATCCCGATATCACGGAAGAAGCAATTATTCATGCTGCAAAGCTGGTCGGCGCAAAAACCTTTATCGAACGCCTGCCCGGTGGGTTGAATTATAATGTGATGGAAAGAGGGGCAACACTTTCGGTCGGTCAGCGCCAGCTTATTTCCTTCATCAGGGCAATGGTTTACGATCCGCGCATTATTGTACTGGATGAGGCCACCTCTTCGGTTGATACCGAAACCGAAGAACTCATTCAACATGCCATCGCCAATGTTTTGAAAGGCAGGACATCACTGGTCATCGCTCACAGGCTTTCGACCATACAAAATGCCAATACAATTCATGTTTTTGAGAAAGGGGCCATTGTTGAAAGCGGCAGGCATGATGTACTCCTGCAGAAAGGTGGTTATTATGCTCATCTCCATAAGATGCAGTATAAGGAGCTTGTTTAGATATTTTTGTAATGCCTCAAATAAAAGTATCATTTAATAACTGCCATGATTACGAAGCGTGAAAAATAAATATTTTTATTTGCTTACCGGCATAGTTGCGGTCGGGTTATTGGTAATGTATTATCATTTAGGGGGATTTAAGAAAATTCAAGTCCGCAAAATTGATAATGCCGGACCCTATGTCATGGATATATGGGGGAAGGAATTTACCGGCGACATGCAGGATACCATCTGGAAGAACATGTTTGTCGGAATTAGAAATGAAATTATTGAAGGGCAGTTGAAGGGACCAATTATGATAATCTATTATAAGAAGCCGGATAATTCCACTCATAAGGGTAAAATTGAAGCCTTTATCGGTGCCGAAGCTGGTGATGATATTCCACCGTCGGGCAACCTGAAAGAAAGGATGATAAATGTAAACGGCGTCATAAGGGCAAGCCTGAACATGCATCCCGTATTGATGCCAAGCCCGGAAAGGGTAAAGAAATTGATTTCGCAGTTCGCTAAAAATAATCATCTGAGGGAGGATAGTATTATGATAGAAAAATACTTTCCTGATAATACTTTGCAGGTCGAGGTTCCCTATAACTAAAGGATATTGTCCGTTTTATTAACATAAAACTTAATAATTGGTTAATTGTATTAGTTTTGCGGTTTAACCGGGAATATTAATTCATGATTACATTCCTTTTCTATCTTCCGTTCCTTCTTTTGTTTGCCGTGATTGCCATCTACGCGGAACGGAAAATTTCCGCATTTATTCAGGACCGCCTGGGTCCCATGGAGACAGGTTATAAAGGTATTCTTCAAACCATAGCCGACCTGATCAAACTTCTCCAGAAGGAAGACATCATCAATAAATCAGCAGATCAACTTTTGTTCCGCCTGGGGCCCTCAGTCATATTTATTGTAATATTTACCGGCTATGCTGTTATACCGCTCACTGCAGGAATTGCCGGATCGGGAATCGAGACCGGCGTATATTTTCTTCTCGCGGTGGTTTCCCTGGATGTGATCGGTATATTAATGTCAGGTTGGGGTTCGAATTCAAAATTCAGCCTGTTCGGGGCCATGCGTTCCGCCGCACAAATCGTTTCTTATGAAGTTCCTTTGGGATTGTCCGTACTTTGTGTTGTTATGTTTTGCCAGACCCTGAACCTCCAGGATATTTCAATTCAACAAGGTATTTATATCGATCAATTTCAGCAGGCCGGAGTTCAGGATCATAGTAATTACCTTTTTGGCCTGATTGCTTCCATAGATATTACCCATGTGGGAGGCATCTTGTCGTGGAATATTTTCCGTATGCCTCTTTTCCTGTTTGTCTTTATTATTTTCTTTATCGCCGGACTATCGGAAAGCAACCGCGCACCCTTTGATTTACCGGAAGCTGAATCGGAACTTGTGGGTGGTTACCATACCGAATATACGGGCTTTCGTTTTGCCATCCTGATGTTATCGGAATACGGGATGATGTTGTTGGTATGTCTCTTATCCACAATATTATTCCTGGGCAGCTGGAATACTCCCTTTCCTAATATCGGGACCTTAAAATTAGCTGACTGGACAAGTGGCATTCCGGGAAGCCTGGCAGGAAACCTTTGGGGATCCTTCTGGCTCTTATCCAAAACACTCGTTCTGATTATCGCTCAGATGTGGGTCCGGTGGACCTACCCGAGATTGCGGGTTGACCAGCTTATGTCGTTATCGTGGAAATACCTTACTCCTGCAGCGCTGATACTTATATTTATTACCGGACTTTGGAGATTGTGGATGCCATGAATAATCTTGAACGTATAAATAAGGGGTTTACTAAGGGAGCCAACAATTCCTATTGGGGAAATATCAGTGAGACCGTGTCAACCTTATGGTCGGGACTTATGCTTACTCTGAAACATTTGTTCAATGCCCGTAAGCGATGGTATCCCGTAGGTATAAAGGAAGGAAATTACTTTGATCATGAAGGATTATTTACGGTCCGTTTTCCCCACGAAACAATTCCGGTTCCGGATAACGGGAGGTATAAGCTTCATAATGAAATTGATGATTGCATTGTGTGTGATAAATGCGCCAATATATGCCCGGTGGATTGCATCGAAATTGACCCGATCCGGTCCCCTTCAGAATTCGGTAAAACTTCGGATGGGACACCCAGGAAAATTTATGCAGCCCGCTTCGATATCGATATGGCGAAATGCTGTTTTTGCGGATTGTGTACAACCGTTTGTCCTACTGAATGTCTAACAATGACCGATAAATTCGATTTCAGTGAATATGATGTGAAAAAACATTTATTTTCATTTGCCACATTGACGTCGGAAGAAATCAGTCAAAAAAGAAAAGAATGGGAGGAATATGAAAAAAAGCAACAAGTAACTACACCTTCAGCGCCATCTTCCTCCAATCCTGTGAAACCGGTATTAAAACCGAAAATTAAAATACCCGGGATTCAGAAAAAAAAGGAAAATGAAGACAAAGCAGGTAATTCCGATTCTCCGTCCAGCCAAAACCCGGAAACTGATCCCGGGATTAATCCGAAGGAAAATACCGGTGAAAGAAATAACCCTTCCGACTCCTGATATGGATAAAATAAATATTTTATTTTATATTCTTTCGGCGATAATTCTTGCATCGGCATTGCTGATCCTTATCGGGAAAAATGTCATTCATTCAGTTTATCTGCTGGTATTGGCATTGATTGCCATTGCCGGCATTTATGTGATTTCAAATGCTGAATTTATTGCGGTAACGCAGATCATTATTTATGCAGGGGGTATTCTTATTCTGCTTGTTTTTGGAATCATGCTGACGAACCGGGTTTCGGGCGGAAAGATTCTGACGGCTTCATCCAATCAAGTGATGGGCATTCTCCTTGGAATAACCTTTTTTATCCTTTTATTGTCAGCCGTTTTACAAGTGCATTTCCCGTTAAGTAACGTATCGGGAACAAACGGCCTGACCGATAACACACGGATCCAGGGAATCGGGATCCTGTTAATGACGGAATATATCCTGCCCTTTGAAACCGCAGGCATACTTCTTCTGATGGCCCTGATTGGCGCTTCCTTTCTGGCCGGTAAAAAATTTGAAACCGGAGAAAATGATACCCATCGATAATTATATTATTTTAAGCGTGGCCTTGTTCATCACAGGCCTTATGATCGTGATCATTAAAAAAAATGTGATCGTCGTTTTAATGGGTATCGAATTTATGCTCAATGCATCCAATATAAATTTTGTCGCTTTCAGCAGGCTGGATAATAACTTTTTTACAGGACAGATTTTTTCCTTATTTGTAATCGTCCTGGCAGCCGCCGAAGCCGCTGTTGCCCTCGCCATAATTTTAAATGTGTATCGACAATTCAAAACGACTGATATCGATAAAATTAACCAGTTAAAAGGCTGATTGGACAATATTAATTACATAACACCCCATTTTACCTGTCCCACCGCAATAGCAGGGATGATCTTTATTCTCCTCCCGTTGTTTTCATTTCTGATTTTAAATCTTTTTAATAAAAATGAAAAATTAAATTCAGGGATGGTTGCTTCTGTCCTGTTGGGTCTGGCATTATTCGCCTCGTTTATTTTATTTTTCAATGTCTGGAACCGGCAAGCCTTTCATTTCACATTTGACTGGTTAAACATTAAGACGGTTTCCGGTAATATCACGATAAGGCTGGGCTTACTCTTCGACAATGTTACCGTGTTCATGTGCCTGGTGGTGCTTATCATTTCCCTTGCAGTGCATATTTTTTCAATCGATTACATGAAAGGTGAATTTCATTACAGGAGATTCTTTGCTTTACTTGGCTTTTTTACTTTTTCAATGCTTGGATTTATCCTGGCCGATAACCTGTTAATGCTTTTTATTTTCTGGGAGCTGATAGGATTTTCATCTTATGTCCTGATCGGTTTCTGGTTCCGGAAACCATCTGCCGCACGGGCGGCAAGGAAAACATTTATTGTGAACCGGATCGCTGATATCGGTTTCATGATCGCATTGATGATCCTTTGGTCCAGGTTTGGCACTTTCGATCTCATTGCGATCAAAAAAGATGTGGCAGGCGTCATTGCTCATCCTATGGTGGTAACCCACGGATTGACATGGCTTTTTTTTGCAGGCTTTGGATTATTTATTGCAGCAGCAGGCAAATCGGCTCAATTTCCGTTATTGGTATGGTTGCCTGAAGCGATGGAAGGCCCGATCCCTGTCTCTGCCCTGATCCATGCGGCAACGATGGTTACCGCAGGCGTATTTCTTCTTGTCAGAACTTATGCAGTTCTTACTTTACCGGTTCTCACGATTATCGCGGTTACAGGGACCATCAGCGCTTTTATGGGGGCGGTAGCTGCCTTATCTCAATATGACCTTAAAAAAGTTCTTGCTTATTCCACTATTTCCCAGTTGGGATTTATGATCATGGGAGTAGGAGTAGGGGCGAAAGAAGCCGCTTTGTTTCATTTATTTACACACGCTTTTTTTAAAGCCGGGCTTTTCCTGGCCGCAGGATTGATCATAAAATCTTTGAGTATATTAAAATACAGGGCCAGTGCTTATAACATCGATTTTGATGTCCAGGATATGCGCCTCATGGGAGGACTGAAGAATAAATTGCCGGTGGTATTTATAACCTTTTCCGTATTTTCAGCTGCCCTTGCAGGAATTCCTTTTTTTTCAGGATTTCTTTCCAAGGATACCATTTTGAACGGCAGCGTTGCCTGGGCACAGTTTATTGCCGGTAAAGGAATCACGCTCGCCTACCTTGTCCCGTTTTTCGGTTTTCTTACCTCCCTATTGACCGTGCTTTATATAGGAAGGGCGGTGGCACTTACCTTTTTCGGTGAATTCCGGTTACAGAAATTATATTCACAGGTACCGTCGATTTCCGAAGGGCTGAAGCCAAGACCGACAATTGCCAAAATCCCGGTAATTATGCTTGCCATACTATCACTGGCTATTATCTTCTCCATCAATCCTTTTAGTCCTGGTTATAGCTGGGTAATGGCTCATATTAAACCCGGTATCCCGGTATTTAATTCAACCCCTTCACTGGATTTCAGTTTCACCTTAACGACTATTTCAGGACATTATAATATCCTTACTTCATTTTTATCAGTAATTGTATCGGTAGCCGGGATATTCGCCGGTATATACCTTTACATGGTCAGGAAGAATAGCCTTCCGAGAGTAAACAGGATTACCGTCTCCCCTGATTTTTTCCAGGCTTTGTCTTATAACAACTGGTATCTCGATCGATTTTATCGATTTGTTTTAGTCAGACCATTTAATTCAATTGCAGTCGCTTCTTCCTGGGTGGACAGGAAAATCTTTGATAAAATTATTGACAACCTCGGCATACTTTCAGTTTTGATCGCACATATTACTGGCTGGTTGGACAGGATATTGATTGATGGATTGGTAAAATTAACTGCATGGATCATCAGGTTCGCTGGAAAGATGGCGCGTGCTGTTCAGTCAGGAAAGATCCAGGCCTATTATATTTGGGCCATTACAATTTTAATATTAATAGTTTTATGGTGGTCACTATAAGGCATAAACTATGATTTTATCCTTTATTATTTTTATTCCGATCCTGTTTTTGCTGATCCTTTTGTTTGTACCGGCAGGTAAGAATAAAGTATTTCATCTCATGCTGGTGATCTCATCAGGCCTGCAGTTAATTTTTTCGGTAATGGGTTTGCTGGAATTCAAAACAGGCGCGGGGGCACCGGGCGGAATAAATAATGAAAGTGCTTTTCAACTTGTGGAAAAAGCGCACTGGATACATATGAATCTCGGGAATGCAGGAATCCTTAAAATCGATTATTTCCTGGGCCTTGATGGGGTAAGTATGCCCCTGATCCTGATGAGTGCCCTGGTCATATTCATAGCATCGGTTTCCTCCTGGTCCATTCATAAAAAAGTAAAGGGTTATAGCCTGCTCTTTCTGATGCTGAGCGCTTCGGTCATGGGCTGTTTCATGGCCCTGGATTTCTTCCTTTTTTATATATTTTTCGAATTCATGCTGCTCCCGATGTACTTCCTGATCGGGATATGGGGAGGACCTAAAAGCGAATATGCAGCCATAAAATTCTTCCTATATACCTTACTCGGATCGGTTCTCGTTTTTATCGTGATGATCAGTCTTTATATTTCCGCCTATGATCCTCTGGAAACCGGTATAAACGCAGGACTATTTTCTTCCGGCCAGCAGGTTTCCAGTGAACAATTACAGCTTGTAAGGGATAAGGTCAACTCCGGCGCGATCGGCCAGGATAAAATTGTGAGGGGATTTAATATGATCACGATGATGGATCCCGGTAATTATCTTCCTGGCAGCATTTTGAATGTTTTAAATAAGGGAAAGATAATGGGGATATCACCAAGATTACTTGCCTTCCTTTTGCTGCTTATCGGATTTGCCATCAAACTTCCAAGTGTCCCATTGCATACCTGGCTGCCGGATGCCCATGTGGAAGCCCCGACGCCAATATCCATAATTCTCGCGGGAATTCTACTTAAAACGGGAGCATACGGAATTATCCGGATTGGTTATGGTATTTTCCCGGAAGGAGGCATACATTTTTCATATTTAATTGCAGTCTTAGGGCTTATCTCGATCATTTACGGCGCCTATAATGCACTCGCCATGAAAGACCTTAAAAAAATGATAGCTTATTCTTCCGTGTCACATATGGGTTTTGTCATGCTGGGCCTCGCATCGTTCACAGTCGAAGGCATCAATGGGGCTGTATTCCAGATGGTGAGTCATGGAATCCTTGCTTCCATGCTGTTCCTGATCGCCGGATTTATTTATGACCGTACTGAAGACCGCATGATTGAAAATTACAGCGGGCTGGCCGGCAGGATACCACAGTTTACCGCGGTGGTTGTTGTTGCATTTTTTGCTTCTCTCGGTTTACCCGGATTGTCGGGATTTATCGGTGAATTATTCGTATTCCTGGGGTCCTTCAACTCTTATGTGGTGAACCAATTGGTCCCCCGCTGGATTCCGATAACGGCAACGGCAGGCATATTACTCGGTGCCAGCTACTTCTTATGGACGTTACAAAGAATGTTTTTCGGTCAATACTGGCTCCGGTATCCTGAATGGGAAATAAAAATGAAAGACCTGGATACCCGGGAACGATTTATGTTTCTGCCCCTGATTACCATAACGCTCGCTATCGGGATATTTCCATCCCTGGTGACGTCATTAACGGAAAATTCAGTAGTAATAATAGTCAATGATCTTTACCGCACGGGGTTGAATAATCTTCATTTGATCAGTGGTTTTTAATAATCGGAATTGAACCAGGGAATATCAGATATTATACAACAGGTAAGCCGGAGTATAGGAGTTATCTATCCGGAGATTGTCATTGCATCACTTATTCTCCTCCTCATCTTAGTCGAACTAGTACTTAAAAATACTCCGAAAAAGATTTTCATTCCCCTGATCGTTGCAGCCGGAATAATCATTGCCGGCTTCTGCCTCACTTTGCAAACCGGATTAATAATCGATAAAAAATCCGTGAATTTCTTTTCAGGTTTTCTGCACCTTGATAGTCTTTCGCTGATATTTAAAAAAATATTCCTCCTTGCGGGACTATTATTCACCGCCTTATCGGTGCTCAATACGTCGTACAGGAATCATAAATCGCAAACCGAATATTATATAATTTTTCTTGCCATCCTGCTCGGTTCCATGTTTATGGTCATGTCGACTAACCTTCTCATGATTTATCTTTCGATTGAGATGGTTTCAGTATCCTCCTATATGCTTACCTTATTTGACTTTAACAGGAAAAGCATTGAGTCGGGCATTAAATATATTTTATTCGGTGCGGTTTCGAGCGCGATCATGCTGTATGGAATTTCACTCCTCTACGGATTTACGCAGAATCTTGATATTTTATCCCCGGATTTTATTTCCCGTTTAAGTAATATTCCTGAATTCCCCAGGTTGGTTGCAATTTTACTATTGGTTTCCGGCTTCTTGTTTAAAATGGCGGTTGTCCCTTTTCATATTTGGACTCCCGATATTTATGAAGGAGCTCCCGTTCCGCTGATTGCTTTTTTTTCAGTGGTTCCCAAACTGGCCGGACTGGTAATATTTACCAGAACTTTTTATCAGTTAAATCTTATTCATGGCAGTACCGACTGGCAATGGATCTTCGGAGGTATCGCTATTGTTACGATGTTCATTGGGAACCTGGCGGCCTTAAACCAGAAAGACGCCAAACGAATGATGGGATATTCATCCATCGCGCATTCGGGGTATCTTATGATCGGGGTGCTGGCCCTTACCAGTTGGGGATTGCAATCCGTTATTTTTCATGCCGTCGTCTTTTTACTGATGAATTTTCTGGTCTTCATGCTCATTGAAATGTACATCCCTGTTATCGGGGGAAGTTCCATGAAAGACTATCAAGGTCAATTCAGGAATTCCCCGCGTTATGCCGGCTTACTGGTCATTGGTTTTGTTTCCCTGATCGGGATCCCTCCGACCGGTGGATTTACATCAAAATTTATGTTATTCTCTTCGGCATGGAATGCATTTTCAACGGGAGGGAATCAAATCCTTCTTTGGCTGGTGATATTGGGGGTTGTGAATACACTGATTTCCGTTTTTTATTATTTGAAAATACCATATTATATGGCTTTCAGAGAGGAAGGGGAATTAAAGGCAAGCCGGCTACACAGGCCCGTATATCTAGGACTTGGGATTTTCCTGGCCTTGCTGATATTTATTGTTTTCATTAAGCCTGATGGGTTGGTTCATTTGATGAATAGTTTTACCTTTGTCTACCGGGGAATGACCCAATGAGTGATATAATCAAACATGAGTGCGGAATAGCCCTGATCAGGTTAAGAAAACCTCTGCAGTTTTATATCGAAAAATACGGAACTCCCACCTACGCGGTCAATAAGCTCTATCTCCTGATGGAAAAACAACACAACCGGGGCCAGGATGGGGCTGGAGTGGCTAACATAAAAATCAATGTAAAACCCGGTTCACAGTATATTAGCCGATATCGTTCCATTACGGAACAGCCGATCGGCGATATCTTCCAGAAAGTAACCAAAAAATTCAGGAAAGTCCTTAAAAACAAGCCGCAGTACTATTATGATGCACAATGGCTGAAGGAACATGTTCCGTTTTCAGGCGAGTTGTGGCTTGGGCACCTCCGGTACGGCACCCATGGGGATAATAATCTGGATAGTGTCCACCCCATGATCCGACAGAATAACTGGCGAAGCAGGAACCTCGTGATAGCCGGAAATTTCAATATGACCAATGTTGACGATCTTTTCGATAAACTGGTCAGCCTGGGCCAGCATCCCAGGGAAAAGGTTGATACTGTTACGGTTATGGAAAAAATAGGTCATTTTCTTGACCAGGAGAACCAGGTGATCTTTGAAAAATATAAGGATAATTTTACTAACCAGGATATTTCAGAACTTATTGAATCCGAACTTGATCTCGCAAGGGTGCTGGAAAGGTCCTGCAAGGATTTTGACGGCGGTTATACCATGGCCGGACTGGTAGGGCATGGGGCCGCATTTGTGGCCCGCGATCCCAATGGGATCAGGCCTGCCTATTTTTATGCCGATGACGAAGTGATCGTTGTGGCTTCGGAAAAACCACCGATCAAAACGGCTTTCAATGTCGATTATAAGGATATTTATGAAATCCCTCCCGGACATGCCGTAATCATATCGAAGGATGCCAAATTCAGTGTTTCGAAATTTAAGGACCCGGGAGAAAAGAAATCCTGCAGTTTCGAAAGGATCTATTTCAGCCGGGGAACAGACCCGGATATATACAATGAAAGGAAAATGCTGGGGAAATTATTATTACCCCAGATCCTGAAATCCATAAATTTCGATTTAAAAAACACAGTATTATCTTATATACCCAATACCGCCGAAACAGCTTTCCTGGGCCTTCTTTCCTCCCTGGAGGAATATCTGGTGTCCAAACGGAAAGATGTGATCCTGGAAAACAAACCTCATCTCGATTCCATTGAAGAGCTTCTTTCCTTCAGGCTTCGTGTAGAAAAGCTGGTGACCAAAGATGTTAAGATACGTACCTTCATCACGGATGATGAACACCGGAGCGAACTTGTGGGGCATGTTTACGATACTACATATGAAGTCGTCAGGAAGGGAAAGGATACCATTGTTATCCTCGATGATTCAATCGTTAGGGGTACAACCCTGGAAAAGATTATTCTTACCCTTCTCGACAAGATCGAACCCAAGAAGATCGTGATCGTCTCCTCTGCTCCCCAGATCCGTTACCCGGATTGTTATGGTATAGATATGTCAAAAATGGTAGATTTTGTTGCTTTCAGGGCCCTGATCGCCTTATTAAAGGAACGGGATATGGAATATCTATTGGATGAAACCTATGAGAAGGCGAAGGCAAGTGTTGAAATTCCCATAGTGCCTAATTATGTTAAAGATTTATATGATCACTTTAGTGAAGATGAACTAAGCCGTAAAATAGCCGAAATCGTGACCCCTAAGGGGATGCGTGCAGAAGTTGAGATAATATACCAGACGGTTGAAAACCTTCATAAAGCATGTCCCCATCACCTTGGAGACTGGTATTTTACTGGAAATTACCCAACCCCGGGAGGGAATAAGGTAGTAAATAAGGCATTTATTAATTTTATGGAAGGCCTGGTGGTTAGGGCCTATTAATTCATTCTATAGCGGAAATTTACTTTTCATTGATCTCCTCACGCATTATTTCTAATTGCATTTAACTGCGTAAAACAGGCTGATCAATGTACGCAGTCTACTCATTGACTAGGGATTTTATTCTCGAGTCATAGAGAATTTTTTTGACCAGCAAGTATTCCATGTTCTATACTTTTAATATTTAAAATAACAAATATTTATTCAGAAATATTTGTATTTATCATTTCAGTATAAAATTTTTATTATTAGTTAATAATTTAAAATTAATAAAATTTTATTTAACTATTTTATAATATTTCAGAATATTATGCTGCAAATGTTAAATTACACAAAGATTAAATTTATATGCGGAAAATCATTCGAAAATTAATTTAAATCCCCTTAAAAAAATCAAATTAATTGTTGCTTTAATATAATAGCATTTTTATATTGCGCTCTGTTGAGCAGTAAATATCTTTTAGAGATAAAGATTTTATAGACCAGGCATTGAAATAATTTTTGTTCGAATTAAATGAACTAATACCCTGATTCAATAAACCAATAACACTATATTTTAAACAAACTCATATGAGATTCTTTAAGTTAGTTTACTTAATTAGCGCCATGAGTGTCGCCATTATAATGGTAGGGATTACCCAGGTCTACGGACAGGTATCCGATACCGGAGGAAATGCGGCGACGCGAGCTCCATCGGATAAACCATTCCGGTTCGGAGCTAAAGTAGGAACTACCCTAAGCCAGTTTAACCAGACCGGCCTGACCATTGGTTGGACTGTGGGTGGATTTGCCAAGTATCATATTATTCCGCTGCTCGATGTCAGGGCCGAGCTATTGTACATCATGCAGGGCGGCGGCAGAGATGATTATACCCGCGATTTAACCAATGTCGGGGGGAATGTACTCTATGAACGGTATATGAATCGTGCTGTCAGTTTTCAGAGTATTCAGATACCGGTAATGGCGGTTTTTAACCTCGGATCCCTTGAAGGTTCGGTCAAAGCCAAGGCGATGGTCGGATTTTCATACGGGTATTGCGTAGCCGCCTTTCAAAGGAGTGATGTCCTCTTCACTTTCAATGACGGATCACAAAGTCTTATCGGTGATCAGCTTGAAAATGTTGGAGCCGATTATCAGAAAAGTATGGTGGATGGAATCATAGGATTCGGTCTCGATTATAACCTTTCCAATGGCAGGATATTTTCCATTGATTTACGGAATAATATCGGTCTTAACGACCTCAATCTGTTCAAAACACCGGCTATCGGAGGATCAATATATCAGAATACTTACAGTGTAAATTTCAGTTACGGATTTTAAACCTTAAATCATAAATTCATTAATCATGAAAACATCTAAATTATTGTATTTATTAAGTGGGGTGCTCTTAACCACTTTTCTCATTTATTCCTGTAAAGATGATTTCAGTGAAAAGGATTTCCTGAATATGCAGGCTGATCAGGCTGCACAGAATCATCAATACACGATGGATGAGATATTATACCAGGCTCAACTGGCTAGGTCTAGTGATTCAGCCCTCGCTGTTTTACAGAACATGCTGACTGAACAATTGTATTTAATGCAGGATTCGGCGCAGATAAACCAATTGAGAGATGCCGGTTTGTTGCTGTCCTGGACAATCCAGGTACAGGAAAACCGTCAGCCGCTTGATAGTGTAAAGGTGTCTGTAGCTGCTGCTTCTTCCATGACAACCGACTCTACCGGGACCGTGGGTTATACAGATGCCAACGGTTATGTCACCTTTACCGATGTAACAGTCGGCCGTGACCTCGTACGGTTATCCAAATCCGGATATATGAACGCTAATGTGGCTGTTGAATTTACTGCCAACCAGATCGAATACGGTAATGGAGATAATGGAGGTTCCACTTTTGTGGTCGTTCGCAGGCAGGAATCAACTATCCTCCCGATATTCTCCAGTTCTTCCAGTTCTGTCGCTACGATCTGGGG
>CAYNCU010000081.1:0-17220 GCA_964395765.1 uncultured Roseivirgaceae bacterium | reverse complement strand
TTTCCTTTGTAGTCTGATGAATTTTCATCGGTATATTTTGATTTTCATCAAGGGTAAATAGTTGCCGGATATTTTTCCCTTTAAGATCGACCTGTTTCATCAGGTCATCCATCTGATCCTTTGAATTTTTTTCAACTATATTAATAATGTCGCGGTAACTGTCATTTCCGAATTGATACTGGGAAGGGACTTCGAATATATGCTGGCAGTCGATGCCTGAAATTCCGTTTTTTTCAAGTAACATTTTCGCCATTTCCAGCGCAAGAATGCTGAAGTTGGAAAAATCGACCGGCACCAACACCCTTTCAAAAAGGGCAGCCCCGGGACGTAGATTTATGTTATCAGCGATTATGGCAACACTGCAGTTGGCCAGCAATGCCATTTTTCTGGCCAGGTAACCTGTGCTTCCCTGTTTTGTCTTTTTGCCCATGATAAGCATATCGATTTCCTTCACCGAAATTTCCTTTAATATGATCTTGGCAGGATTTCCTTCGATTACGATAATTTCCACCTTTGATTTAAGGTAATCTTTGAAATATTTATTAATGTAAAGATTGGTTTCGCGACTGATATTTTCATCAACCGGCGCGATGAGGTCGGGATATTTTTTAATAACGCTTTCCGGCAACTCAAGATTTTTAGCGACATGAATAATATATATTTTATCAACGTCAGTCATTTCGGCAAACCTGGAACAGAACTGAAAGAGTTTATCATCTGTTGGCGACTGGTCGATCCCGACTAATAATCGTTTTATTGGGTACATCACGATAATGAATGAAATTTATTTAAAGAGTTTCAAATTAAAGATAATTCAGTATTTATCCTTATGGTAAACAATAATTAATAATCATTGTGAAAAGTTTTAAATTTTTAATCCGCCTTTGCGTTCCGCTACGACAGACGAGAAGGTTACGGTTTAATTCCCCGGAGCCCTGCTCCGGAAATTCGGGTCAAGGACTTGCCCTGGGGTTAAATACCCTTTTATTCGAAGAAAAGGAAAGAGGCCGGAAAAACCGGAATTAATTATCAGACTCATTGGTTTTCTTCTGTTCATTTAACAGATCAACGGCGGAAAGGCTGGAGGCTGGCTTTTTGCCATTGGAGATTATAGAGGTAATTACCCCGATTAGAAGAATACCACCGATAATGGCCAGTGAAATTGATATCGGGATTTTTATGAAATGGACTATTAACATTTTAGCGCCTACAAAGCCCAGTACAAATACAAGGCTTAATTTCAGGTAATGGAATTTATGCATGAATGAAGCTAAAACAAAGTACAATGACCTTAAACCGAGAATGGCAAAAATATTGGAGGTGAAAACAATAAAAGAATCCGTAGTTACGGCCAGTACGGCGGGAATGGAATCAACGGCAAACATGGCATCGGAGGTTTCGATAACCATAAGTACCACGAATAAAGGTGTCAGATAATGTGTTCCATTAATTTTTACGAAAAATTTACCGTCTTGTAATTCCGATGTAACCGGGTAAAAACGTTTGAGGAAATTAATAACCGGGTTTTTACCCGGATCAACAGTATTATCGCCCGAAGTGAGCATTTTATATGCGGAAAATAGCAATAAAATGCCGAAAATATAGGTAATCCAGGAAAAATGGTTTAGAAGAGCGGCTCCGGAAATAATCATTAAACCTCTGGAAATCAATGCACCTAAGATGCCCCAGAATAAAATTTCGTGCTGGTATTTGATAGGCGTGTCAAAATAAGCGAATACCATTGCGATCACAAATAGGTTGTCGATGCTCAGGGATTTTTCCAGAATATAACCGGTGAAAAATTTCAGTGCGGCATCATCGCCTCCCAAGGAAGAAAATTGATGGGTTCCCAGGTTAAACCAATGATTTTTATAGGCAAAATAAATTACTACATTAAATAACAAGGAAATACCAATCCAGACCACAGACCAGATCAGCGCTTCTTTAGTATGTTCCTCGTGCAGTTTTTTGTGAAATACGGCTAAATCAAGGAATAACAGGGCAAAAACAAGTAAAATAAAAGCGATCCAGACTAAAATAACCATTCAATATAAAATTGGAGAACGTCAAATATATTTAATCCCGATTCTACAAGATAAGTAATTTATATAAAGATTTGAGAAGAGTTATTTGACCGCTATTGTCGGATATCTTTATATGAACAAAAATTCATGATTTATTCCGGTATTTTCCTTCGTCCGGAAATTTTTCAATTCCTTGAAATTCAGTTAAATGTTTCTTTAAATACAATAAATATTTATATAAGTACTCTCTCTTATTCGCCGGTAGATTTAAGGAGTCGCAAAATAAACCAAAACCCTGAGCTAAAAAAACTTTTCAGGGATTATCCTGTCCTATTGTTTTTTCACTGAAAATAGTATCACCGAAATTTGAAATTCCCTCGACAACTACCTGGTGTTTTCTTGCAGAATCGGAATTATAATAATTAAAACTTGCTTCTCCCCGCCTGTCCGTCTTTAAATCCGGATTCCAATATAATAATGACCTGATATCCGGAATATTATCACCATTCTGTGTGCCATCATATTTCGGCGAATAAAAATCCCTTACCAGGCTATAGCCTCTTAAAGTAACCTCGGAAAAATTCTTTTCTTTTGCCGGTGACTCATAAGCATAACCGTTTTTCATATAAATGGCGATGACACCGTTGGCTCCACGGACACCGAAAATCGCAAGATTAGCCGGGTTTTTAATCAGGTCTATCCGCTCAACTTCGGAAGGCGTTATGGTGCTCAGAACGGAGCTCACCTGGCCGGAGTCACTGGAAACCTGAACGCCATCGATCAGAAATAACGGGGAAACCCCTGCATTTATACTTGAAATCCCGCGAACTAAAATACGATTTCCCATTACAGTAACCCCGGCAAA
Organism: uncultured Roseivirgaceae bacterium; assembly: GCA_964395765.1. GTDB lineage: Bacteria > Bacteroidota > Bacteroidia > Cytophagales > Cyclobacteriaceae > DATDPY01. The sequence goes on along the minus strand of CAYNCU010000081.1, from coordinate 14,331 downwards.
TCTCCCGCTTATCATCTGGTAAATATTCGTATAGCCGTAGGATTCATTGCCCGGAATGTAGGTATTATCGGCTTCATAGTTGTAACTCTTTTCAAATTTTTTAGCTGCAATTACAACTTCCTTTAACATGACCCGCTTATCGGCGCCCGTGGTGATCAGGGCATATTGTTGTTCATTGTTGAGATATTTGGTGATGGCAGCATTCACATCCGCAGGATATTGCTGGAATGATTTAACCATTGCCGGGTAAGGCGGCTTCTTGTCCAGACGTATATCTATTTTTACGAGCTTGCCCTTACTGTCATATCCCTGAGCAAAAAAACTGACCGTATCCGGAATGTCCATGGAGTATAAGGTAAATCTCCCGTTTTGGTCGGTTACCGATGACATAATACCTGGGTATTTCGTATTAATCGATATAAAATTGATTGCTCCGTAACTGAACGGAATATTTGTTTCTGCCTTATAGGCAGTTCCGGATATATCGATGCCCGATTCCCGAAGGTATTCAGGGTTAGTAACTTTTTTATTCAGGATTTCTTTCCAGTGAAAACGGCTCCAGCCGTGAACCAGCATAAGAAGATCAAGATTTTGTAGTGTTTCCCTGTCATCATCCTTAAAATAATAACCCGGGTTATTGATAGGCCCCTTCAGATCGGATTGCAGTAAAAGATAGGTCTCGATATTCTGATCATATTCCGGTTTCATGATCTTGGAAGCATCCGTAACTGCCACTGAAAGATGAGCGCCTACTACCGGTTTTCCGAACTGGTCCCTGATCTTAAGTGATATTTTTACCGGTTCACGATAACCCGGATCATTATTATTGCATTGGAGATCGGTATTCAATTCGTTGTCCGGCTTTATGAATACCAGGCGTTCGAACCACGGGATTTTTTGATCGTCAAACAGGGTGAGATGAAAAATACCTGCAGGCAATTTATTTCTGGGTACTGTAACGATGGCATTACCATTCACCAGTTTAACCTTTTCCCGGTAATAAATAATTCCCCGGCTTTGGCCGACCAGGTAAATGTTGCGGTTATTGAATGAAGAAGTTCCCCTTACAATAACCTGGATAACATTATTTTTGAGTGTATTAACAGAGGCCGTGATTCCACTGTCAAGCGCTTCGGGTAAAGTGAATTTCTTTTCATCATCCAGGTAATCGACGATAGCGGTATATTTTTGACCGGCCTTGGGTAGTAGAAAAATACCGCCGAGACCGTCATGTCTTGTACTAATGGTGGCTACCTGGTTTCCCTGGCTATCAACAATTTTGCCCGTCACATCAATACCTTTTCCCCTTTCATCAAGCGCTTCAAAAGCGACCTGGCTGGGTATACCCTTAATTAAATTTCCACCTTCCGGATAAAAATTTACATCAAAGCCAGCATACTTTTCAGCCGTAATATAACTACCTGAAGAAATTTCCTCTGCGTTATATATTGCGACCGGCTGATCGAAAAAGAAATCACTTCCCTGGTTTTTCATCCAGTTAGTGTATGCCCTCACCCTGTACATCCCTGAAGAATAATCGGATGGAATATCTATCGTGCCCTCATGGGTCCGGCTATCAACTTTAATGACCTTCTTTTCTTTAATCGACCCCTGTGGATCAATCAGATCGACATAAATGACACTGCCCGAATAGTCCGGAACAAGACTTGCTTCGTTTACCAGGTAGGCACTGAACCACATAGTTTCACCGGTCGCATAATAGGGTTTATCGAGGTGTAAGTAAACCTTTTCACCTTTCGAGGCAAGCCGGGTATTCAGGACAGAGACCATTAATTGCTGGATAAACGGATCTTTATCGATATCATAACTTTCCAGCTGTACCTGGTCCTTGTCATTCAGGTAAATGGAGCCGAATGCATTGACTGCTTCAAAAGAAGCGATGACGCTGTTTTCAAGCGGGGTTCGTTTAACAATGGGATTTTCTGCCCAGAATTCACGGTTATAGCCGATCTTATTCAGGATATCCCGGTCACTCTGGCTGAAGCGAATAATTCGACCTCCGAGGTTTTTACGTTTTTCCGGCGTGTAATATTCATAATAGGTCAGGAACGAATGGGTAGTTACTTTATGCCTGAATACGCCTTCAATATAATAATCAAATTGCTGGTCGAACTTGATATAATCCAGTAACATTTTTCCGTCATCATCCCTTTTATAACTGCATGTAAATTGAATTACATAATTTTTCCAACTGCCTGCCGGGTTGGTCAGATCGATAACATTGAATTTATCATTTTTAATTGCGCCGGAGATCATATAAATATCGTAGGTCTTGCTGTCAATAAGGATTTCTCCTGTCATAGCCGGTGTTGTGATATCTTTTTTGGGTGCAAAATCCACAACAACAGCGGTATGACCATCAATATTACGGGTACCGATAACCTTCAGATCATAAAGGGTACGAACATTCCTGTTTACCGGCATAATAAACTGATCGGTTTCAGGCTGAAACATCATAAATACCCTGGAGAGGAGGGTAAAATTTTTACTGTAAACATAATCGGAAGTCCCCGGCCCGCGATCCATAGCATAACGACCTTCCTGCACAGCCCAGTCGGTTATTCCCTGGCTTGAAAATTTGGTATCATAAAATATCTCATATAATTCAGAGTAATCACTATCATTCTGTGAAATCTGACGATAAAAAGCTTTTCCGTAACTTTCCTTGTTGGCATTGCCAACAGCCCTGTCGAATGCATTTTCAAGGAGATCGTAAGCATAATCGGTTTCGGATTTGCCGGCAATCACAACCTCTCCCATAACGATTTGAGATTGTAATAGAGCGATATGCAACGGACTATCATCCGTGACATTTATATTCTGACGTATATAACTGATATGGGTAACTGCCAATGTTACCGGCAGTGAATCAACTCTTAATAAAAATTCCCCATTCAGGTTTGTCGATGTCCCTATTCTTAAATCAGGTACGCCTACGCTGGCAAAGGGTATCGGCTCATGGGTTTTTGCATCCGTAACGACTCCCTGGATCAGGTATTGAGCCATTGAAGGGATGGTTGCAGGAAGGATAAGTAGAAGTATTAAATATATTTTATTTTTCATTTCGGCAAAAAGTAGTTGTCAGGCAAAGGTAAATAATTATTAAAAAATCCTTTGACGTTTAAAAGGATGAAAAATATCACAATTCCTGTTTCTGATCTTTTATCCGTAGAATTCCGGAACCGGTAAGTTGCTCGATCTGATCTTTCAGTGTTTCTGAAACAGGCCGATAATGGATACCGAGATCGGAAAGGCCTTTACTATTGTTAAATCTGACAGGGATATCAACATTTTTCCGTATATATTTCCATGAATAGCCCATAAATGGTCCCACAAGGTAAAACAGAGCGGTCGGAACCTTTATTTTAGGAAAGGGAAATTTATTTCCGTACAGGGACCTTAATATTCCGGCAATATCAATAGTACTTAACACCTCATTGACTACAATATTCCTTCCGTTAGCCTTTGAAACTGTGGCGCCCCGGATATGCGCACCGGCAACATCCCTGACATCCACAATGCCAAAATAGAGTCCGGGAATTCCTGTTTTAAACCTGCCATCGGCCATTGAAAGCATAAAATCGGTGCTAACACCATCCGCTCTTTTCGATAAGGAGGGCCCCAATACAAAGCCGGGGTTAATGACAACCAGGTCCCACTGATGCTGTTGGCCGGCTATTTCCCATGCTTTTTTTTCTGCCATGGTTTTTGAAAAATTATAGGGTTGATGGTGAAGACTACTTGTTTCGTTCCAGCAATCTTCGTTAAAAGCTCCGGAAGGAATGTCAGCAATATCGGAAGAATCACCATAAACAGCAGCCACACTCGAAGTAAGGACCACCCTTTTAACCGAAGGAGAACGATTGGCGCTGCCAAGAATATTTTCTGTCCCTAAAACAGCCGGGTCTACCAGTTCTTTTTGAGGGTCCTTTATGTTTTGAATGAAAAAAGGAGAGGCGGTATGGATCAGAATATCTCTGTCTTTCACAGCACTGTCAAACGATCCTTCTTTTAATAAATCGGCTTCAATAATATTCAGGCGGCCCGGATGCTCTTCGGATAATTTCAGTAAATGTTCATATTTATCCTTGTGGCTGAGATTCCGTACCGTTGTATTCACTTCATAGCCGGCCTCAAGGAGGTATTTTACAATCCAAGAAGCGATATATCCACTTCCGCCGGTAACTACAAATCTGTTTTTTTTGTCAGTTTGCATCAATATATAATTAATTGTGTTTGATATGTGTCACTTTTTTCAAAACTTGTTTGCCTGAAATAATTAATAGGATTAGATATGGAACAGACCGGAGAAGTATTTTATATTGATAAAGATAAGGAATGGGAATTCTTTGCCAAAGGAGTTCTGAGAAAGATTATGGGCTACGATAACAGCCTGATGATGGTTAAGGTGAAATTCGAGAAAGGGGCTGAAGTTCCTTTGCATCACCATCCCCATGTGCAATGTTCACTCGTGGAATCGGGAAAATTTGAAGTATTGCTGGGGGAAAAGACACTGGTTCTGGTTAAGGGAGACGGATTTTTCGTGCCTCCCGATATCGGGCACAAGGTAAAAGCTTTCGAGGAAGGAATCATAATCGACACATTCCATCCTGCCAGAGAAGATTTCCTGAAGGAAAAATAGATTTGAGTTTTAAAAACATATTTGAGTTATGGATTTAAGATTTGATAAAAAAGTTGTGCTTATCACCGGTGCGAGTTCAGGGATTGGCAGAGCCTGTGCAAAGGAGTTTGCCGAGGCCGGGGCTTATGTTGCAGTAAATTACAACCGGAGTAAAAATGATGCGGAAGTCATTGTGAATGAAATAAACAGCAAAGAAAAACGCGCCATTGCCGTAAAAGGAGATGTGACTTTAGAAAAGGAGGTAAAGGAAATGGTTGCCGGCGTAATCAGCGCATTCGGAAAAATAGATATTCTCATTAACAATGCAGGGGCGCTTATTAAAAGAGCTTCTATTGAAGAAGTTGAAGAATCGCTCCTCGACCAGGTATTCGATCTCAATCTTAAAAGCCTGTTCCTGGTAACCCGCGAGGTTGTGCCTTACATGAAAAGGAATAACTTCGGAAAGATAATTAATGTTTCTTCCATTGCCGGCCGGTCAGGCGGAGGCCCCGGGGCAGCTCATTATTCCGCTGCCAAGGGAGCTGTCATCACCTTTACTAAAAACCTCGCCAGGGAGTTGGCCCCGTTCGGGATTTATGTAAATGCAGTGGCCCCCGGTGTTATTAATACCAGGTTTCATGAAGGCATTACAGCTCCTGAATTACGAAAGAAATTTACCGAACAGATCCCCCTGAAACGGGAAGGAAGGGCAGAAGAAATCGCCTGGCCTGTACTTTTCCTGGCTTCGGATTTTGCCACTTTTATTGTTGGAGAAACGTTGGAAATCAACGGAGGCCAGCTCATGGAGTAACCACATCATTTATGCATCCATAGTAATTTAAATGAATATCAAAATGAAAAAGCTTTTTTTTAGCTCCTTATTCTTGTTTTTAACCGGACTACTGTTCGCTCAGAATAGTTCAATGAACGGACTCGGCGGAGGTTTAAACAATCTTTATATGTTATCCAACGGGCAAAGCCGTTCCGTCAGCCCGGAGAATATAACCGGTGAAAAGGGAAAGGGAGGAATGGCCACCCTTGAGAACGGGTCTGCTGCACATGCAGCCCGTGATCTCGGCCAGGGGTGGAAAGTGAACCCTTTTGTCGTGATCAAACCCGGTGAAACATTTACCATGGCAGATATATCGGGACCGGGATCGATCAAACATATATGGATGACACCCACCGGGAACAACCGTTTCAATATTTTCCGGATATACTGGGACGATGAAAAAGACCCTTCAGTGGAATGCCCTGTCGGGGACTTTTTTGCAAATGCCTGGGGATCTTATGCACAGATAAGCTCATTGGCGGTTTGCGTCAACCCCGGCAGTGCTTTTAACTGCTACTGGCCTATGCCATTCCGGAAAAAATGCCTTATCACCATGACTAATATCGATGATAAGCCCATGACCCTTTATTACCAGATCGATTATATCCTGACCGATGTACCCCAGGAGGCAGCCTATTTTCATGCTGAATTCCGCAGGGTCAATCCTCTTCCATTTAAGCAGGTTTATACTATTGTGGACGGGATAAAAGGAAAAGGACAGTATGTCGGAACCTACCTTGCTTACGGAGTGCATAATGACGGCTGGTGGGGCGAGGGGGAGATTAAATTTTATATCGACGGCGACAAGGAATTTCCGACGATTTGCGGCACCGGTACGGAGGATTATTTTTGCGGATCCTATAATTTTGATGTGGGAGGGACATACAAGGAATTTACTACGCCTTATTCGGGCCTTGCTCAGGTAATCAGACCGGACGGATCCTACAAATCACAAATGAGATTCGGTTTATACCGATGGCATATTACCGATCCTGTTCGTTTCGATAAGGACTTAAAGGTGACCATACAGGACCTGGGATGGAGGTCCGGAGGAAGATACCTCCCATTACAGGATGATATTTCCTCCGTGGCCTATTGGTATCAGCGGGAACCTCATCAGCCTTTTCCGAAACTTCCCTCAAAAGACGAGCTTGAGATAGATTAGGATCAGACAATTTATACAAGAACGCGTTTCTTTCCGAACTCCAGGGGCAGGCTCCATAGCCAGGCGATAAGATATCCCCAGATAAAATTACTGGAAGAAGTTTCTATAAAATGGGCAAAAGAAACCATTCGCGGCATATACGGATTCGGGATGAGATGCTGGGAATTCATTATAAGGGCAAATAACCCTCCGATCAGGAGACCTTTATTTATAGTGTTAAGATCGACCATATTATAGATCATGATACCGATAAGAGTCCAGATCACCCCCCGGGACATAGCCAGGAATACCAGCCCGCTGCTGAAGTTATCCGCCATCATTGAGAAAAACGACTTCATCTCTGAAGAACCTGTGTAAAATACCCTGACGGCTTCGAACTGCCAGGCAATGAAATAACCTGCCAGAAAATATAATAAGGGATAAATAAGCAGGGACAATACGGCAATTTTGTAAGTACCTGTCCACAATGAATTATGAAATGACTCTTTTTCAATATCACTTTTATCGGTCGCTTTTCCCGTGATCCAGGTTGCCAGGGGGGAATAAACCAGGGAAAATAATAAACCGCCCAGTAAAGTCGACAACAATAAATTTCCCGGCATTTTAATGGCATCGTTGAATACGAAGGCTTCAATTAATGACAGGAAAAACTGGACTCCGAATATAACGACAAACACGGCAATTGCTGTTTTTAAAAAATTCCATTTTGAATTTCTGATCATGATATATAGGATGGCTGAATTGATGATGCCTACCAGCATCAGCATGAGTATGGAAAAAAGCGGCGAAAAACCGGTCGATTTAATCTCCGCCGGAAATAGCGAGTGTGCAATTTCCATGGAAACGGCCCAAGAAAACATCATGATTATCGATAATAAGATAATCCTGGATAAGTGTTTTAAAAAATTTTTCATTGTTGTTGTTTTTAATGTTGTATATACATCTATCTTTTTAAAATGAATTCAGGTTTCCTATCATTTTATTTAATGTTAATTCAAAGGCAGTTAAGTCCTTTTTCGGGATTCCCTCCAGTAATTTAACATAGATCTTGCCCGTTACCACCGCCATTTTATTTTGCATTTGTTTGCCAAAATGCGTCAGGAAAATCATAGTCGCCCGCAAATCGGTCTTATCCGGAGCCCTGACTACTAAATTTTGCCTGATCATGTTGTTAATTACCCTTGTTATAGTCGTTTTATCCCGGTTTAGCCTCTTGGCTATTTCCTGTTGCATTAAACCGTCCTCATACCATAATACCGTTAAAACCGAGAATTGCTCGATGGTTATTCCCGCATTACTGTTACGAAAAACCCGGGTTACAGCCTGGTAGATCCGCTGGTTAAGGTCGCCGATTAGGAAAGCCAGGTTATCGTTTAGTGAAGTCGGTATCATTTTTAGTTGTATTTACAACTAATATACGGGATCTAAGCGTCCAGGGTTTTCCAAATAAATAATTTTATTTAAGGCCGGATGTAGGTAAGGGGGGCCGGCTCGATATCATGATCAATACCATTCAAAAGAAGGGCGGACTGGATAATACCCAGATGGGAATATCCTTGCGGGAAATTTCCAAGCAATCGTTTGGAGACAATTTCTATATGTTCACTGAATAAGCCAAGGTGATTGCCGTATTTAAGCATATTGACGAACAGGTCGTGGGCATCTTTCTGGTATCCGATCCTGTAAAGACTGTTGATCAGCCAGAAGGTGCATAAAATAAAGGAATTTTTAGGTTGCCCGAAATCATCTTCATTCAGGTACCTGAACATCATGCCTTCCCTGCTTAACTGTTCTTTGGTTTTCAAAACGGTGGATACATACATCGGATCATTCGGCTCAATAAAACCATAGTCCATCATCAGCAAATTAGCCGCATCGAGACTCGTACTTCCATACGACTGTACAAAAGCCTGTAAATCCTGATTCCATCCGTTCTTGAGAATATCCTGTCTTATCGTTTCCTTCACCTGCGACCATTCCGACAGGTAACTGTTCCTGTTCAATAAGCTGGCAATTTTAATTCCCCGGTCGAGTGTTACCCAGGCCAATACCTTTGAGAAGACAAAATGTTTATCTTCCCCGCGAATTTCCCAGATCCCTTTATCCGGTTTATGCCAGTTATTTTTAATGATTGCAACGATACTCCTGACCAGTGTCCATAATTCTTCAGCAGTATCGACGGTGGAGGGGAATTTTAGAAAAGAAAGGTAAATGGCGTCGGTGAGGATTCCATAGATATCGTGCTGTTTCTGGATATAAGCGGAATTCCCGATCCTGACCGGCGGGGAATCTTCAAATCCCCCCAGGTGGTTCAGGATGGTTTCTTCAAGATTCTTTTCTCCACGGATGCCGTACATGATCTGGATATTACCGTTTTTGCCGGGAACAATCCGTAAGATAAAGTCCAGGAAACTCTTAGCGGAATTAATATGGCCGATTTTCAACAGCGTTTTAATGACCAGGGAGGAATCCCTGATCCAGCAATAACGATAATCCCAGTTCCTCGTTTCATTGATTGTTTCTGGGATCGAAGTGGTAGGGGCGGCGATGACCGCCCCGGTGTTTTGAAAAGATAGTAATTTCAACACCAGTGCGCTTCGGTGGATTTCCTTCTGAAATTTGGCAAAGCCCCGGGTACGGCTGGACCAGTTCATCCAATAAACAAGCGTTCTTTCATATTCAAGGAATGCTTTACCAAAATCGACCCTGAATAATTTTTGATTGTAACTGATCAGGAAAAAACAATCTCCTGACAACTGGTGGGGGAGCTTTTCCACGATGATGCCCATATCCACATCGGAATAAAGATAGACGGATTCATACCTGCCTTCGACGGTAAAATATTTTATGGAATCCGCACTGAATTCCTGTGTGGTTTCATATTGTGCATAGTTGAGTTTCGGGTTATAATCAAAGCACATTCTCGGTTTCCCTTTCAAGGGTCTGATCAGCCGGTAAATTTCAGGGGAGATGTAATAGTTGCCTTCTTCGGTCTTATATCGGGGCATAAAATCGATTATATCAAAGGCATTAAGTTCATTTTCGAAATGGGTGATCAGGATATTGGTGTTTCCCTGGTATTGTTGAGAGATTTTATATTCGCCAAGGGGATTTATGCTGAAGTGCCCCCCCCTTTTTTCATCCAGCAATTTTGCGAAAATGCTCGGGGAATCGAAATCGGGTAAACAGCACCAGTCGAGGGATCCGGTTTTCGATACCAGGGCTGCGCTCCTGCAATTACCGATAATTCCATATTCGAGATCAGCCATTCGAAGGAGTTTTCATTTCCACCCTTATTGTAGGCAAATATTCAGGATATTTTTCCTTAATGAAATTAATGATTTTTTCACGCAGCAATGTACGCAGGTTCCAGTTTTTAGAAGAATCCGAACTGCTGGCTAGCACCCGCAGGGTCATGACCTTTTCATTACTGTCAGTTACCTGCACATTGCATACTTTGTGGTCCCAGTCGGGATTATCCCGGATGAGTTCATTAACTAAAATCCTGAGTTCCTCTACGGGGAACCGGTAGTCGGTATAAATAAATACCGATCCGATGATGTCGGAATTCGTCCGGGTCCAGTTCTGGAAGGGCTTTTCAAGAAAATAATTTATCGGAACGATGAGCCTGCGTTCATCCCAGATTTTTAATACTACATAGGTGAGTGTGATCTCTTCCACACGGCCCCATTCTCCTTCCACGATAAGTACATCATCCAGGCGGATAGGTTGACTGAAAGCAATCTGGAAGCCGGCGAAGACCAGCCCCAGGCTTTTTTGTGCGGCAAAACCGAGTATAATCCCTGCGATCCCGGCTGTCGTTAGTAAATTAACACCAATGAATTTAATTTTATCAATGGTCATCAAGGCTGAAGCAATGCCGATAATAAAGACCAGCGTGACCACAATTCTTTCTATGATCTCAAGTTGTGTTACTTTTTTTCTTGCTTCCAGATTATCCGCTGTTTTCAGGTTATAATGTTCCTGGATAAGTCCGAATCCAAAAGAAACGAATGCGGCAATGACCCAACTGATATTAAGAATGGTAACGATCAGGAGTAAATGTCGGATCACATGCACGTCAAATTGCTTTTGAATTACTGACATGGATATCATCAGCGAGATGAATACCAGTAAGAACCGGGTAGACATCCTGGTTTTTTCCAGGAAATAATTCAAAGGGGCGTTATTCCTGGCAACGGCATATTTTTTGGATAGCAGGTATATAAAATAATGAATGACCAGGAATAATACGATCATTCCGGCCATATATCCGGAAAACTTTAAAATCTGAATGGCGTTGTCAGCGTTTAAAAATTTCATTATTAACCCGCTATTGTACCAAGAATTTTAAGTATGTCCTTATAGCCGGCTACCGTAAAGCGTGCTTTATCGGAAGGAATTCCAACTTTGACCGTATAGGCAAAATCGGGCAGCGCGTCCAGGAGATCGAGATCGGTTGTATCATCGCCGGCCGCAAAAATAAAATCATAATCCCCCGTCGCAAGGATCGTTTTAGCCGCGGTTCCCTTGGTAAAGTCCGAATGTTTTACTTCAATGATCTTTTCGCCTTTCATAAGATGTAAATTATTTCTTGTAGAAGGATAGATCAGGGCGGCGAGCAATTGTCCGACTCTTAATTCGGCGAGACCCTTATCGGTTTTCCTGTAGTGCCAGGCTACTGAGGATTCCTTCTCTTCAATGAATGAGCCAGGGGTTTTAAAAGTGAATTCATTCATGATCTGAAGGATTTCATTTTTCCATGGTGTTTCAATGGCACGGGATTGTTCCCAGCCCCCTTTGATTTTTTTAAATGCCCCGTGTTCAGCGATAAGCATGACGTTCATTCCTCCGAATATTTTTTCCAGGAAGGCCCTGCTCCGTCCGCTGATCACGGCGATGCGGGTGTTTTTCATGGATAAAAGCTTTTTAAATGCTTTAATCATCAGTGCTTCGGGGACAGCTTTATCCGGGTTTTTATGAAAGGGTACAAGCGTACCGTCGTAATCCAGTAAAAATATTCGTTTTTGTGCCTGGATGAATGCTTTTTCGATTTGTTTAATTCCATCCCGTTTAATATAACTGGTAAGCAAATGGGCTCTTTTTTCATGAATTTTGTTCACTTCACTGATAAAGCTGTTCGCCCATACACGCACATTCTGTTTTTTAATTACCGACTGCATATACCGGAGTCTTGCCAACTGTTCATCTTCAGGCATGGTAAGCGCTTCCTTAATGGCAGTACCGATCTCATCTATGTTATTCGGGTTTATTAACAGGGCCTCTGTCAGCTCCGCGGAAGCTCCGGCCATTTCACTTAATATCAAAACGCCGGGTTGATCGTTTTTGGCGGCAACATATTCCTTGGCCACCAGGTTCATTCCGTCGCGTAGCGGAGTGATCAGGGCAATGTCGCTGATATTATATAAGGCGATCAGATCCTCGGACTTGAAAGTTTTATAAAAATAATGGATCGGGATCCAGCCCAGGTGAGAAAATTTTCCGTTTATTTTTCCGATCTTTTCATCAACCCGGATCTTTAGTTCCCTGTATTTTGTTACATTATCCCTGGAAGGCACTATGATCATGAACATGGAAACCTTGCTACGCCATTCCGGGTTGGTGGTCAGAAAGTAATCGAATGCCTCAATTCGGTTCAGGATTCCTTTTGAATAATCCAGGCGGTCCACCGAAAGGATCAGTTTTCTTTTAGAATAAATGGATTTGTATTTATCGATTGTTTTTATCCCTTTTTTGGTGATGGGGTATTCATGATATTTTTCATAATTTATGCCCATCGGGAAAGTATCGATAGAAACAATCCGGGTATTGATATAATACTGGTTATTCAGCGTTTCCATATTGAGAATCCGGTAAACGGAACTCAGGAAATGCCGCATGTAATCATAGGTATGAAAACCGACCAGGTCGGCACCCATGATTCCTTCGAGAATTTCCTTCCGGTTCTCCAGGGTCCTGAACATTTCATAGGAGGGAAACGGAATATGAAGGAAAAACCCGATTTTACTGTTCGGGAGTTTTTCGCGTACCATTTTGGGCAAAAGCATCAGCTGGTAATCATGAATCCAGATGATGTCGTCATTTCTGGCAACCCGTAATACTTTATCCAGAAACATCTGGTTCACTTTCTGGTAATATTCCCAGTATTCTTTCCGGTGTTCGGTATAAACCAGGAAATAATGGAATAATGGCCATATGGTGGAATTGCAGTAGCCTTCATAAAATAAGGCGAAGTCTTCCTGGGAAAGGAACACCGGGTGAATGCATTCTTTTTCAAGAATTCTTGTTATGTTTCTCCTGATCTCCGGGCTTTTATTCGTTCCTCCCGGCCAGCCGATCCAGTGTTTTTCATGTTTGATTTCGAGGGAGTCAAGACCGGTTGCCAATCCTCCTGCACTCTTGGTGAATTCAAGATTCTGTTTTTTATCGATAATTCTTATCGGTAATCGATTGGTAACAACAATTAATCTGCTCATCCTTATTTTGTTAAATCCCGGGCGGGTCAAAAATCAATGTTTTGGTATTGAATGGCCGGGATTTGCATCCTAAACAATTTAGTGTCGAATATTGTAAAATTCAACACAGGAAATGTGCAAAACACTACAGTTGCCGAATATACAAAAAATTATGCTTGCTTACAATATAATTTTATGGTTGATGAGGATCCATGATAAATAAATTAAAAAATTTAAATTTTTTTTAACTTTTGTTAAATTAATGGTATGGCCATCGCCTTCCAACAACCTTTTTTTGTCCAATAAGTGTAAGCGCGATAAACAGGAATAAAACTTACTACCTTCGTAGATAAAATATTAATAAATTAAATGCATTAATGCTCTTATCAATCCAAAATCTGTTGGATTTCATCCATAACCCGGTTCATTTTGTTTATCGCCAAATTAAATGGTTCATCGGTGGTCATATCAATTCCGACTTTCAGGAGTGTCGGGATGGCGTATTCGGAATTACCACTGGATAGGAAGGCCAGGTATTTGTCAACCATAGCGGAACCTCCTTTCAGCATTTTTTCGGCAAGGACTTGTGAGGCCGTGAATGAAGTAGAATATTGGAAAACATAAAAATTGTAATAAAAATGGGGGATGTATGCCCATTCAACGGCATATTTTTCATCCATCTTCATCACGCCCTGCGTGACCCCATAATATTTTTTCAAAATTTCAAGATAAATTTCAGAAAACCGGTCGCCGGTAAGGCTTTCGCCTTTTTCCGCCAATTCATGGATCCGGAGTTCAAATTCCGCAAACTGAGATTGACGGAAAAGAGTGGCTCTTGCATTTTCAAGATAATTGCCAAGAATGGCCAGTTTTTGGTCTGGCTCATTAATTTGTTTTAAAACATAATCCATCAGCAATGCTTCATTCGCCGTGGAGGCCACTTCGGCAAGGAAGATGGGGTAATGGGCATTGGGATAGGACTGGTATTTATTTGAAAAATAACTATGCATCGTATGACCCAATTCATGCGTGAGGGTACTTACATCATCGTATTTGTTGTTATAATTCAGCAATATATAGGGATGCTGGTCAAAAGCATCGCCGGATGAATAAGCGCCCGATCTTTTGCCTTCGGAAGGATAAACATCAATCCATTGTTTATCAAAAGCTTCTTGTAAAGTGTTACCGTATTCTTCACCAAGCACAGCCAGGGAAG
>CAYNCU010000080.1:0-17338 GCA_964395765.1 uncultured Roseivirgaceae bacterium | reverse complement strand
TTTCCTCAAAAATTACTATTTCATTAAAATTATTCAATTCTGCAGGAAGTCCGTGAATGATCACCGAATGCTGCCCGAAAATCTCAACCTCGAAGCCGAGCGCCTTAATCTCATTGCTGATCTCCATGACCAGGGACAGGTCCGTCGGATTCAGCTCTACGGTAACCGGGAAAATCAATCTTTGCGAATGACCGGATTTTTCTTTCAGCTTTTTCAGGTACTGTTCATAGGTGATACGGAAATAGGCCGCTATCTGGTCAACCACGATCATCCCCGATCTCACCTGAGCAAGGATATACCGGTTATGCACCTGGAAAGTGGCCGGGGTGATAATCCCCGCCTCTGCCCCTTTAAGCGTCTGAGACATTTGACCTCCCTCTTGCTCCCTGCCGGGAGAATCAAAATGGTTGCCGGTCTCCGCCTGTATAAGTCTGCTATCCCCGCCGGTTTCAAAAACGGATTCCCAGTTACGCAAGTTGTTGAATTCACGGGATCGCATTCTTTCATAATTAAGATCAGCGACCGTACGTCCGGAAGCAGGGCCTCCGAATTCCGATTTCAGAGAAAAATTCACATCCGTATCAAAATCTATGGAGGGGGTAATATTATTGGCCCCCAATGCCTGTTTCACCACCGAGCGAAGCACACTGTATAAGGCGCGTTCGTCAAGAAATTTTACTTCGGTTTTCGAAGGATGAACATTCACATCTACATGGCCGGGTTCCACTTCCAGGAAAAGGACGTAAAAAGGGAAATGATCTGCCGGCAATAACCCTTCATAAGCCGATATCACGGCGTGGTTCAGGTAATTATTCCGGATATACCTACGGTTTACAAAAATAAATTGTTCCCCTCGTGTTTTTTTTGCGAATTCAGGTTTGCCGATATAACCGATGATGTTGACATGCTCCGTCTCCTCCTGGCAAACCACCAATTGCTCCTGGTAATTCTTCCCGAAAAGGTGAACAATCCTTTTGCCCAGTTTTCCGGCCGGAAGGTTATAAATTTCAAGATCGTTATGAAAAAGTTTCATGGATATTTCCGGTGCGCTCAAGGCCATATGCTGGAACTCATCGATGATATGTTTCATTTCCACGGGAGCGGATTTCAGGAAATTCCTCCGTGCCGGAACATTATAAAACAGGTTTTTTACCAAAAGGGAAGTTCCGGAGTTCGTCGCTACCGGTTCCTGGCTGATAAATTGAGAACCTTCAATCAGTACTTGTGTCCCCAGTTCTTCCTCCGCACGCCTGGTTTTAAGTTCCACCTGTGCGACGGCGGCTATTGAGGCCAGGGCTTCCCCCCTGAAACCCATCGTCCTGAGCGAATACAGGTCTTCACTTTTAGTAATTTTGGAAGTGGCATGGCGTTCAAAGCACATCCTGGCATCGGACATCGACATTCCGGAGCCGTCGTCAATCACCTGGATTGATGTTTTCCCGGCCTCGCGGATGATCACCTGTATATCGCCGGCTCCGGCATCCAGACAGTTCTCCATCAATTCCTTTACTACCGAAGCCGGCCGCTGAACGACCTCGCCCGCGGCTATCTGGTTGGCGATGGAATCCGGAAGCAAATGAATAATATCGGTCATTCCCAGTGTTTATGACGGTTTCCTGAACCTCGCCCAAATATATGCGGGGATCAGGATGAGCAGAAAGTAAAAGACATAGTTGCCAATGTAAAGATAACCGAAGATTATAACGGTAAAAGTAAGAATGAAGATAATCTGGCGTAAATCACCTTTCCGTTCCACCCTGGAACGCCGCCGGTAGACTTCGGAGATGGAAGGCCGTTTTGTTATTCTTCTTCCTTCTTCTGACAATTCCCTGCGAAACTTGCTTTCCTTCTCCTCAATTTCGTCTTTTACAGGGTCGTAATATCGTGGTACATAGTTAAAGCGTTTGTTTTTCGGTAATCGCAACAATGAGGGAAGTTTCATAAGTGATATCTTAGTATATACAAAAATAATATATTATCCTTTAGACGACGAATTAATTTAGTGCTTGTGCGCAGGGTATATCTAACGGGTCTGTTTTTGATGTTTCTTTTTCAGTATTCCTCGGGCGCGAGCGAACCCGGTCCGTACGGTAACTTTAATTCAACTGGGTGGGCTGACAGCCTTTTAAATACACTGTCGCTGGATGAAAAAATCGGCCAGCTTTTTATGGTAGCCGCTTTCAGCAACCGGAATAGCCAGTATGAAAATAACCTGATCGCTACCCTCCGTAAATTTCACATCGGCGGTGTATGTTTTTTCCAGGGAGATCCAGAAGGCCAGGCGGAGTTGACCAATAAAATCCAGAAAAATTCCCGCCTTCCATTGTTTATTGCGATGGATGTAGAACAAGGAATTACCCGGTATTATGACAGTACGTATATCTTTCCTTCCGCGCTCACCATGGGAGCCGTACAGGACGATCGGGTTTTATATAATTTAAGTGCACGGGTCGCGGAAGAATTAAAACTGCTGGGAGTAAATGTCGCTTTCGGGCCGGTTGTGAATGTAGATAATACCGGACAGCATCAACTTTCCGATTATCATTTATTTGGCGACGACAGGGATCTTGTCGCCGCGAAGGCTGGTGCTTTTATGGAAGGATTACAGGATAAAGGTATTCTTACGGTGTCAAAATATTTTCCCGCGCAGGAAGAAAAAATTATGCCCGGCATGCATTTCCCGGTGGTTACTCATACGGCACAATATCTTGATTCCATTGACTTGTTTCCATTCAGGAAACTGATTGAAAATAAAATCATGGGGATCATGACTCCCAATACTAATATTCTTTCCCTTGATAAGAACCCGGTACCGGCAAGTATTTCCGCAAACGTCAACGATCTATTAAGAACAAAGATGGGATTTAACGGTCTGTTATTTACCGATGCCCTGAACAGCAGTTCCGTTTCAGGCCTTTTTCCTCCGGGTGAAATTGAAGTAAGGGCATTTATGGCCGGAGCCGATATAATTTTCCTGCCTGACAATCTCGCCGCGGCAATTGTTGAGATTAAAAAAGCGATCCAGACGAGAAAAATCAAAAAGTCGGATTTAAACGAACATGTAAAAAAAATCCTTTTGGCCAAACAACGGCTCAATCTTATTAGTTACAAAGCCATAGACATTCACAAAGCATCAATCTTTGAACACGAAGAACTGACCCGGTCAGTTAACGAGATGGTTTACGAGAAAGCCGTTACAGAATTACAGGATAAGGATAACTTTCTGCCTGTTACTATTCTTGATACTTTAAAATTTGCCAGTCTTTCCATCGGTAATCCCGTTAACGACGGTTTTCAGACCATGCTTGACAATTATGCACCTTTCGATCATTTTGTTCTTGATGGAAAAGAACATGAAGCGGAAGATTACACGCGGCTTTCGGATAAACTTTCGGCTTATAACGTAATCATCGTCGGCATTCATCCTGCTAACCCCTCTCATCCAAAAAATCCCGCGATCAGTAAAAACGATATTCTCTTTCTCCGCAGCCTTACGAGCCATGCAAAAGTAATCCTCGTCTTGTTCGGTAATCCAGCCGACGCATCGGCTTTTTCATCGTTCTCACACATCATATGCGCTTACGAGGATAATGCTTACACCGAGCGTATCGTTCCCCAGGCCATCTTCGGCGCCATTTCCTTTGAAGGCAAGCTACCCGTTAGCATTTCCGGCGACTGGAAAACAGGAAGTGGTATCATGACCGAAGCGATAGGCCGGCTTGGCTATTCTTATCCTGAAAACGTCGGATTTAATATCCATTACCTAAATTATATCGATACGATTGTAACGGATGCCATTCGATCGAAGGCTATGCCGGGATGCCGCGTTCTCGTTGCCAGGGAAGGCAAGGTGGTATTTGACAGATCCTATGGTTATTTTACCTACGACAGCCTCTTGCCTGTGCGGGAAAATTCTATCTATGACCTTGCCTCATTAACGAAAGTGATGGGCACCCTTCAGGCAGTTAAAATTCTGGCTGAAAGAAAAATTATTGACCTCGACAAAAAAGCTTCCGTCTACCTCCCCGAACTCAGGAATACCAACAAGGAAGATCTAATTATCCGTGACTTGCTAACCCACCAGTCGGGTTTACGGCGATATATTCCTTTTTATAAAAAAACTATCGATTCACCAGCAGATAAACGATATTATTATTCTTCCACCTTAAGCGATGATTATCCCTACCCGATCGCACCGGGTATGAATGCGGCCCGATACCTGAGTGATTCGGTCTGGTCATGGATCATCCAATGTCCCCTGCGCGAGAAAATCTCGCCGAAGCCTTATAATTACCGCTACAGCGATATCGGATTTTACATATTATATAAAATGGTGGAACGAATCATCAACCAGCCGTTGAATGAATTCCTTCAACAGAATATTTACGATCCGCTTGGCCTGTACACGATTACCTATTTGCCGGCCGGAAAATTTCCCACCGACAGTATTGTTCCTTCAACGGTGGATAATGATTTCAGGAACAGCCGCCTGCAGGGGTATGTTCAGGATGAACAGGCCGCCTTATTCGATGGGGTCTGCGGGCATGCCGGCCTCTTTTCCGATGCCCATGACCTGGCGGTCATCATGCAGATGGAACTTCAGAAAGGATATTACGGTGGCTTCCAGTATTTTAAACCTGAAACCATTGAAGAATTTACCCAGCAACAGTACCGGATGAACCGCCGGGGACTCGGCTGGGACAGGCCCAATTCATCCGACAAAAACCGGAGCCCGGCATCGGGTTATGCTTCTTCCGCCTCCTTCGGTCATACCGGCTTCACCGGAACCATGGTGTGGGCCGATCCCGACAAGGAATTGGTTTATGTGTTCCTTTCCAACCGGACCTACCCGGATATGGACAATGAAAAACTTAACGAGCTGGATGTCCGTAAAAGAATCCAAACAGTCATATACAGCGCATTATTAAAACACTAACTGAATAAAAATGAATATCGGCATTGTTTGTTATCCGACTTACGGTGGCAGCGGGGTTGTTGCTACTGAACTTGGCAAAGGTCTTGCCCAGAAAGGATACAACGTACACTTTATCACCTACACTCAACCTTCCCGGCTTGATTTTTTTAATGAGAATCTCTTCTATCATGAAGTAACGATCAATTCCTATCCCCTTTTTGAATATCAACCGTATGAAATCGCCCTCGCGGGTAAAATGGTAGACGTGGTCAAATATGAAAAACTTGACCTGCTTCACGTGCATTATGCCATTCCGCATGCCTCTGCCGCCTACATGGCAAAACAGATCCTTAAGACTTATGGTCTTTTCGTCCCCGTGATCACCACGCTGCACGGAACGGATATTACGCTGGTAGGGAAAGATCCTTCCCTTACCCCGGTAGTTACTTTCAGTATAAACGAATCAGATGGGATCACAGCGGTATCGGAAAGCCTGAAAAAAGATACACTCGATCATTTCAATGTCAAAAAGGAAATTCTGGTGATCCCGAATTTTGTGGATATGTCAAGATTCAAAAAGCAATCCAAGGATCATTTTAAAAGAGCTATCTGTCCGAATAATGAAAAGCTGATCGTTCACACTTCCAATTTCAGGAAGGTAAAACGCGTGGAAGATGCCATCCGTATTTTTGACAAAATACGCAAGCAAACGCCTGCCAAGCTATTACTGATCGGCGACGGCCCTGAACGTATCAATGCCGAAAACCTGTGTCGTGAACTCGGCACCTGCGATGACATCCGTTTCCTGGGTAAGCTGGAGCAGGTAGAAGAAGTGCTTTCCGTAGCCGACCTTTTCCTGATTCCTTCCGAAAAGGAAAGTTTCGGACTGGCTGCCCTGGAAGCTATGGCCTGTGAGGTACCTGTCATTTCATCTGACATAGGCGGATTACCGGAATTGATGGTAAACGGGGTAACCGGCTTCATGTGTAAAATCGGGGATATCGAGGATATGGCCCAAAAAGCGATGCGCATCCTGGATGATAAAAACCTTGAAAAATTCAAAAAAGGAGCCCTCGAAAGAGCAAAAGAATTCGATATAAATAAAATATTGCCATTATATGAAGATTACTATTACAAAGTACTGGATGCATTTAAAGTAAAAGAAAAAATGTAATTTTAAGGTTTGGTTCAGTTTTCAATTGGCATTACGGGATGAAATTGAACCCTAAAAACTTAAAAATTTATGGCAGAATATATCAATGTCCCAAAAAATGATGGAACAAAGGTATTGTTTAAAAATAAGTTCCTGGAAAAACTCACAAGAACACATATCTCTGTTCCTATAATTTTACTGAATCTATTTTCGGCCGCTTCTTTATACTGGGGATTTACCCGGACAGAGCTAAACGGATATACCATTGCCGGGTTGTTCCTTACCGGTTTGATATTCTGGACATTCTTTGAATATATTGTCCATCGCTATATCTGGCATATGGATACCGGTACGGATTTCAGGAAAAAGCTTCAATATAACATGCATGGCATTCATCATGAATATCCAAGGGATAAAGACCGGCTGGCCTTGCCTCCGTTGATCTCGCTTACTATTGCGGCAATCCTGATAGTCCTGTATCGCCTGATCCTGGGCCCCTATGCATTCGGTTTCTTTTCCGGTTTCGTCACCGGGTATACCCTATACCTGTCCATTCATTATATAGTTCATGCTTATCAGCCTCCGAAAAATTTCCTGAAAGCGTTATGGATCAACCACGGCATTCATCATTATAAGGATGATGAGCATGCCTTTGGGGTGTCCTCACCGCTTTGGGATGTGATTCTGGGTACGATGCCTGATAAAAAAAGAAAATAAAAATATTTATCAGGCGGTTGCAGTTGTGTAATACGGCAGTAGCATCTCCGTTAATAATAAAAACAATTTAATCAAGTGGTCGTTTATCTTATACCGTTAAAAATCAGTTTTCAAAAAATTCACGGAGCCGGTCAATGATAGGACATCGATTTTCCAAATTTATACCTCCGAAGAAAGGACCACAAAACGGCTTTGATTATCTATTCAATATTTTCATGCAGTTATTACTCATCACTTCCGGCGATGTATCGGAAGCCCTGAACTGGATGAATGAACTGGATAAGCAATATGGCGTTACCACGGACCAGTACGGTATGGGAAATTTTATTGAGGACCTGAAGAAGAAAGGGTATCTTGATGAAGACAAAAAGACAGGGAAGCTCACCATCACATCAAAGAGTGAACAGACGATCCGCAAAAGCGCGCTGGAAGAAATTTTCGGAAAATTAAAAAAAACGGGCCCCGGCAATCACACCACGACCGCCGGGGGGCTGGGCGATGAACTGGGCACCGATATCAGGGATTACCAGTTCGGCGATGCCATAGAACAGATCTCCATGACGGATTCCATCCGCAATGCCCATGTAAACCAGGGCTTTAATGACTTTATCCTGACAGAGCGGGACCTGGAGGTTGTGGAAACCGAATACAAAACCCAAACTTCCACCGTCCTGATGATCGATATCAGTCATTCGATGATCCTTTACGGCGAAGACCGCATTACCCCGGCCAAGAAAGTGGCTCTTGCCCTGGCCGAATTGATTACCCGGAAATATAAAAAGGACACTTTGGATATTATTGTATTCGGTGACGATGCCTGGCAGATTCAACTCAAGGATATTCCTTACCTTCAGGTTGGTCCTTATCATACCAATACGGTTGCCGGGCTGCAGTTGGCCATGGACCTGCTGCGAAGAAGAAAAAATCCGAACAAGCAGATCTTTATGATCACCGACGGCAAACCGACCTGCCTAAAGGTGGGTATCAAGTATTATAAAAACAGTTTTGGGCTCGACCGCAAGATTGTGAAGAAGACCCTGAGCATCGCTACCCAGTGCAGGAAGCTGAGCATCCCGGTAACGACCTTCATGATCGCTTCGGATCCGTATCTGAAACAATTCGTGCAGGAGTTTACCAAGGCGAATAACGGGAGGGCCTATTATTCCGGTCTGAAAGGGTTGGGCCATCTAGTCTTTGAGGACTTCAGCAGGAACCGGATAAAGTATTTCAAATAAATATGAATTATAAAGACATTCCTTCGCACCAGCTATTACACATTCATACGCTGAGTGAGTTAAAGGCATCGGGATACCAGGCTCAGTCTGTAAAACAGGAGCTTCGTGAAAATCTTATAAAAGCCTTGCAATCGAAGTGCAATCCCTTTAAGGGCATATGGGGTTATGAGGAAACGGTTATCCCTGACCTTGAGCGGGCTATCCTTTCCATGCATAACATCAATTTCCTGGGTTTGCGCGGACAGGCTAAAACCAAAATTGCGAGGATCATGTCCGGCTTGCTCGATGAATACATCCCGATGATCGCCGGCAGTGAATTGAATGACGATCCCATGCATCCTATCAGCCGTTTCGGTAAAGAACAAATTAAAAATCACGGCGACGACACGCCCATTGAATGGATCCATCGGGATGAACGATATACTGAAAAACTAGCCACTCCTGACGTTTCCGTGGCTGACCTGATCGGCGATGTAGACCCGATCAAGGCCGCTTCTCTGAAACTCCCCTATTCCGATGAGCGGGTAATCCACTATGGCCTGATCCCGCGATCTCATCGCGGAATTTTCGTAATCAATGAATTACCGGACCTGCAGGCTCGTATCCAGGTAGCCCTGTTCAATATTCTGCAGGAAGGGGACATACAGATCCGGGGCTTCAAGATCCGGTTGCCGCTGGATATCCAGTTTATCTTTACTGCTAACCCGGAAGATTACACTAACCGCGGCTCTATTGTCACGCCATTGAAAGACAGGATCGACAGCCAGATCATTACGCACTATCCCAAAACCATTGAAGTGGGTAAAAAGATCACTGCCCAGGAAGCCAGGCCGAAACCCTGGCAGATTGAAAAGGTGAAGGTGAACGAACTGGCCAAGGACCTGATTGAACAGATCGCCGTTGAAGCCAGGAAAAGCGAATACGTGGATGCAAAAAGCGGTGTATCGGCAAGGCTGACTATCTCCGCTTATGAGAACCTGCTGAGCGGTGCGGAACGCCGCGCATTAATCAATAGTGAAAATAAAGCCACCATAAGAATATCGGATTTCTTTGGGCTTATCCCCTCTATTACCGGTAAAGTGGAACTGGTTTATGAAGGGGAACAGGAAGGCCCCGCCATTGTGGCTCAGGACCTGATCGGAAAAGCCATCCGTTCCCAGTTTATCAATTATTTTCCCGATCCCGACAAGGTGAGAAAGCTCAGGGACAACAACCCTTTCAAAAAAATCATTGACTGGTTCGGCGAAGGAAATGAAATCGATATCCTGAATGATATTCCACAGAAGGATTACCGTAAAAAACTGGATTCCATTCCCGGTCTGAAAGAACTGGTAACAAAAAATCATAAAAGCGCCGATGAAGATAGTCGTTATTTCCTGATGGAATTTGCCCTTCACGGTTTATCGGAATACAGCATGCTTAGTAAAAATAACCTTACCTCCGGATTACAATTTAAGGATCTGCTGAGCAGTATGTTCACGGACAAAAACATTTCCCATGAGGACGATGAGTCGGAACTGGGATAATAATGATAAAATTTATAATTAAATAAATTTTTATTTTATCTTTAGAAAGAATAATTGGTCCGATTATTTCCAGGCATTACAATTGCGATCTAAGTATGAATTTCAGGGAAATAAAGGCTATGGTGAAGGCAGGTGAGAATGATTTCCTTGAATTCAAACGAAAAGCCAGTTTCCCCGAAAAGATTGTAAAGGAGATTGTAGCCTTTGCCAATACCCGGGGAGGTGATCTCCTCATTGGTGTTGACGACAATGGCACGATACCGGGGTTGAAATTCGCTGAAGAAGATGCCTGGGTCCTTGATAATGCCATCCAGCAATATTGCTTCCCCCGTATCCGTTACAGGACTGAAACCGTAAGCATTTCCGATAAAAAATCAGTGATCCGGTACCGTATTTATGAAAGCCGCAAAAAACCCCATTACGTACTGGAACCTGCTTCCAACGGAAAGAAAAAAGTTTACATCCGGATTGGCGACAAAAGTATCCAGGCCAGCCGTGAGATTATCGAGATCCTCAAAAGAAGCCGCAGCCAAAAAGGAATACACTTTCATTTCGGCGAAAAGGAAAGAGTATTAATGCAATACCTTGACCGGCACGGGAGTATTACCATGGACGAGTTCAGCAGGGCCGCGCTGATCAGCCGGGAGGTAGCGTCCAAAACACTCATCTGGCTGGTGCTGGCCAATGTCCTTGTGATTGAACCCGGCGAAGAAAAAGATCGTTATAAAATAAAGAACGGATCAGGGCAGTTTTTCCTTTGATCCTGAAATCATGAAAAAATTAAAGGCCATTATATTCCCCGATACTGAATGAAAAAATCTACCAGGGCACAAAAAATATTTGTTCTAGACACCTCCGTTATCCTTTATTCCCATGATGCCATATTAAATTTCCAGGAACATGATGTGGCCATTCCCATCACAGTGCTGGAGGAACTTGACAATTTTAAAAAGGGTAATGACACGATAAATTTTGAAGCCAGGGAATTTATCCGGCTTATGGATAATCTTTCGCTGGGACACAGCCTGCAGGAATGGATCCCGCTGAACGGTAAAACAAGGGGCCGGTTCAAGGTGCTCATGTCAAAACCGTTCGATAAAGCGTATGATGCCGAGGAGATTTTCGCGGAATCGAAACCCGATCATAAAATACTGAATTCAGCGCTGAACCTTCAGCACGAAAATCCCGAAACCAAAGTAGTACTGGTTACGAAAGATATCAACCTGCGGTTAAAAGCGAAATCGCTGAACCTGTACTCCGAAGATTATGAAACCGGAAAAATAAAAAATGTCAATTCGCTTTATAACGGCAAAACGGTTATTGAAGATGTTTCGCCGGAGCTGATCAACAAGCTTTACGAACAGGGTTCATGTTCCATTCGTGAGGCCCTGGGCAGGAGCAAGCCGGAAGACAATCATTATTTCATCCTGAAAAGTATAAAAAATTCAGGGCTGGCTTATTATAACCCTGTGACCAAACGCATCGAAAAGGTCGAAAAAAGGCCCGTCTACGGTGTAAAACCGAGGAATGCCGAACAGACATTCGCCATCCACGCCATCCTGAACCCCGACATCCGGCTGGTGACCCTGCAGGGAGTAGCCGGAACAGGAAAAACCTTGCTGGCGCTGGCGGGTTCCCTGGAACAAAAAAGGGAATACAAACAAATTTACCTTGCACGGCCGATCGTTCCGTTAAGCAATAAGGACATCGGATATCTTCCGGGAGATATTAAAACCAAGCTGAACCCTTACATGGAACCCTTATGGGACAATCTTAAATTTATACAGAACCAGTGGCATGAATCGGATAAGGAATATTCAAAGATCACCGAAATGGTGAACGGCGAAAAACTGGTGATCACTCCGCTGGCCTATATACGCGGACGAAGCCTTTCCAATATCTGCTTTATCGTGGACGAAGCGCAGAACCTGACGCCCCACGAAATAAAGACCATCATTACACGGGCGGGTGAAAATACGAAGATCATTTTTACCGGTGATATTCACCAGATCGATACGCCCTACCTCGATTCCCAGAGCAACGGCCTGAGTTACCTGATCGACAGGATCAAGAACCACCCGCTGTATGCCCACATTACCCTTGAAAAAGGAGAGCGCTCGGAGCTGGCTAATATTGCGAATGATTTGCTATAAATTTTCTATTGGTCTTAATGGTAAGAAATGATCTTGCTTTAATCAATCAATCATTCGAATCTATTCCTGATTTCATGGTGTTTTAATCTCCTCACCATCCAACCCCGGCTTCTTCATAAAAAATCCTGCCGCTATGAACAGCGGCAGGAGGTGACAGGTTTCAGTTTAAAAAATAATATTAGCAATCACCTATGTGCGAGCAACTCCGCCGATTCAGCCAGCTTGATGAATTCCGCACGGTAGCCTTCATCATCCGAACCCTTCGCTGATTTCGCCAACCGGATGACCATGTCATAATTGGTGTTTCCCTTGAATTCCGAATCGCGAAGTAACATCCCGAAAGAAGCAACCGCCGAGGAAAACCGAAGGTTCTCCGAAACCTCGTCCGGTTTTTCAATCGAATTCTTTACCACATGGGTAATCAACCGACTGGTTTCCTCATCCGGTTTTTTATAACGGAGCTTCACGGTCATGATCTCGCCGTTATTTTTTCCGGCATTAAAGCTGTGCTCCTGATATTTTAACGGATCAATATCCGTATGGGCATCATCCTCCGCGCCGACCGGAATAATCTCATAAATGGCTGTAACGGTGTGACCGGCCCCCAGTTCACCTGCGTCTTTTTTATCATTATTGAAATCCTCGTTGTTGAGTTTGCGGTCCTCGTAACCGACCAGGCGATAGGACTGCACAACAGCAGGGTTGAATTCAACCTGGATCTTCACATCCTTGGCGATGGTAAACAGGGTCCCGCCGAATTCATTGATAAAAACTTTCTTGGCTTCGAGTATATTATCGATATAGGCATAGTTGCCATTTCCCTTATCAGCCAGTATTTCCATTTTCGAGTCCTTATAATTACCCATGCCAAAGCCAAGTACGGTAAGATACACACCGGATTGCCTTTCCTGTTCGATCAGCCTTTCCATGTCACCATTGCTGGAAGCGCCTACATTAAAATCACCGTCTGTGGCCAGGATAATGCGGTTATTTCCGCTTTTCATGAAATTTTCCTGTGCCACCTTATAGGCGAGCCGGATCCCTTCACCACCGGCCGTCGAGCCGCCAGCCTGTAATTGTTCCAGGGAATTGAGGATCTTTTCCTTTTCGTCCCCCGGCGTGGAAGGCAGCACCAGTCCAGCCGCTCCGGCATAGACTACGATGGCGATCCGGTCCTGGGGCCTGATTTTGTCAACCAGCATCCGCAAAGCCGATTTCACCAGGGGAAGCTTATTGGCTTCATCCATTGACCCGGAAACATCCAGCAGGAAAACCAGGTTGGAAGGAGGAAGATTTTCAACCGGAATGTTTTTCCCCTGCAGGCCAATCTGTACCAGCCAATGATCTTTATTCCAGGGGCAGGATGCTGTTTCGGTATTAATCGAAAAGGGATCTTCTCCGGATGGCTGAGCATATGAATAGTGGAAATAATTGATCATCTCTTCTATTCTTATTGCATCTTTCGGAGGCAGTTGCCCTGCCGTTATGAATCGCCGTACATTGCTGTAGGATGCGGCATCCACATCGATTGAAAAAGTTGAAAGCGGGTCATTCATCGCTTTGTGGAAAATATTTTCCTCGATGGGGCTGTAATCTTCCGTGTTGAATGGCTGGTAATAGGGCTGTGATTCGGATATGTTTCCCGTCGCATAGCTTTTTATAGCCATGTTCCCGCGTCCGTAAACTATTTTCTTATCCGCTTCTTCCGGAACAGCTACTGGTTGCTGAGCAAGGTCATCCTTTGATTTGCCTTTTTCAAGAAAAATATTTATCCTGGTCATTGAAGCCACTTTGATTTCCTTCGATTTATACCCGTTCATGCTGAACACCAGAATGCTGTTGTTATCCTTTACACGAATGGCATACGCTCCTTTGGCATCTGTGGCCGTAGAATTCAAAGTCCCTTTTTCCGTTACATTTACCCCGGCAAGTGGCGTATTTCCCGAAACATCGTAAACGGTTCCGGTAATGTTCACTTCAGGCAATGGCTTTGTCCATGCGCTGAAGAAAATCATGGTCACGATCAATCCTATTGTTTTCATAATTTTAAGTTTTTTAACATAGAATCCATGGCCGGCGATTTTCCATAAAAAAATTTTATCTTTTTTAATAACCCCGCTTACTCTATCTTTATGTTTGAATTTCCGCGCAGGAAAAGGTTATTGGAGCATGCTTTTTGTCAATAAAAAAAAAGAAATCACCGATATCCCGGATGAAGAAATCCTGAAGATCTACTTCGAAACCGGGGATATGGAAAGTCTGGTAATCCTCTTCCAGCGCTATATGCATTTAGTATACGGGGTGTGCATGAAATACTTCAGGGACCGCGAAGAGAGCAAGGATGCTACCATGGAAATATTCGAAAAACTAGTTAAAACGTTGCGGAAAGAAACCGTCATGAACTTTAACCGCTGGATTTATACGGTTACGCGTAATCACTGCCTGACCGTGATACGCGACCAGAAACGTCATCTTATTAAAGATGACGGCAGCCTTTTTATGGAAACCGGTACCATTTGGCATCCTGGAGATGATGGGATCATGGAAGAAAATATTGAGAAGTTGCGTGACTGCCTGGAAAAGCTACCGGGTGAACAGAAAACCTGCGTTGAGCTTTTTTACTTTAATAAGAAAAGTTATGCTGAAATTGTGGCTGAAACCCGGTTTGAGCTCAGTAAGGTAAAAAGTTATATTCAGAACGGGAAAAGGAACCTTAGAATCTGTATCGAAAAATCAGACGATGGAAAACAATAATCCAATAGACCGTCAGACGCTGATAAAATACCTTAAAGGTGAATTATCACCGGAAGAAGCCTGGAAGGTGGAGAAGGCCATGCAGGAAGACCCATTCCTGGCCGAAGCCATGGAAGGTATTGAGATTGCCATGAAACAGGGGGATGTAAAAGATGATTTTGAAGAACTGGAACGCAGGATAAATATAAGGGATACAAAACGGAGAACCCAAGGCTTTCCCTTGTTCATTCGAGCCGCAGCTGTATTCCTCATCCTTGCTGTTTCCATATTTACTGTGATTGAGGTGATGCACCGGAATTCAGGGCAACAGTCTGAAATAGCGATGCAGAAAACAAAGGCAACAACGGATTCCGCGGGCACCTATAATGACACCGGCGAAAAGCAGCCTGAAAGGAAAGAAGAAGCTATATCATCCCCATCGCAATCCGAGGTCCTTGAAAAAACAAATGCAGCTTCCCGGTCTTCAGAAAGGAGCGGTCAGGCCCGGGCCGTCAAAAAAACGGAACCGGAAAGTGAGGAATCGAACCCTGCCATGGCCAATACACGCGAACCCATGGCCCAGGCGGCAGGAGCTCCGTCAGAATCAAACGGGGCCGGGCTGAAAGCCGATACAGGATCCTCTGTAAAAATAGTACCCCAGGTCCCCGCTGAAAAAACCGAATACGCCGTAAGCAGTGAAGCCGCCGGCCGGATGGACAAAAAGGCAAGAGCTGTGGAACCGGACCAGATGAGTTTGGCTAAAAGCAATGCGCCCGTTTCCGACTTAAGTCTTTCAGCCAATAGTGTAAAATCACATCCCGTAACGGGGGATTCCCTGTACAACCAATATTTACATAATCACCTGAAATATCCGGCAGCGGCCAGGCATAACGGTACCGAAGGAGATGTAATCGTACAATTTACCGTTGAACCTGACAGCACTATCAGAGATATTAAAATAATTAAAGGGATAGGCAATGGCTGTGACGAGGAGGCCATACGCCTGATCCGGCAAGGGCCAAAATGGGCGCCGATGCTCAATTACGGAAAGCCGGTAAGATCAACTGCGATATATAAAGTTCCGTTCAGTCTGCAAAATACCGGTCGGTAATTATTATTATTTTATAACCTGAAATGATCTTCCGGAATTAATGTTCCCGTCAGGATATTCCAGTTTTTCATTGTACCACACCTTTTCGCAAACGGTGCCACCCTCATTACGGGAAAATTCACATTTCAGAGTGTCAACATCATTATTATTCCAGTGAATATAGGTGACCGGGTAATCCTCAGACGGGTCTTCATTCGGGTATATTGACATGACATATCTGTTCGTTGAATCCTCGTTGGCCTGGCGGTAGATTATGAAACCCGGACTCACGGTCGTTCCGTTGATTCCGGTTCTTACCTGGCCGTCGATGCTACTGTATACATTCAGCTTATCGGTATTGAGAGATAAGGGATTATCCGGATCCAGCAGGTCATTACCACTGCTATCGGTTACCTCAATATTTACATTGATATCAACCACAAAACAGCATGATATTTTCCTGGTACAGGAAGTGAATATTAAAAGGAATGCAACAACTGATATAGTTCTCATAGCCTTCCGGCAAATAGAAACCCAATTAAGAATTTAATTTACAAAATAAAAAGGCCTGAGCAAAAGGAACAAGAGGCTGATAGACTCCATTATATCGCGCAGAAGCTTAAATCACGTCCACTAAAACGAATTCCTTTTTCATGATCTCTCCTTCCCGGCGGATCACCATTTTTACCGTTTTTCCTGTACTAAAATTGAACACTTTATAGATCGAATTCAGGTCGAGGTCTTTCCCGGAGTTACCGTTGACGGAAACGATAAAATCGCCCGGTCTGATATCGGCCTTATACGCCGGTGAATTCGGACGTACAAAAGCGACTTTAAATGAATCCAGTTTTAGTCCTACGGCCGCGAGGGTCATGCCGCTCATGTTGTAACCGAATTTCTTTTTATAATTATGATTTTTCTTCAGGTATAATTTCCCGTGGCGGTAGTCGAAATATACATTGAAACGGGAAAGGATTTCCCCGCCGATCGTACCGTTCTTATCCTGGTCGCCGATAGAATCCGGATAGTCCTGTGGATCCGGAAAGGAGGCTACCACATTGTGAAAGGTAAAATCCCCGATGGTCACACTTTTGATCCTGGCCAGCTCGCCGTCAATAGGTCCTC
This sequence comes from uncultured Roseivirgaceae bacterium, assembly GCA_964395765.1. Classification (GTDB taxonomy): domain Bacteria; phylum Bacteroidota; class Bacteroidia; order Cytophagales; family Cyclobacteriaceae; genus DATDPY01. The sequence goes on along the minus strand of CAYNCU010000080.1, from coordinate 691 downwards.
CCAGCCCCCTTCCGATTTCAGCATGAATATTTTTTTCGGGAATAGTCAATCCTTTGGACGAATTTTCTTTCAGCAAAAGGGAATGGCTTGCGCCGGTATCGATCATCAATTTTACCCTGACCCGGGTAGTATCATGCGTAACAATGGTAGCCCAGATATAGGGCTTCGTGTCTTCAATCATTAACGGCAACACTTCGTAATGTTTCGGCGGAGTGAATTTTCTGGGTTCGATCATAGTCGCCGTTTTATTCATGAAATTGAAACCCATAACGAAACGGTTATAAATATCGTAACCGATCATGCCATGGACTTCAGTACCCAGAATATTGCTCAGCTTCAGGTAGTCCTGGTCAAGTACAAGAACCGACTGGTCATATCCGGTGATTCCCTCCAGGTAAAGATTTACATTGGTTACTACGTAAGCTTCCAGGCTTGTAAAATTTCCGGGGCCGTTAATAACCAATTTCCGGTTATGCGGCAAGCCGAGCATATCCGTATAAATTTTATCAGTGATGATAACGGAACGCACTCCTGAATCCATGACGAAATTCAACGGGATTACATTATTGATCCTGACCGGGATCACCACCAGGTTATTATAGATGTCAAAATTAAGGCGTATCGATTTTTTTCCTGAATTGATCTTGAAACCGAAATATTGTGCCTGACAAACCGGGGTGCCGGCAAGAAA
>CAYNCU010000079.1:0-17395 GCA_964395765.1 uncultured Roseivirgaceae bacterium | reverse complement strand
GCCGGCCTGTGGCATACACTCAAGGGGCGGTCCACGCCGCTGTTAATATCCCCGTATAACTGAAATAATTTTCCAACCTGGTTGTCAGCTATCCAGTAATATCCCTTGCTGTCATAATAAACAATGTTAATATTTGCAGGATCAATGACTTCAGGCCATTTAATAAGGTTTATTTCATTATTATGACATATATACGCATAGACCTTCCCTTTATCACTGGCGCCGATTAATAAATTATTTCGGTTATCTTTCCCGATGTAAGTAATATGTTTTCTTTTGAATTCGGTCCTATTATCATACCGGGATTCCTTTAGCTGGCCGTCCTTATAATCCAATATCTGGTCATAATCATTAATGAGTAAATGACCTTCCGAAGTCATCAGTATCTGTAAAATTTTACCGGTAGAATCCAGTTGCGGAAATTCCTTATTTAAAATATGAAAATTCTTACCATCAAATTCATGAATCCATGTTTTATGTCCATTGTATTCACCCCTGAAAAAAATCTCTCCCTGGTCGTTTTCACAAAAATTGGTGTATCGTTGGGCGTTGAGACTGTCAAAATAAATTTTCTTAAAGTGGAGACCGTCATAGATGGTTATTCCTGAATTGGAACCGACCCATAAATTACCTTTGTGGTCCTCAAATATGCTGTAAACCTGGTTACTGACAAGGCCGTCCCGCTGCGTAAATATTTGAAATTTTTCACCGTTAAATCTGCATAAACCTCCTCCATTGGTTCCGACCCACAGGATTCCACGGGAATCCTGCAGGATCGTAAAAACCTGGGATTGGGGCAATCCCTCGTTAAGTGAATAGGGTTGAAAATAATAGTTCTGTGCAAATACCAGAGGACTGAATAACAAAAAGACAATAGAAACCCATATGTGCCTGACAGCTATTCTCATAGGATCCCGGATAATCAGGAAAAAGTCATCCAACTGTTTTAATATTACGGTTTACAGCGATTTTGGTTGATTTTGTGCAAATTAAGTCTTTTGTGCTGATAATTTTCATTGGATTAATCAATTAAACAATGTTCCGTCATTTATTTAATTTACTGTACCATAATATCATTGGAATTATTACCTATGCGCCATTTAGGCCACCTCCGACTGATAGTAACAACAATTGGTTAGAGTAATTTCCGGATTATATTAATTAATACCGTTAATATAATACTGATAAGGATCATAGAGGTTACCGGGAAATAGAATCTGAAATTTTCTTTCTCAATTCTGATGTCACCCGGAAGTCTGCCCAACCAATGAAACTGATTACTGAAAAAGTAAAGAACGACTCCGAATGCAAAAATAATGATACCTCCAAAAATCAGGTATTTTCCAATCATCTGCATACTATAATATGGCTAGTCATTGAATGTAATTCCTGCGTTTATAATTTCGAAACGCTTAATCATAAGATTAACGTGTGGGACCTGAGGGATTCGAACCCACGACCTCTGCCCTGTCAAGGCAGCGCTCTAAACCAACTGAGCTAAGATCCCCCGTAGGTAAACAAATATACAAAAAGTTAAATTTTTGATCTGGAAATCATGAGGTACAGGTCGGGCTTCTGAGTTATTTCTTTACGACCCCCTTGATATAAAGATATTCCGGGCCCCCTTCAACATTGGCAGTTACCGTAATGCTTTTATTAAAGACGCCTACATTGGCAGCATCGTAGGTAGCTTTTACTTTACCTTTTCCATTCGGCGGAACCGGATCTTTTGTATATTCTGTAACAGTGCATCCGCAGGAAGCCTGAACATCGGAGATTACAAGGAAGGCCTGACCTTTATTTGTAAATTCGAACTCGTAGGATACCGGTTGATTGTATTTTATTTCGCCAAAATCATGCGAGGTCTCTTTCCATTCGAATTTAGGATAATCATTTTTAGTTACGAAGGATGAAATCAGTGTGATCACCACTAACGATATCCCCGGCAATAGCCACTTTTTCATGAGTTAATTAATTTTAGTTTGCTTGATAACGAAAATAAGATATCCAGGTGAACTTCAAAATTAATGCCATTCGGCAAATTATATGAATCAGGAGTCATAAAATTGGTTTATCATTTTGGTCAATTGCCCCGCTTCAAGAAGGAATCCGTCATGGCCATAAAGTGAGTTTATGATGCCTATACTGGAATTATCGATATGTTCCTTTATCAATTGCTGTTCTTCTTTAGGAAATAAAATGTCGGTCTCAATGGCGATAATGAGGCTTTTGGCCTTTATTTTTTCAAGTGCGGATATAATACTGCCCCGGTTTCTGCCAACATTATGAGTATCCATAGCCTTCGATAAAATCCAGTAGCTAAAGGCATTGAACCTTCGGGCGAGCTTTTCACCCTGGTACGCCTGGTAACTGTATGCTTTAAAATTCGCAGTCTTATCGATATCTTCTTCACTTTGTGTGGCTTTATAGGTCTGATAATTCCTATAAGAAAGAAGTGCAATGGCCCTGGCTACTTTCATGCCTCCAAGTCCGGCTTCCGTTGTATCATGGTTCCAGGTAGGATCCTGGCTAATGGCCATGCGCTGCGTTTCATTAAAGGCTATTCCCCATGGTGAATGATATGCGTTCGCACCAATACAAACAAGATGTTCTATAACCTCAGGTTCCATTATGCACCATTCCAGTGCCTGTTGTCCCCCAAGAGAGGATCCAATAACTGTGTGTATTTTATTTATTTTCAGGTATTTACGAACCTCGATAAAGGCTTTCACGATATCCCTGTTGGTTAATTCGGGAAATGAGTGATAAAAAGGCTTTGTGGTTAATGGATTTATACTGAGCGGCCCGGTCGACCCATAACAACTTCCGGGCATGTTTACGCAAATGATAAAATGTTTTTCTGGATCATAAAGGAGACCATTGCCAAACAATCCAGGCCACCATTCAGTGAAATCCGAACTTCCTGAAAAAGCGTGACAAACCCATATTACATTTGAATGTTCGGGGTTAAGTTTTCCGAATGTTGTAAAGGTTAATTCCAGGGAAGGTAGGGTCTTTCCCAGCTCAAGCCTGAATTCTTCATTTAAGGTAACTTTTGCCTTTGAAACCATTGAAACAATTATTTTTCGGAAAACCTGATAAATACGATCCAATCTCAATCAGGTGACAAAAATATTTTATTGTTTTATTATTGTGAAAAATACGGCAATAAACCGTCTTTTATATTCATTTTCGTATTAAAGTACATTTATTCTATTGTCTTTTCAATGTTTGAAAAATATTATCCTCCCGGATTCGTAATGTTATAAAACGGTGTATGAAAAAATTTACGGTTCTGGTTTTATTCCTTGTCTTTTCGGTCAATCATTTAGTTTATAGCCAGGAGGAAGAAGTAAATGCTGTGGGGATCAGGTTCCTCAATTATAATGACAGCTATCTTCCACCGGATATTCTTCAACAACGATCAGCTGTATTTATTTCCGTACCTCAGAAATCTGCAACCAATTCCGAACGAGGCGATTGGAAAAGTTATGCCGCTGAGGCACATGCCTATTTTCGTAAAATCGGGATTGACCCGGACATCTATATTTATCTCGATGATGTTCTTGCCGGGCCTGATGCATCAGCTGTTTATGCCGAATACCTGAATGGCCGTGATATAAAATATATAGTTATTCTTAGTAAATCACTCATTAAAACAGGCTCCCGGGTGGATACAACCAATGTGGTTGTCATTACAAAATTCAATGGTAAACCGTCCTTTATTTCGAATGGTGAAAAAGCATGGAAAGATCAGGATAAGAAGCTGAGCAGGATTATGAAAAATATATATGCGATTACTGTTCGGCAGGATTTTAAAAAAACAAACAATCTTATTATTGACCAGCCTGAATTCCTTGAGGGAATTAATATCATCCCAAATCTGAGGAATGCAAGTTTTCCGGAAAATCTTCGTGTTGATAAACTGGCAGTTCCTTTATTCACAGATTACAAATTGCCTGATAATATTCCCGGGAATTCAATGAACCGGCGAATTGAAAAAGATGTGGATGAAAGTAATAGCAGAAATGCCCGACTGAACGATAAACTCAAACAGGAATTCAGCGATTATCCGTGGAAGTATGATTTCGTTGATTATTCTCGTGGCGAAGATCAGCTATTTAAGGACGGTTATCAGTTTGTTTTGCTCCGGTTAAATACTTCCGGTCATTCCATCAAGCAAATGCTCGGCTATGAGCTTAAACCCAATGAGACAGATTATATCACAGTTAAAAAGCAGGCCGACGGATCGGTAACTTTCCGTTCCATTCCTATTGATGCCCCTGTATATAAATTTTACCTGAAACAACTCGCCAGAAAAGAAATTTATATCGGGGAAACATGGGATGCTGATGAAACTTGGGAGGACGCCTTGCATAACTTTCTGACCAACCTTGAAGACAAACTGAAAAAGGAAAGATAAATTATCATGAATTTTATCTTCCCTGAGGTTATAACGATTGATTTTAAATAGTATTAAAACCTGTGATCGTAGGTATGTCCGCCTATAAAAGTTTCAGGATTGGGATTATTCCGGTTTTCAAAATATTTTTTAATGGCATAAACACTGGAAGTAAAAGCAATATCATTCCACGGCATATCCTTTTCATCAAATAAACTTACTTCACTGGATTCCGGGCCCGGGCTAAAATCAGGATTCAAAAGCTTTGATTTAAAAATCAGGTAAACCTGGTTGACCTGGGGAATACTGTAGACACAATGGAGACGAATAATTTCCACTTTGGCATTGGCTTCCTCCAGTGTTTCACGGATGGCCCCTTCTTCGGCCGATTCATTGACTTCCATAAATCCCGCCGGAAGGTTCCATTTGCCGGAACAGGGATCAATTGCTCTTTTACATACCAGAATCTTGTCCTTATAGACTGGCAGGCAGCCAACAATTAAGCGTGGATTTACATAATGAATCTTACCGCAATTATCGCATACGACCCGTTCAGTGGATTCTCCTTCCGGAATTCTAATGGAGATTCTGTCACTTCCGCATGCGCTGCAAAATCGTAACATATTGATTAAATCTCAGGAATGCCGGACGGCCAGCACTTCATCTACATATTTAAATGTCGTAAGGATTTCGGGTTTATCATTATGTATTAAAATATCATGTTCAAAATGGGCTGCCGGACGGTTGTCGGAGGTAACAATCGTCCATCCGTCTTTCAGTTGTTTGATATAACGGCTTCCCAACGTGATCATGGGCTCAATAGCCAGGGTCATACCGTTTTTAAGCTTTACGCCTTTTCCTCTTTTACCATAATTGGGCACTTCCGGTTCTTCATGCATATTTTTACCGAAACCATGACCGACCAATTCCCTTACAACGCCATAATTGTTTTCTTCTGCATGTTGCTGAATAATATAGCCAATATCTCCTACCCTGTTTCCGGCTAAAGCATGTTCAATACCCATATAAAGACATTCGCGTGTCACTTTTAAGAGTTTTGCAATCTCTTCCCGAATTTCACCGACTGGAAATGTAAAGGCCTGGTCGCCACAGAAGCCATTGACAGATGTACCGCAATCGACTGAAATAATATCACCTTCTTCTAAGGGTCTGTTGTTGGGAATTCCATGTACAACCTGTTCATTAATTGATGTACATAAAGTATTGGGGAAACCGTACAAGCCCTTAAAAGCCGGGATAGCATCATGATCACGGATATATTCCTCGGCTAATTTATCCAGATATAATGGCGTTACGCCGGGTTTGACTTCTCCGGCGAGCATTCCTAATGTTTTGCTTACCAGGTCAGCACTTATTCTGATTAATTCCTGTTCTTCTTCGTTCTTAATATGAATCATTTATTCTTTCGGAATGTCGAGAATATCTTTTGCAAGATACCTCCTTTTTTTGGAAAATTTTCATGGGCATCGGGGTCAATTAACCGATGTTCAAAATCTCCGCCTTCAGGATGCAGCATTTGCCACACTTTACTCCATCCGGGAAAGCCACCAAGATTTCTGTCATCAATAAAAATATCCGCCTGTATTTTTCTGGGACTATCTTCCGCAATAATCTCTTCCGGAAAATTCTTGTTAATGGCATAAAATTCAATTCCTCGCGATCGGCAAAATTCGATTGCCTCTTCAAGTTCCTTACCTGCCCTGTAAGTCCATAAAATCAATTTATGTCCCTTTTGCTGTAATGCTTTTAATGTATCGAAGGCAAAAATCATTTCCTTCCCGATACCGGGATAGGCATGTTCAACTATGGTTCCGTCAAAATCAACGGCTATTACTTTACCTTCTTCCTGTATCATATGCCGTTAATAGTCATGGCCTGAATTTTTTTCTTGTTTCCACTTTGGCCAGCTCTCTGGCGATCACGAGGTCCGCTAGTCTTGCGGCAACATTCGGGCTGTGTAAACCCGAAATCACTTCGCGAAATTGTTTTTCGTCAATATCCAGCCGGTACATGGCATTGACCAACCTGTGGTAATCCTTTTGCAGTAAAGTATTGATCAATGCCGTAAGCCTCTCTTTTAACACCTGAAGATTTTCAGCCTGAAGTAATGGTTTTTCTTCCTCGAGGCCCAGGTCATTTACAATCAGGCTTTTTATTTCATTCGTTTCTTCCTCTTTTTCCATTATTTAAATCTAGTTATTTTATTAAGGCAGATATAGCCTTGAATTCATCACTTCCTGCAACACGACATACTTCCAGCAACAGTGATTCGCATGAGGTTATAATTGCCCCCTCTTTACGCATTCTTTCCATGGCTATTATTTTATCATTTTCCTTGCGGGAAGATATACAATCCGCTACCACTACTGGCTGAAAGCCGTCGCGGGCCAGGTCTGTCACTGTTTGCTGGACACAAACATGCGCTTCAATTCCGGCAATTAAAACAAACTTCCTGTTCAAATTCCGCAATGCCGTCATCACATGGCTTTCGTCGCAACAGGAAAAACTCATTTTTTCAAAAGGAGCTTTATTTTTTATTATGGATTTTATCGGCTGTATGGTATCCCCAAGCCCTTTGCTGTATTGTTCAGTAATGAAGCCGGGTATGCCCAGGATTTCAAAACCCTTAATTAATTTCACCATGGACAGCAATAAATTATCCTTTTCATACATATGCGGAAACAATTTTTCCTGAACATCAATGAGGATGAATACCGCTTTATCTTTTTCTATCCGCATTATTGGGTGAAGATTTAAGTTATTACAAAAATATAATGAACCGAATTAAATTAATCTATTAATTAACCTGCTTTTTCATTAAATAGTTTCTACCCCTTAATTTAGCAAGATCAATTAATAGGGGGAATGTGATAATCCATGGCAAATAATTCCGAACAGCCACATCATGATGAAAGTCTAGGGGAATTCAAATCGGAAAATTATTTTCAGGAAAAGAAATTTGACTTTCGAAATATAGTATTCCCTATACTTATAGTTTTATTATTCATTTTCATATACAGCCTCATCTTTGATGTTAAAGTCGATCTCAATGGTGATAATGCAAACTATTTCATGCTTGGGAAAGCCCTTGCCACCGGACAAGGATATACTAGTATTTCCAACATTCGTCATTCTCCTGAGAATCATTTTCCCCCTGGGTATCCATTTCTCATATCTATGGTCTTCAGGTTTTTCGGGGAATCCATTGTTGCGATTAAAATCTTTAATGGAATTTACATTCTTGCATCAATCATTCTCCTTTATTTTTTAACTTCCAGTATAACCAATAATAAAACCTTATCTTTTATATGCAGTATTTTTCTTACGTTGAATTACCACATGCTTCTTTATTCAACCATAATGATGAGCGAGGCGCCTTTTATTCTCGCTTCTCTTCTTTCGCTCTGGGCGGTAATGAAAATAAAGGATGACAAAAATATTTTTTATCAACCACCGCTTTATATTTCCTTGATCAGTCTTGCGGTTGCCTATTATATCCGGTCAACCGGACTGGCTTTATTGGTTGGTATATTGTTATGGTTTTTAGTCAGGAAAAACTGGAAGGCAGTATTATTTTACCTGGCAGGATTTTTCCTGATAGCCCTTCCCTGGTATTTACGAAGCCGGAATCTGGGAGGTAATGAATATATAAAACCACTGGTAATGATTAATCCTTACCGGCCTGATCTCGGCAATGCCACCACTCACGATTACATAGTGAGAATTGTAACCAATGTTTCCCGCTATATTACCCGTGAAATCCCAAATAGTGTTTTCCCTTTTATTTCTGCCGATTATCATACTCCCATCACTACCTGGGAATGGGTCGTCGGATTGATTATTTGCGTATTTATTTTTTACGGACTAATTAAGCTTAAAAAATACCGGTTGCTGATTATTTCCTATCTTGTGGCAACATTAGGAATTCTTTTCCTGTGGCCTGAAGTTTGGATTGGCGTAAGATTTATATTACCGATTACTCCCCTTTTACTGGTCGCTTTACTTTATGGCATTTATACATTTTATCTGCAATTACTGCAACAAAAGAAATCAGGTTTAAGTCCGTGGTATTTTCTTGTGATTGTTTTCTTTTTTATGAAACCATTGCAGGTACTTCATAAAGACGCCAAGGAGGATTATCCTGCCGAATGGAAAAATTATTTTGAAATCGCGAAATGGATGAAACGTCAAAATCTGGACAGTGCCGTTGTTTGTTGCCGGAAACCGAATTTATTTTATTTGTTTTCAGATACTTATACATGCACTTTTCCCTATACCAATGATGATAAGGAAATAATTAAACAGCTGAAAGAAGACAGGGTAACTCATGTGGTCATCGATGCTTTGGGTTACCGTCAAACCTATGTTTATCTTCTTCCTGCAATTTTAAAAAATCAGGATAATTTTGAACCTGTGCTATCCTTATCCGATTCAGCTACTTACCTACTTAAATTCATTCCCTGAAACGTTATGGATAATTTAAAATCCATCACTACACTCTCAATCATCATCCCGGTGTATAATGAGGAAAAAACCCTGGTGGAAGTGCTTGAAAAAGTAAAAACTGTAATATTGCCGAACGGCTTATCCAAACAGATAATTATTGTCAATGACGGTTCAAATGATAACAGTAAAAAAGTTGCGGAAGATTATATTCGTTCAAACCCCGGAAATAATATTGAACTGATCCATTCTGAAACCAACAAAGGAAAGGGAGCCTCGGTCAGGAAAGGCATTCAAAAGGCCTCAGGGGAATTCCTGATTATTCAGGATGCCGACCTGGAATATGATCCAAATGAATATGTTCAACTATTAAGACCTGTAATCGACGGTCATGCTGATATCGTTTATGGTTCAAGATTCAGGGGAAATAATCCTCATCGCATACTTTTTTTCTGGCATACAATGGGAAATAAATTTTTGACTTTTCTTTCCAATATGTTTTGTAATCTTAATCTTACAGACATGGAAACCTGTTATAAGCTAATGAATACATCTATCGTAAAAAAAATAAAATTAAAAGAGGATCGTTTCGGATTTGAACCTGAGATCACCACAAAAATTTCAAAGGTTAAAAATATCAGAATTTATGAGGTCGGAATTTCATATTATGGACGAAAATTCAGGGAAGGTAAAAAAATAAACTGGAAGGATGGAATTCATGCCATATGGTGCATCTTTAAATACAGCATTTTTTCATGAAATCCGAGATTTTTAATGAACAGGATCCCGATGGGGAAAAAACCTTACGGGTAATTTCAAAAGCAGGAAAATTCAATCGTTGGATGTATCAAACCATCCGCCCCTATTCAAAAGGTAAGGTGCTTGAGATAGGAAGCGGCATTGGAAATATTTCGGCTTTCTTTCTGGATGACGGCTATTCGATTACCCTAAGTGATATCCGGACTCATTATTTCGAAGATCTGAAAAATAAATTTTCGGGTTTCGTAAACCTGGAATCCGCAATTCAGATGGATCTGGTGGATGATTTATTCAGGGAAAAATTCAGCTATCTTCAGGGTTACTTTGACACCGTTTTCGCTTTAAACGTTGTGGAACATATTGAGGATGATAACAGGGCCATCCAAAATTGCAGGTACCTCCTAAAGGAGGGAGGAAATATTATCATTCTCGTTCCGGCTTATCGGTCATTATATAACGGCTTTGATGAAAATCTCGGTCATTTCAAAAGGTATACGAAAAAGACAATTGAAGCCTTATTATCAAAAAACAATTTTAGTATAATTCACAGCCAGTATTTCAATCTTGCAGGGATTTTAGGTTGGTATTTTTCAGGCAGCCTTCTTAAGAAACAGACGATCCCGGAAGGACAAATGGGTCTTTACAATCTCCTCGTTCCCATATTCAAAATTATGGATAAGGTCATTCTTAATAAAGCCGGTCTGTCTGTAATTGCTGTTGGAAAAGCAACCTGATAATCTTCTCAATCCGGCAAGGATATTATTCTAAACCTTTAATTCGCGCCAATATTTCAAAATCATATTGCCGGCTATTTCCAGCGCCGGCCCAAATGATATAATGCCTTCCTCGTGGCCCCCCATTACGATTATTCCTTTTTCAATCAGGTCATGCTGTTTAATAATTTTCTTAATTTCTTCCGCCATTTCCGGTGTACCGTAGGGAACCGTTTCATTGGTGGTCGGTAATGTATATTTCAGTTGATCCCACATCAACCGGCTGTGGACATGTATTACTGCCCGGCATGCCGAACTGGTTTCGTAAATAATGGCATGACTTAATGATTCTGATGAGGCTTTTATCCTTCCTGTAGAAGCAAGGCTATTCATATTAAAGTCATATCCTGTGACCAACGCATAATGCTTTTTTTCAAGACTTTTTAAATTTCCAGTAGCCGATCCGGAGATGATAAAGTTTTTAGCGGCATTATACCTTATGCTGATATTTCCAAAACCTATGCCGTCAGGATACGCCCCGATTAATTTAATTTTATAAAGTTCGCTTCTCCATTTCTCCAGGATTTTGAAATCTTCATCGGAGAATTCAAAATCCTTAAGGGTCTGTAGGCAATTGAATTTAATATATCCTTCGTTTTCCGGCTTCACAATAGCTGGCTTTAAACTTGATTAACAGAAGCTTTTTCCGGAAACATTTTCATCAGGCTTTCCTTTTCAGGAAAGCATATACCCCTTTCGGTAATTAAACCTGTGACCAATCGTGAAGGTGTTATGTCAAAGGCATAATTAAGGACTTCGCTTTTATCAGGAAGGATATTAACGGATACAATAGTATCATTCAGTTTGCCTTCCATGAATCTTACTTCATCAGGATTTCTTTTTTCAATTGGAATTTGCCGGATGCCGTCCGTTAGATTCCAGTCGATGGATGAAGAGGGTAGGGCTACGTAAAATGGTATCCCGTTGTCCCGGGCCGCCAGCGCTTTAAGGTATGTTCCGATTTTATTGGCAACGTCGCCGGTAACCGTTGTCCGGTCGCTTCCCACGATGACCAGGTCCACTGAATTTTGCTGCATAAGATAGCCTCCCGTATTATCGGCAATGACCGTATTGGGAACACCATGTTCGCTTAATTCCCACGCGGTAAGTCGCGCACCCTGGTTTCTGGGCCTTGTTTCATCAACCCATACATGAACTTTTATTCCCTTGTCATGGGCAAAATAGATTGGCGCAGTAGCCGTGCCGAAATCAATACAGGCAAGCCAGCCGGCATTGCAATGGGTGAGAATATTGACAACTTCTCCCCGTTTCCTTTTACTGATTTCTTCAATCAACGGTAGTCCATAGGTCCCGATCAATCTGCAATATTCGCGTTCTTCATCGATTATTTTTAGGGACTCATTAAGCGCGGATTTTCGGATCTCATCGCTATTTACTGATTCTTGTATTACCTTCATCACCCTGTTTATTGCATATTCCAGGTTAACGGCAGTTGGCCGTGCCAATTTAAGCTTGGATGCCATAGCAGAAAAATAAGATCCCGAAAAGTCTTCATGATCATTCAATGTCGCAAGATACATTCCTAAGGCTCCTGCCGCGCCGATTAAAGGGGCACCACGTAAATGCATTTCCTGAATTGCACGGAACATTTCGTTAACTGTTCGGATATCTTCTATCACAAATTCAAATGGCAGAAAACGTTGGTCTATAATCTGAACAGTAGATCCGTCGTCTTTTTTTATCCATATAGTTTCGAAATGTTGATTATTGACCTTCATTTTTTAAATCAAATCATAAGCAATCCCTGAACGAACTGATCATTAAAAAATTACTGTTTTTCTTCCTTTTTAATGAATTCATCAATGGTAACCGGGGAAATGGATTTATGCCAGTCACAGATCTGATCAATGGTTAAAATATCATCATTTCCGGGTGAAATGGAATTGTTGCTATCATGATGTTTTATCAGAATGTTATCAAGTGTTTTCATACCCTGATCGGACGAATAGGAAGACGGCCCCCATTTAAATGCTTCTTCCAGTACCCGGCCTGTGGAATACCGTAATGAGGCAAGATTATTTATTCTTATTATGGTCGGAGCTATGTCAGTAATTTCAGCATAATTATATACGGATCCGGGCTTGATATCTTTCCCCAAAATTAAAAGCTCTGTTTTTGAGCTTGCAGCATCATAGGGGGGGCATCCTCCCGTATCTGCCTCTCCATGATTGCCGGTAACAAAAAGAGTGGTACTTGTCCAGTAGTTCTTGTATTGCAGCCAGTTGATAAATTCTTCGATTAACTGATCTTCCTTTTTCATTTGTCCGACATATGGAGAATCCTCATGCCATATATTATGAAACCACTTTTCCTTATTGTTTTCAGGAAGAGTGCTTTCAATTCCTGCAACACCGGGGCCGGCAAGAAATAGCAACAGAAAAGAAGGGTTTTCATCCTGAATAACATCCCTTGCCTTACCGAATACATTTTCGTCCTTTAGTTGATCACCTACTGAGTTATCCAGGTTGTAATAAGTATCAAAATCATTCGACAGGTCGCCATAGGAATTATCATTGGTAATAAAGGAAGTTTTTTTCTCTCCGAACATATGTTGTATCATGGAACTTTTAATCCCACTTTGCCCGATAAATACTGTCCCTGTCATCATGGCCGGTTCGGGAATAGAACAATTCCAGGTATATGAACTATCATGAGCAGGATGAGCAGGCAATGGAGTATAGATGGTATTGTAAAAGCATCCTTCTTTTTTCCAGTTCTGGAGGTGGACCAACCTTAATTTTTCAATTACTCCTGATTCAAATCCGTTGATAACGATCAGGATTGTTCTCGGTTTTTGAACTTCACTGTCGGATCCGCAACTATTCAGTAATATCAGGGAAATAAAAAAATAAAGGTACTTCATGGTTTCAGTCGCACTATCAAACAATGGTTTAAATTACCCAAATAATAAATTCATTCAAAATCATTAAATTATTTGATAACCAGGTGAAGCAGGGTGGTTAAATGCCGGCAATAATAAATGCTGTAAAAGTTAAAAAAAAAGGCGACCAACGTCGCCTTTCATATGGTTTTCTGGATTAGTTATTTTCTTTTTTACCTTTTGTGTTGATAACCCCTTCAAGAACATCTTTCATGGCGACGCGGGTTCCATCCTTATAAGGAACAATCCATGCATCTTTTACGCCCATTTCACGCAGATATTTCTTGAAAGTATCCGCTTCCCAATAATCACGGAATCTTCCTAATGTTACTTTCTGCAGGCTGTCGGTTTTTTCACCGGTGAAATTAGGGGTATTGTTAAAATATTTTGATAAGTCTTTGTTTTTGAAAGCGCCGATCTGAACTTTAAAGACGACACCTGAATCATCAACGACAGGTCCGGTCGGTTTTTTCGCTGCTGCTTCAGCCGCTTTTTGTTTTGCAGCATCCAGCTCGGCCTGTAAATTCTTCATATTATCGGTCATCTGATCGATAGTGCTGTTTTTTGTTTTGAGGTCGGATTCCAACTGCGTTATCTGACGTTTATACCCCGTAATTTCATCCTTCATCGAGGCATTATCGTCATACAACTGCTTTAATTGATCAGGGTTTCTTTTTAAATCCTTTGCTTTGTTCTTCCACTCTTTAGCTTCCTTTTTTGAAAGTTGGGCTTGAACATTGTTAACTGCAACGAATGTAAAAACCATGCATAAAAGAAGAGCAAGATTTTTCATTTTATAAAATAATTGGTGTTTCATTAATAATTTATTATCGAATTACTTAAAAAATAACATAAATGTCAAATTTCCAGGCAACTAATCCAGGCTTCCCGTCATTTTCCTGGGATCTACCCATTCATCAAAATCCTTTTCTGATACCAAACCCAGAGCTATTGCCGCCTCCTTAAGTGTGGTGCCTTCCTTATGTGCTTTTTTGGCAATTTTAGCCGCATTTTCATAGCCGATGTGGGTATTTAATGCCGTTACCAGCATTAAAGAATTTTCGAGGTGACGCTTTATTACCGGCAAATTAGGCTCAATTCCTACTGCACAGCGGTCATTAAAAGAATCACATGCATCTCCGATTAAACGGGCGGAATTAATCAAATTATATATTATTAACGGTTTAAATACATTTAATTCAAATTGACCGTTCATTCCCCCTATTGAGATAGCGACATCATTTCCGATGGTTTGCGCGCAAACCATCGTTAACGCTTCACATTGTGTTGGGTTTACTTTTCCGGGCATAATGGAAGACCCGGGTTCATTTTCGGGAATAACAATTTCTCCAATCCCGGAACGTGGCCCGGATGAAAGCATACGGATATCATTGGCAATTTTCATAAGGCTGACAGCCAATTGTTTTAAAGCGCCGGAAGCTTCTACCTGGGCATCATGGGAAGCCAGGGATTCAAATTTGTTGGGAGCGGAAACAAAGGGATGCCCGGTTAATTCGGCAATTTTATCCGCCACTTTTTCTGCGTAACCTGCAGGAGTGTTTAATCCCGTGCCTACAGCTGTGCCCCCGAGCGCCAGCTCCGATAAATGTTTCAGCGTATTTTTAAGGGAGGCAATACCATGATCAACCTGTGAAACGTAGCCTGAAAATTCCTGACCCAGTGTAAGGGGAGTAGCATCCATAAAGTGAGTACGCCCTATTTTAACAATGTTCTTTAAAGCTACCGATTTCCGGTGTAATGTTTCCCTTAGCTTGTCCACCCTTGGTAATGTATGTTCAACAATTATTTTATAAGCAGCAATGCTCATGGCGGTAGGAAATGTATCATTGGATGATTGCGATTTATTCACATCATCATTAGGGTGAATTTTCTTTTTCGTGTCGGAAAGTGTGCCCCCTAAAAGTACATGCGCACGATTGGCAATGACTTCATTTACATTCATATTGGATTGGGTTCCCGATCCGGTTTGCCAGACGACCAGGGGAAACTGATCGTCCAGCTCGCCTTTCAATATTTCATCGCAAACTTTTGTTATGATCTCCGATTTTTCTTTTGGCAAAACACCTAATTCAAAATTTGTCATTGCAGAAGCTTTTTTTAGAATCGCAAAAGCACGGATTATTTCTACCGGCATGTGCATATTTACTCCACCAATGGGAAAATTTTGCTTTGAGCGCTGCGTTTGAGCTCCCCAGTATTTTTCGGCAGGGACTTCAACCGGGCCCATCGTGTCCCTTTCCGTTCTGAATTTCTGTTCCATAAAAAATAGGTTTATAATTTATCAACCAAAAAGCAACTTTACCGCTTCATCAAGTTTAGATACTGTAAGTAATTCCAGTTTCATTTTTTTTACACCGTTAAACTTATTGTATTTTGACAATAAAATGGAGTCGAATCCGAGTTTTTCAGCTTCAGCAATACGGTTATCAATTCTACCTACGGGTCGCAGTTCTCCGGTCAACCCTACTTCGGAGGCAAAACATATTTTCGGATCCAACGGCCTTTCAAGGTAAGAGGAAAGGATGGACATACATACGGCTAGGTCAATCGCAGGATCATCAATTCGTAATCCACCGGCTATGTTTAAAAAAACATCCTGCATTCCTAGCCTGAAACCACCCCGTTTTTCAAGCACAGCGAGAAGCATCTGAAGCCTTCTTTGATCATATCCCGTCGTACTTCGTTGCGGGGTTGAGAATGTGGCCGGACTCACCAGGGCCTGGGTTTCAATCATTAAAGGTCTGATGCCTTCTATCGTGGCCCCGATAGCCACACCGCTCACCCGTGAATCCCGATGGGTTAATAATATTTCGGAAGGATTCTGTACCTCTCTTAATCCTGAATCTTCCATTTCGTAAATTCCTAATTCAGAAGTGGAGCCAAACCGGTTTTTAATGCTTCTGAGTATCCGGTAGGATGTATTCCTTTCGCCTTCAAATTGTAGCACGGTATCGACAATATGTTCAAGAACTTTAGGGCCGGCCAGTGTACCTTCTTTGGTAATATGGCCGATTAGTAAAACAGGGGTCCCCGATTCTTTGGCATATTTCATAAATTCAGTAGCACTGTGCCTGACCTGGGAAATTGATCCTGGCGCTGATTCAATGGAAGTGGAAAAAATCGTTTGAATTGAATCAATGATCAGTAAGCCTGGCTTAAGGTTACCTATCTCTCTGAATATATCGTCGATATTGGTTTCATTGAGAAGATAACAATTTTCTTCCTGGTACTTAAGACGGTCCGCCCTCGACCTGATTTGTTCAGGACTTTCCTCTCCGGAAACATATAATACCGGAATATCTTTCATTAGTAAGGCCACCTGTAAAAGCAATGTTGATTTCCCGATACCGGGTTCCCCCCCGATAAGTATCACGGAACCGGTTACTATTCCTCCACCTAATACCCTGTTGAATTCAGCATCGTGGGTTTGTAATCGCTGATACATTTCCGAATTGACGGCGCTGACCGGAATCGGTTTATTTTTTACTGTCGTTCCATCGCCTCTCCAGGAAGTAGCAGAAGATGTTTCCGGCTGAAGAATTTCCTCAACATAGGTATTCCATTCACCACAGGACGGGCATTTTCCGAGCCATTTGGGAGACTGAGCCCCGCATTGTTGGCAGATATATATCGATTTTGATTTAGCCACTTGCCTTAAATCCTTTAATACTGTTCAAAAGTTAGTATGAATCGCCCGAAATGACATAGGATTTAGTAGGTATTTTACCTAATCTTTGAAATGGGTTTTTTTCTCATAAACCACCTGTCTTGTCAACCTACCTTTACACCATCATTTAACAATAAAATTAAACATCATGAAAAACCTAACCACTTCAAACACTCAAAACCTAGTTGAAATAAGGGTTGCAGAACATGCTGATAAATTGCATTTTAATCACTATGCAAAATTGGCGATTATGGTTATCATTATAGCGCTGCTGGGTTTTATTAAAACCGTGAGCGCTCAATCCGGCCTGGAAGACAGGATCGCTGCCGTTCAGAGCAAGTCCGATATCCGTCTGGCCAGTTTCACCCAGGACCTGCCCAAGGCTGAAAAACTCCCGGGTTATATCA
>CAYNCU010000078.1:9117-17410 GCA_964395765.1 uncultured Roseivirgaceae bacterium | reverse complement strand
TTATAATTTTTGTAATTATTCTGTATTCATTATTGAACGCTCCCTTGCCGTAAAATAGATTATTCAAACGCATGAATATTAGCGTGACAATCTTTTCGGATCGTTGACAATAAAAAACCAGCCTATCATCATATAATCCCCTTATTCTTAAAAAACGGGTGGATTTTCCAGAATATTTTGTGAATTAAAATCGAATTCCATTGTCATGATCGATAATATTTACTATTTTTATTGGACTAAACAACTATAAAATATGAAAAATTTAAGATTAATGGTCATTTTGTTATTAATCGGTGGGATACAGGGTTGTAATAAAGTTAAAGACGTGAGTACCGTTGATATCAATGGCGATTTACAAAAAACGATTACGGTTACTATTACCGAAAATGATACAACAGCCGTATCGGAACAATTCAGCGTTGATGCCAGTTCAAATGCAGAAATCCAGAAATACCTGAAGAATGTAAAACAATACCAGGTTAAAAAGATTACTTATAAAATTTCGGACTATACGGGTTCAACCAAGGTAGATCCTGTTATACTCAATGGAACTTTAAATTTCGGAACGGTTTCTGCCGCGATCACCGATTTAAATTTACAGTCCGCATCCACCAGTGGTAATGAAATTGATTCCGGTTTAACCCAGGATGATCTTAATACCCTTGCAACCGATATGGAAAACGGTAACAGTCTTTCCGGTGACCTGGAAGGTTCCGTGAGCGGGAAACCGGTGACCTTTACCGTAACTTTCACCGTGTCTATTGTAATGACTGCCAATGTTTTATAAAAAATTACGTCATTAGCCGGGAATAGTTTTGAGTTTATTTACCTGATACGGCAGACGGATTAATTGCAATTCATTCTCAAATTAAAATTCCCGGATATTTTTTTATTCCAAAAATTATCGTAATATTACGATATAGTTTATGGGAATCACAAAAACAGAAGTATTTAATGACAGGCTGAACAAGCTGGCAAAGTATGCCAAGGCATTTGCACACCCGGCTCGAATTGCGATAATTGAATATCTGGTAAAGACAAGGGCTTGCATTTGCGGGGATTTGGTAGACGAACTTCCCCTGGCACAATCAACCATCAGTCAGCACCTGAAAGAATTAAAAAGTTCCGGTATCATTCAGGGAGATATTGAAGGTCCGAGAATCAATTACTGCATTAATGAAAAAGCATGGGGGGAAGCTAAGGAATTGCTGGGAGTGATTCTTGATTCCTACAAAGGAAAGAATTGTTGTTAAAATTTTTTATCAATATTAATCGTAATATTACAATAATACATTTAGTTATGAAAAACAATGAACAATTAAAACAGGAGGTAAAAGATAAATACAGTCAGATTGCCTCAAAACCGACAACCTGTGGTTGCTGCGGAACTAAAAATGAGAATCCTGGAATATCGGATCAAAGTGACGATTATAGTCATTTGGAGGGGTATCTTCCGGATGCTGATCTTAATCTTGGCTGTGGAGTACCTACCGAATTTGCAAAAATATCGGCCGGAGACACGGTGGTTGACCTGGGGTCCGGCGCGGGTAATGATTGTTTTGTCGCCAGGGCACTTACCGGCGAAGAGGGTCATGTCATCGGGGTTGATTTTACGGAATCCATGGTTGACAAGGCGAAAAGGAATGCTGCCATAATGGGATATAAAAATGTGGAGTTTGTTTATGGCGATATTGAGAACATCCCGGTTGAAAACGACAAGGCGGATGTAGTGATCAGTAACTGTGTAATGAACCTGGTTCCGGATAAAGAAAAAGCATTCGCTGAAACGTACAGGATATTGAAAGCAGGAGGCCACTTCAGTATTTCCGATATTGTAATCAAAGGTTCCTTGCCGGAAGGTTTGCGTGAATCGGCCGCGCTCTATGCCGGCTGTGTTTCCGGGGCCATTGAAATGGATGATTACCTTGCCATAATTAAAAAAACAGGATTTAAAAATGTTTCCGTACAACGGCAAAAATCAACTCGTGTTCCGGAGGAGTTAATGCTTGAATATATAGGAAAGGAAGAGATCGATCAATACAGAAAAGAAGGCAAAGGTATTTTCAGTATAACTGTTTACGGGGAAAAATAACTGTTTAATACGGAGAGCGGTTATCGACTGATTTCGGAATTACCAGGACAATATGAATTATAAATAATTATTGGCCCTGGTTTTTTCCGGTTTCAGGTTGAGGATTTTTTATTTTGTAAATGTTAAAATATTCCGGATAATTATTTTTTCTGTAAACATTTAATACATTTATCCCCGGTTGCTTTTTACGAAACAGCATTTTTTAACCTTTATTTTTTTAACAAAATCATGAAAAAATTATGCATTTTTTTAATCGCATTACTGCCCTGGTTAAATGCCATTTCACAGGATGAAAGTACGGGAAAAGGTTATATATTCACTACAAGCCGTGATTCAATTCAAGGTGTTTTTAAGATAAAAAGTGATTATTCAACGGCCGTATCTTTCAAGCCGCAGAATGCGTCGGATTATAACACGTATCAACCGAATGACTTGATATCTTTTTATATCAATAACGGCTCCTATTATAAATCCGTTAATTTATCCGGTGATGACTCACGCCCCGACAGGATATTTCTTCTATGTTACGTGGAGGGTTATGCAACATTATATCATGGACTGGGGACCAATGTTTACTATATCGATAAACAAGGGTTGGACAAACCAATTAAAATAGAAAAGAACGATTCAATGGTCAGTAAAACCGTTTATCAGCACGATGTGAAATATATCCGGATGCTGAATTTTCTTTTCGGGGATTGCCCTGCCATGACCGGTAATATTGATAATGTGACACTATCCCCAAAGAAACTTATAAACCTTACGCAGCAATACAACCGTTGCAAGGCTCCTGAGCAAAAAATGAAATCCTTTACCAGCCCGTCGAAAATGAAATTCAGGCTGGGATTATGTTTTGCTCTTGGAAGATCCAACGTGAAATTCGTTGATAATGAATTATATGATTATTATGGAAACAAAAAATTTACACCCAAAACATCTTTCAGTCTCGGCTTTATGTTAAATTTTACTTATCTCTCAAGGTTCTCATTCCGGCCTGAATTATTAATTGCCCATAAAGGAGCCAGCTTTTCCGGTGATGATGTCAGCAAGAATGTCAGCTTGTCATTAACCACTTTCCAGATCCCGCTTAATGTAATTTATACTGTTCCGGCCGGGAAGATAGAACCGTATCTTGGATTCGGGGTTGTGTATGGAATGATCATCGGTAAGAATCCGGAGAATCCTCCCTTTGAATGGACCAATTCAAATGATGAACTCGGTTACCGGTTAAACTTCGGTTTAAAAACCCATCGGAACAAGGATGCTGATTTTTTTATAGAATATTATTACGAAAACACACTTATGAACAGGGCCAATGCTTATTATAAATTCAGTAACCGGACGGGTGAATTCACGGTAGGTATAATCTTTGGAAAATAGATCCCCGATTATAAAATACAGGACCCTTTAAATCTTAACCGTACACATGAAGCTGTGTTCCGTTCACATCCACTTTGTAGGTTTTTAAACCCCGGGCACCGTTAGCATTTAACCCTTTACCGGCCGTGCTGTAACGCGCACCATGTACAGGGCAGTAAAAGGTATCCGTTGATCCGTCAAACATCACGTAGGGATTGCCCTGATGACTGCAGACAACGGTTACTGCGGCAAAACTGCCGTCAGTGGTATGCGCCACCACTACTCCGTCTTTCACTATATACCCTCCCGCAGTTCTTAAGGCCGAGTAAGCTGAATTGTTCGTATCAATAGTAAAATCGACATTTGAACTGGGTGACGGAAGATTACTGCTGCTGCTAGTACATCCGTTGAGGCAACTTAATGTGGATACGGCCGCAATGGCGGCAGCACTGAATCCTAAGGTCTTGAGAAATTCTTTTCTATCCATAAATAATGTTTAAACAATAAACGATAGATGGGCGTAAATTATATGTTATAACATTAATTTTTTAATTTATTACCGGAAATTCTGTCATTCTCAGGCTTGTACAGCCATAAGGTATAAGGATAATACTATCGGCAGGCAGGTTTTCAGAATTATTAAAGGAACCGGAAGGAGGCATGGGACCGGGTACGTCATTATATAATTTCCAGTCCGGTATTAACCTTCCCACAGTTTTTATCTCTATCGGGGATTGTGATACATTCCAGGGATATGGAGGAAAACTTGATGATTTTATTACTTTAAAATCATGAGCGGGATCCATAATAGTTTTGCTGATCAGTCCGTAGTTCCATGGTGAAAGAGGTTTTATTTCGTAGAAATTGCCCCAC
The DNA here is from genome assembly GCA_964395765.1 of uncultured Roseivirgaceae bacterium. GTDB lineage: Bacteria > Bacteroidota > Bacteroidia > Cytophagales > Cyclobacteriaceae > DATDPY01. The sequence goes on along the minus strand of CAYNCU010000078.1, from coordinate 13,086 downwards.
TGATCATTGTTTTTTACAAAATTCCTGTCCCCAGTCACTTTTAATGAATATACCAGGGGCCCCCTTTCTATGGCTACTGAATTCATATACCACCGGGATGTTGTTACATCCATAGGAAATTCCAGGTTCAGGATATCCCCGTTGTGCCAGGTTCTGTCGACAGTAATAATTTGCCCTCCTGCAGGCCTGTTCAGGATCTGATTATTGATACTGACTACGGCAATTTTACACCATGAAGGTATCCTGATATGAAATGGAAATTCAGTATCGGAAGGCAGGCTTATATGGAAACTTATATGGTCATCAAACGGATAACGGGTTTCTTCAACAATATGGGCCTGGATATGATCGGCGACAAAAATATTTACTTCACTGGGTGCAAATATCATCGCTCCAACGCCATTATCGGCAGAAGCGTAAAAAAGATTTTGCGTAAACTTCGGCCAACCCTGGTGCATATTACAGGTGCAACATGGATACCCGGTTAGCAATCCATAGCAGAGACTTGTACCCCCGTTGTTATCGTCTTCAAAAAATCCATGTCTGCCCCTTGTGATCTCAGGCTGGTTTGCGCTTTGAAAATATTGTCGTGCCATGAAATCATCTGTTGCCTGTGTCGGCAAGGCATTAAAGGCGATCCTTTCCAGGTGATCGGCAAATTTTACTTCGCCGGTTATGGCAATCATTTTTTCAAGCGAGTACATCATTTCAACCACGGAACAAAATTCAATGCCTTTTGTCGGATCATTTCCATGGATGGGCTCGTCGGCACCGAACATGCCCTGTGCCTGTCCATGATATAAGGCAAGATCGCGTAAAGCTTTACGAACGGCTTCCAGGTAAATGGAGTCATGATGAGCCTGGTAATATATTAAAGGCTCTTTTATTCCCTGGGAAAGGTTTACACCATGGAAGCTTTGGATCTGTGAAACGCAAAGCCGGTTGATCAATGAATCGTTAAAGGGAAACTTATTGCCGGTGTTATAGGGATAGAGTGACGATAATGAATTCTGGCGTTCACAATTACCGTTGAGAAATATTTGAGTATAGGGATAAGTTTGCTTGTATATTAGTTCAGCCAGGTCAAGAAGAAATTTATCCCCTGTAATATTATAGAGCCAGTAAACCACCATTAAATTATCACCGCCACGCCGGTTGGCCCAGAAGGACCAGTGATCCAGGGGGGTTACAGGAAGTTTTTTAAGCTGGTACCTGAAATATTCAGTCATCAGATTAATTACGCGTTTATCCCCGGTGGCTTCATAATACTGTTTAAGAACCTTTAACATGACAATTTTAGGCCACCAGTCCTCCCGCATCCCTTTTTGCAGTCCCGGTTCCGGTGAAGGAGGATTTTTAAAAGGAACCGGTCCGAAATACCCGTCTTCCCGCTGGTGATCCAAAGACCATTCGATCCAGGGTTTAGCTTTGTCGATCAGGAAGGAGTCCTTTAATATATAAGCAAGAGGAACCAGGCCGTCCAGCCAGTACGGGCCTCTTTCCCAGCCATCTCCGTCTCCTCCCAGCCAACCGTTTCTCGGGCCCACTACCTGACTGTAATACTCGTCGAGGTGTCCGGTCAGACCACTCTTCTGGCGGATCAATTGCTCAAGCAACCATCCCCGGGGGCGGATCGCTCCCAGGGGTAATTCGATATAGGGATTAGGAACCAAAGGAGCGCGGTTGTTTAAGTAATTTACATTTTCGGATGATCTTTTCCTGCCAAAATCCGGGTGACAACAAAACAGGAAACCGGAAATCAGAAAAATGAAAATTGGAAAAGAATAACACTTAAAATTTGTTTTTATCATGATAGAATGATCGGTTATTAAATAAATATACCTTTTACATCCTGTTAATTATATTTAATATCGGAATTATAATATTTCACAGGTTATTCAACCGCAATAAAATTTAAGAAATCAGTTAGTTTTTTTATAGAATTTTTTTCTTCTTCAATAAGTTGTTTTAAATATGTATTTATAATATCAAGATGCTGATCCATTTTTTAATTGGTCTTTTAGGTAGCTTCATGGGTACCATAGCCATTGGTCCGGCAAACCTTGGTGTTATCAATATTACTATCCGTCATGATACCCAAACCGCTTCCCGATTTATTTTGGGCGCTGCGATCGTCGAAGTGATGTATGCCACCGCGGCTGTTTTGTCCGGAAAATTAATCGTAAACAAGATTGATCAGTTCCCGATTATTAAGGTAGCGGTTATCCTGTTTTTTTTCCTGGCCGGCGTCTATTTTTTTTTAAAGAAAGAAGACGTATCAGTTGAAAATAATGACCAGCCAATAAAAAAATCTTATTTTCTCAAAGGCATGCTTGTGGCTACGATAAACCCGCAAACCATTCCCTACTGGTTATTTTTATCTACTTATCTAACCACTCATCATTTATTGAATCTCAGGTCCTGGAACCTGGTCTTCTTTCTCGGAGGCGGCTTCATAGGAAAATATTCAAGTCTGAGCCTTTACGGGGTATTAAGTGCTTACCTAAAAAAAAGAACATCTAAAGTGGCCTTCTATTTAAACAAATTTATCGGGATTACGCTTATCATTATATCCATTATACAAGCTACCCATTTTTACTGACCGGGAAAGGCTGCGCCTGACTTATGGAAAGTTAATGGTAGTGAAATAATTCAGGTGCTCTTAAGCTAAAAACACCTATAATTGCACTTGAATTTAAGAGTCAAAGACAGATTAATGAAAAAAATTCAGTTGATTTTGATTATTCTGATCCTGGGGATCAGTTTTCGTGGTTATTCGTATGATGATTCGGACCCCGGGGATTCACTCCGACTGATAAACTGGATCCAGCTTGATCCGGTTGAAGATAGTGTGGCCGGGATCAGTTTATACAAGGCTTATCATTTATTGCAAGGCAAGCCGTCAAGGACAGTGCTGGTAGCGGTAATTGATGATGGGGTTGATATGACCCAGGAGGATCTTAAGGATCATATCTGGGTTAACAAAGGAGAAATTCCGGATAATGGATTAGATGACGACCATAATGGGTACATCGATGATGTACATGGCTGGAATTTCCAGGGCGGGCCCGACAGTGACGTGGTTAATGATACCTATGAACTGACGCGGGAGTATGTAAGACTCAGTAAAATATATCATGATAAGAAGGGGAAAGGCAGCAACTTCAGGTACTGGAAAAAAATTAAGTCGGATTATGAAAATGCAGCGTCCGATGCCATTTCCGGCTATGAAAATTATAAAGAGCTGGTTCATGATATTCCGAGGTATTTCAGCCTCGTAAAGAATTATCTTGATGTCGATTCCCTCACCATAGAGGACCTGAAGGGCGTTACTTCTGAAGATTCAGTGGTCAATGAAGCTTTAAGTATTGTCAGAAGATTATTGTCTATTTACGGTGGCAATACAACCCAAAGGACCATTTTGTCCAGCTTGCAGCAAGGGCTTGATTATTATCAATACCAGGTCAAATACGGTTACAATCCGAAATTTGATCCCCGGGGTATTGTTCATGATGATTATTCCGATCCGTACCAGCGTAATTACGGCAACAACCATTGCTGGAATTTTGCCGGCATGGAAGGCTCCCATGGAACACATGTTTCAGGGATTGTTGCCGCTGACAGGAATAATAATATCGGTACGAACGGAATTGCGGATAATGTAAAAATTATGCCTGTACGTGCCGTGCCGAATGGTGATGAAAGGGATAAGGATGTTGCCAATGCCATCTATTATGCCGTGAATAACGGGGCGAAGGTCATCAATATGAGTTTCGGGAAAGATTACTCCCCGTACCGGGAGGCCGTGGAAAAGGCAATCCGATATGCTGAAAAAAAAGGAGTACTGCTTATTCATGCGGCTGGTAACGATAATAAGGACATAGATTCGACGGCGGATTTTCCGACAAAGAAATATATAAAGGGAAGGAAAGAGGCCAGGAATATGATCGAAGTCGCGGCCTCGACAAA
>CAYNCU010000078.1:6582-9107 GCA_964395765.1 uncultured Roseivirgaceae bacterium | reverse complement strand
CAATGCACATCGGGGAAAAACTTCCCGCTCCTTTCAGTAATTATGGAAAGAAAAGAGTGGATGTGTTTGCCCCTGGCGTAAATGTGTGGTCAACCATTCCGGATCAGAAATATGAGGCCAGTAGCGGAACAAGCATGGCTGCTCCTGTGGTTACCGGTGTGGTGGCTTTATTAATGGAATATTTTCCTGAACTTACTCCTCAGGAAATCCGAAACATCATTGTAAACTCAGCATGGAAATACAAAGGTTACGTATACCTTCCCGGAACCAAGGAAAAAGTGAATATGAGTGACCTTTGTAATTCCGGAGGAATCGTTAATGCTTACAACGCTGTTAAAATGGCCATGAATGAAGTGAAATTGCAAAGTCGTTGATGATCCGGACAGGTATCTTTGAATATGATATTATTCATTAAAATAATAAATGATCCCATGAAAAAATTCAGATTCGCTATCGTTTTTTTATTGCTGTTCCTGTCGCTCGGATATGTTTATAGCCAGCAAACAGAGGGAAAATTATCTCTTGAGAAAATATATAAGCAGGGATTTCTTCACGAAAAAAGAATCAGGGAATTAAAATGGTCAGAAGACGGTGACGGGTATACCACACTTGAAAAAAGCAGTACTGTAAAAGGACAGGATATTGTACTTACTTCTGTTAAAAAAGGAGACATAAAGGTGCTTGTCGCTGCATCGGACCTAACCCCGGAAGGTCAGCATGATCCCCTGGAAATCGATAATTATTTCTGGTCCTCTGATCATTCGAAGCTGATGATATTCACCAATACCAAACGGGTATGGCGATATCATACGAGGGGTGATTATTGGGTATATGATATGGCTTCTAAGAAATTACAACGACTGGGAAAAGATCTCGAGAGCTCTTCCCTCATGTTTGCCAAATTTTCACCGGATGGGAAACGAGTTGCTTATGTGTCGAATAAGAATTTATATGTAGAAGATCTGGGTAGCGGCAAGATCAACCAGCTTACTGATGACGGCGGCGGTAATATTATAAACGGAACATTCGATTGGGTCTATGAAGAGGAATTTGATTGCCGTGACGGTTTCCGGTGGAGCCCGGACGGGAAAAACATTGCTTTCTGGCAATCTGATACCAAAGGGGTAGGCGATTTTTATATCATCGATAATATTGATTCCCTTTATCCGACTCTTAAAACTATTCAATACCCCTATGCAGGAACAACCAATTCAGCGGTAAAGGTAGGAGTCATTTCTTCAGACGGAGGGAAACCGCATTGGTTCGATATCCCGGGTGACCCGCGGAATAATTACCTGCCTCGCATGGATTTTATTCCGGGTTCCAATGAATTGTTTATACAACAAATTAACCGCCGTCAGAATACTGATAAAATATGGATTGCGGATGCCAACACTTTCCAGGTGAAAAATATATTTACCGAAACCGATAAAGCCTTTCTTGATGTCAATAACGATACGAAATGGCTTTATAATAACACCTATTTTACCTGGTTAAGCGACCGGGACGGATGGATGCACCTTTACCTTGTTTCCCGCGACGGACAAACGGTAAAACTGGTGACCCCAGGCAAATTTGATGTAGAGAGCATAAGTAATATTGATGAAAAAGACGGCTATGTTTATTTTATATCTACTTTGACCAATTATACACAACGGTATCTTTATCGTTGCAGCCTGAAAAAACCCGGACCTCCGGAACTGGTAACGCCTCCCGGGATGCAGGGTGAAAATTCATATGATATTTCGCCGAACGGGAAATGGGCTGTTCATACCTTCAGTAATCATAATACTCCCGATCAGTATAGCCTTGTCAGTCTTCCGAAGCATAGCGTTGTAAGGATGCTTGAAGATAATGCCAGGGTTAAAGACGAATTTGATGACCTTCATCTGAATACCAAGGAATTTTTTAAAGTGGATGTAGGTGGTGATTTTGTTTTCGACGCGTGGATGATAAAACCCCCGGATTTTGACCCGTCAAAAAAATACCCTGTGATCTTTTATGTGTACGGTGAACCCTGGGGATCAACAGTCCAGGATACCTGGATGGGCGGAGATCTCTGGCATGAATACCTTGCCGAGCAGGGGTATATAGTTATGAGTGTGGATAACCGCGGCACCCGGGTTCCCAGAGGCCGGGAATGGCGAAAATGTATTTATGAAAAAATGGGAGTGATCGAATCTGCCGACCAGGCAGCTGCGGTAAAAGCCATCGAGAAAATGTATCCCTTTGTCGACCCGCAGCGGATCGGCATCTGGGGATGGAGCGGCGGCGGCGGTTCCACTGAAAACGCATTATTCCGGTATCCTGACCTTTACTCTACAGGGATAGCAGTCGCTGCAATTTCTAACCTAAGGCTATACGATACCATATACGAAGAAAGATATGAGGGTATTCCCGGAGAAGATGATTCCGCTTACTACGAGGGCTCTCCGATCAATTTTGCCAGGAACCTGAAAGGAAACCTGCTGCTGGTTCACGGGACTGGTGATGATAACGTTCACTACCAGAATTGTGAATTATTG
>CAYNCU010000078.1:0-6572 GCA_964395765.1 uncultured Roseivirgaceae bacterium | reverse complement strand
AGACGGTAAACTATTCAGCATGATGGCCTATCCCATGAGAACCCACGGTATTTACGAAAGGCAAAATACTTCCTATCACCTGCGTTTAACAATGGCCAATTACTGGAAAAATAATCTCCCGGCCGGTGCCCGGTGAGGACATTTCTGATTTTATTGATTTATGAGATTTATATTCAGTAAAAAATCAGTATTCTGGTTTTGTCTATGCCTGCTGTCCATAGCTTCATATGCGCAGCAATTCCCTCATATTCATGCCCATGCACACAATGATTATTTACACCAACATCCTTTGCAGGATGCCCTTGATAACGGATTTATCTCCGTGGAGGCTGATGTTTATTTAATTGGCGGGGATTTGTATGTATCGCACCAGCCCCCCGGGTCCACCGATTCGGGAAAAACGCTCCGGGCATTATACCTTGATCCCCTGGCAGAAAGAATAGAAGAGCATCAGGGCAAAGTTTATGATAATTATGAAGGATTTTTTTACCTGATGATTGATATTAAATCTGATGGAATATCAACAAGTCGTGTTCTAAATGAGCAGTTGAAACAATACCGGTCATTCATTTCAATAGTACAGGATACGACCGAAGAAAAGGGTAAGCCGGTAAAAATATTCCTTTCGGGTAACCGTACCGGCGAAAAGGTGCAAAACATATTAAACGGCGGGACGCACCTTTTTTCGCTGGATGGAAGGCCGGAAGACCTGGGAAAACATATTCCTTCCTCGCTGATGCCGGTAGTGAGTGATAACTATTATAAATTCCTTACCTGGAAAGGGGTAGGGCCGGTGAATCCGGAAGAGGCTTCAAGGCTTGAAAAATTTATTCGACAGGCGCGTGCCGAAAATAAAAAGACCAGGCTTTGGGGAGGGCCCGACAATCCCGCCATCTGGAAATACCTGCTGGATCAGGGAGTCGACCTGATCAATACCGACCGTTTGCATGACCTGGCCGTATTTCTTGATAACTATAAACACTGAATGTTAGTACATTTCAATTTTGATAAAGTTTACCGCGCTTATACTAGGAGCTTAACACTTTTCCGCATAAAATTTAAATAATTTAGGTGAATTGAAAATTATCTAAAAAAGAGGTAAATTTTGGGAGAATTTTTTCATAACAAAACTTTTTATTTTCAACCTACATGGAAACCCGGCACCTTTCAGCCATATTATTCAGTGATATTTCCGGCTATACATCACTAATGGGAGAGAATGAAGAAAAAGCTTTTGTACTGCTGGAAAAAAGCCGCAGAATACACCGGCTTTTGGTTAAATCTTTTCATGGTAAAATAATTGATGAAATCGGGGATGGGACTTTTGCCTGTTTTAATTCGGCGGTGGATGCCGTGCAATGTGCCATTGAACTGATTCAAACCTTCAAGAATGACAAAGACTTGCAGCTTCACATCGGGGTTCATATGGCAGAGGTATTATTTTCCAGGGATAAAGTTTACGGCGATGGCGTTAACCTCGCTTCCAGAATACAATCTTCCGCTGCGCCAGGAGAAATTCTGGTTTCGGAGGACATTTACCATAACATCCGGAATCATTCAGGAATTGAAACAGAATTTCTGGGCGACAAATCATTTAAAAATGTTAAGAAGAATATCGGCATATATAGACTGAAAGTCAGTGGCTCCTATGAACCGATTACACAACCCAGCGAAATTATTGCAGAAGCATTTAAGAGTAACGGATTAAAAAAGACGGATGGTAAATCCAGGGCCTTCCGGATTGCCGTAGCCTCGTTTGTGTTGGTGGCAGCCATGGCGTTGATTTACTTTCACAGCCGTCGCACACCTCCGGAGCATATTGAAAAATCGATCGCCGTCCTTCCATTTAAGAATTTAAGTGGCGATAAAAACTATGATTACTTTTCAGACGGAATGACGGAGGAAGTAATCAATTACCTTTCTAAAATTTCCGACCTGAAGGTCATGTCCAGGACCTCCGTTGAACAATATAAAAATTCAAATAAAGATACTCCTTCCATCGCGAAGGAATTGGGTGTTTCCAATGTCCTTGAAGGGAGCGTAAGAAAGGACAGCAATAAAGTCAGGATTACCGTTCAGCTGATACAAGCCCGGACTGGGTTCCATCTCTGGAGTGACGAGTATGACCGGAATCTTGCCGGCGTGATCAAGGTGCAATCGGATATTGCCAAAGAGGTAGCGGTTGTCCTTACGGCTGTATTCACTGAAAAAGAGAAAATGATGCTTGAAACGCCTTTGAAAGTAAGTTTAACCGCTTATGATTATTATATGCAGGCCAAAAGGGAACGAATGAATTTCCTGATGGGCTATGGAAATCCTGCTTTAACCAGGACCGTTACCCTATATCATAAAACCCTTGAACTGGATAGCAATTTTGCGCCGGCCTATGCAGGGTTGGGATGGGCTTATTCTCAAAAACAGGGTTATGAGCAGTACCTGTCCGAAAATTACCTGGATTCCACGAAGATTTATGCCGAAAAAGCCTTGACCCTGGATGATAATTGCGATGAAGCATATAACCTTATGGGGTATTATTATATTCAGCATGGTAATCCTGACGAGGCATTATTGGAATACAATAAAGCATTGGAGGCAAACCCGAATAATCCGGACGCTCTTTGGAATAAGGCGGATCTTTTATGCTACACAAAAAGAAATTTTGTGGAAGGCATAAAATTATGTTTGAAATCCATTCACTTAAACCATGGCCCTGATTTTGCAAGACTGTTAAATTATCTTGGTTCGGTCTATATGGAGATCGGAATTTTTGATAAAGCTGAACAGCTTTTTCTTCAATCGGCCAGTTTAACCAACGATTCCATGAATTATTTCTATGCCCGGGCCTTGCTGGCAAGGGCGAATGGAAATTACCGGGAAGCCCTTGATATTATGAACAATATTTGCAATAAGGATTCTTCTTCCTACTGGTGTGTCGATCAACGGGCATGGTGTACAACGCTGTTAGGGAATTATAAACAAGCGCTGGATATCTGGATGAATTCGAATAACCCGGAAGTTCATTTAAACAATGAACACCGGATCGGCTACCTGTTATACAAATTGGGGAAGCAGGAGGAAGCACAAAAATATTTTAATAAACAGATCGGACATTGCGAGGCCAGCCTCCGGTTAGGGAGGGAATATTCACAATCTTTCAGAGCGCAATATGACCTGGCAGCGGTGTATGCATTTTTAGGTAACAAGGATGAAGCCTATAAAAACCTCAAATTGGTAAGCGAACAAATTATTCCCCCTTTCTGGTTAATCACCCTTATCCGTGAGGATCCCTTATTTGATTCCATCAGGAACGAGGAACATTTTCAACAGATCCTGAAAACGATGGAAAATAACTATAACGGAGAGCGCGCCAGGGTTCTCGGGATCACCATGGAAGAAAACCATGTAATAAGTTGATGACGTAGTTGCCTTCATTTAGACTATTAAACCTAATGGAAGAACGCCGGCTAGCGGCAGTAGTAATCAGCGATATTTCAGGTTATACTGCGCTGATGGGAGATAATGAGCAAAAGGCGCTTCGTTTGCTCAGGTGGAACCGTCGTTTACATTACCGGTTATGTAATAAATACCATGGACAGATAAAAGAATATGCCGGGGACGGAACTTACGCATGTTTTAAATCCGCCATTGATGCCGTATTGTTTGCTATCGGGATTATAAAAAAATCAACAGCAGAAAAAAATTATTCCCTGCATATCGGAATTCACCTTGCTGAAATAATATTTACCGGGAACAAAATTTATGGAGAGGGAGTAAGCCTGGCCAACCGAATTCAACTGAAAGCAGCGCCCGGCGAAATTTTAATAAGCGGGGTAGTATACAGGAACATTCAAAATTATGAAGACCTGGAGGTGGAGCAGGCGAGTGAAAAACTGCCGGAGGATAATTTTGCCGACATTGATATTTACCGCCTGAATCCGGAATTATTAAAATACAATGCCCGGGAAATTGATGATGGTTTTCAACCAGGAATTGTTAATGAGCTTTTGAAGCCGCTATTTAAAAAAAAGATCTTCTGGTTTATCCGGGGGGCCATGATCTTACTTGTCTTGTTTTTTATTTATTTAATAGGGATATCTCCTTTTTATTCCGGACAGCATAATATTCCGGAAAGATCAATAGCCGTATTGCCTTTTAAAAATGTCGGGGGCGATCAGGAGACAGCCTATTTTGCCAATGGAGTTACGGAATCCATTCTTAATGATTTGTCAAGAATATCATCCCTGAAAGTAACATCCAGAACTTCTACGGAACGATATAGGGAATCGGGGCTTTTGGCCCGAAGTATTGGCAGGCAGTTGGATGTAAATTACCTTTTGGAAGGGAGTGTTCAGAAATATGAAAATAAAGTCAGAATTGTTGTTCAACTGATCAACGCCGGGGAAGACAAACATATCTGGTCCGAGACCTATGACAGGGATTTCAAAGATCTTTTAAATCTTGAAAGCGAAATAGCCGGCTCGGTGGCCGAACACCTCAATACGTTGGTTACCCCTGCAGAAAGGCAAATGATTGAAAAACCTGCTACTACCAATATGGAAGCATATGACTTGTATATTAGGGGACGGGAATTAACCAATATTTATGTTAATACAAACAATGAAAATTACCTGAATCAGGCCTTGCAACTTTTTCGGTTGTCTGCGGACGAGGATCCCGGTTTCGCACAGCCCTATTTCGGTATGGGGGCTTTATATTTTTATCGCTATGGCCCGAACTCCGAAAAATATCTTGAAACGGATTTTGCGGATACCGTTATGTCGCTTTGTAATCATGCCATTTCACTGGACCCCAATCTTGCCGAAGCCTATTGCCTCAGGGGGTATTTTAAATATTTTATGTGCGAATATAATGAGGCCATTAACGATCAGTTTAACGCCATTCATCTTAACCCCAACTTATCGCTGGCTTATTTGAATCTCGGCGTAATATATGATGGAGCCTTTAATGACAAAATCAATGCCCTCAGGTACCTGAAAAGAGCTGAATCGCGGGAGAAAAGCGGAACCTATCTCAATTCCATCCTTGTCAATACGGGAGAAATTTATCTTTCACTGCTTGACACCGCAAAAGCCGAATTTTACTTTAAAAAGGCCCTTAAGGCAATGCCCGGAAATTATTTGGCTTGTAACGGTCTTGCTAACATTGCCTTATATTTCAGGAAGGATTATAATACGGCATTGGCTTATGCCGACTCCGTCTGTACCAATTATCCGGATTCTTATTATTGCAGTTCGATGAAAGGAAAAATTTATGCAATAATGGGTGATTTTAAAAAATCAAATGAGGAATTTGAAAAAGTCAGGGATATCAATAAACAAAATCACTGGATCCTTCTGTCTTCTTCAGCGCTGCATGGTTACGTGCTCAGCAAAATCGGGCAGACCAGTGAAGCCGGGAAATTTTTTAATGACCAGGTGAATTATTGTCAAATAAAAGAGAGGTCCTATAATGCTTCAGGATATGACCTGGCGGGTACTTATGCCTATCTTGGAAAAAACGATCAATCACTGGCCACCTTCGGGAAATTTATTGAAAGCGGTTTTTTCGGAATCAGCGGAACCGACTACCGGATCCTTAATGACCCTTTATTTAACAATATACGGAATACCGAAAAATTCAAAGCCCTGTTAAATGTTGGCATGGAAGAAATCCGTCTAAAGCGTAATGAAATAAATAGCCGTGAAGCCAATGGATCATTATGAATGGGAAGAATATTATTTTTATGATCCCGTGATCGTACCACTTTTTGACTTTTTAATTCTTTGTTTAATAAAATCCAGGACATTTTGAAAAAATGCTCCTAAAATCAGGCAGATGATCGCGGAAAATAGACCCACTGCACCTGTTTTTATAAAATAAAAATAGCTGATCAATAGTAAGGGCACATACAGAAAAATACCTGTAATCATGCCTGGTGAATATTTTTTTGTCAAGATGCTCCCACGAACATGATACCATGCGTTATTTCCGAAAAGAGCCATCAGGAGCAACAGGCAGCGAACACCGCCGAAACTGTATGCTCCCATGTAATTGAACACACCGAGGGGAGCAAAAATGGATGCTAAGCCTCCTATTAGGTTTATTTTAATCAGATAGGAAGGGGTTAAAGCATCTGCGAATATGGACTTGTATGCCATATTCCATTCCCTGAAACCTCCCGGAAAAACAAATTCTTCCATTAAATGCAGCCCGAAGGCAACTGGTAAAAACCAGGCGAGCAATACACCAATATTACCGGGTAAATAGTCACGGTTATAAAAAAATACCATGAAAAAAATGGCGAAGATCTCAATCGAGACAACGAGCCATAAAAATTTTGTTTTCATAAAAAATTAAAGGGATTGTCAGGAGAAAAGCTCTTATAAACACTTTTCAGGAATGAGTACGGAAAAATTTTAAGCTGGTTAAATATTATTTCTCCTGGTCCGACGAGCCCTCCTGGCCCGACGACCCCCCCTGGTCGGACGAGCCTCTCTGGTCCGACGAGCCTCTCTGGTCCGTCGAGCCCTCCTGGTCCGACGGACGCCGCTGGGGGGAGGGGCGGCGCGGGG
>CAYNCU010000077.1:0-17427 GCA_964395765.1 uncultured Roseivirgaceae bacterium | reverse complement strand
TATCCTCCTTTAATATCATACCCTCAGCCGCCTTTACCGCCAGTTCATCGCATCTTTCATTTTCAGGATCCCCTGCATGACCCTTTACCCATTTGAATTTAATGTTATACTTTTTGTAAAGGGGAATGAACCTTTTCCATAGATCCTGGTTCATCTTTTTTTTAAAACCTTTTTTCTCCCATCCCCAGAGCCAGCCTTTCTGAACGGCATCTACTACGTACCTCGAATCTGAATGAATCATAATTTTATGATCGGGTGACTTTATTGCTTCCAGGGCCACTATAACTGCCAGTAACTCCATGCGGTTATTGGTAGTCAGCCTGAATCCTTCACTGATTTCTTTCCTGTGATTACCGAATTTAAGAATGACGCCAAAGCCGCCGGGTCCCGGATTCCCGCGGGAAGCACCATCCGTGTAAATAATTATATCACTCACAGTGCCAGGTTGGTTTTAATCAGTTTAATGGCAATGGATAGCAGGATGATCCCTGTAACCTTCCTTAATATATTGAACCCTGAATGCCCTAATTTCTTTTCGAGCCAGCCCGAAGATCGTAAGACCAGGTAAACAAAAACCAGGTTGATCAGGATCCCGATCAAAATATTGATCCTGGCATATTCAGCCCTGAGGGATATAATAGTGGTTAGTGTGCCGGCACCTGCAATCAGGGGGAATGCAATTGGCACCACCGAAGAACCGGAGGAATCAGCAGGATCCTGCTTGAAAAAAGTAATACCGAGGATCATTTCGAAGCCAATGAAAAGAATAATGATAGCCCCGGCTATGGCAAAGGATTCGACATCTATCCCGAATAACTTAAGGATTGATTCTCCTACCAGCAGGAAAATGATCATAATAATCCCCGAGATAATTGTTGCTTTGCCGGAATCCAGTTTCCCTGTCTTTTTTTTAAGATCAATTATGATCGGAAGTGAGCCCAGAACATCAATAATCGAAAAAAGGATTAAAGTAACGGAAATGATTGCTTTTAAGCTGATCATAAAAAATAAAAAAACATTAGTCTTCTTTATGGATATTTACAAAAAATTCAATGGCCATACGGTAACTATCCAGGCCGAAACCGGCAATAACCCCGATACAGCGGGGAGCGAGGAAGCTTTTATGGCGGAAATCTTCGCGGGTATAAACATTGGAAATATGAACTTCGATAACCCGGGAAGGAATACTGGCAATCGCATCGGCAATAGCAACGGAGGTATGGGTATAGGCACCGGCATTTAAAATAATACCGTCACAACTAAAACCCTCGTTTTGGAGGGTATCGATGATTGCTCCCTCTGAATTGGATTGAGCATATTTTATTTCGGTGTCGGGATATAAAGACTTTATTTTCTCCAGATATTCGTCAAAGGAGTCGGTTCCGTAAATTTCCGTTTCCCTTTTCCCGAGCAGGTTTAGGTTAGGACCATTGATTATTACAATTTTCATTTGGATTTTTGTTTTTCTATTCATCCATGAACTGGGACCATTATATCCGTCAATTTCAGAACCACCTTCGTCTTGAACGGTCATTGTCTGAAAACTCAGTCGAAGCTTATGTCCATGATGTAGTAAAGCTAAAACAGTTTACAGAAATCTCCAATCTTACGGCGACGCCAGTCGAAATTAATACTTATCAGATCCGGGAATTCCTGGCATGGGTAGGAAAATTGGGAATGACACCCTACACCCAGGCAAGGGTTTTATCCGGATTAAAGGCTTTCTTCAAATATCTTCTTGAGGAAGAGCTTATCCCGGATGATCCCACGCACCTGGTAGAAGGTCCGAAAATCGGGAGAAAGCTTCCCGATATTTTAAGTGTTGAAGAAATAGATAAGATATTTACGGCGATCGATTTGTCGACTCCGGCAGGTGCCAGAAACCGGGCTATGCTTGAAACTTTATATAGCTCAGGATTACGGGTATCGGAACTGGTAAACCTGAAGCTGAATAATATTTATTTTGATATCGGGTTCTTGAGAATTTTCGGGAAAGGTAGCAAGGAAAGACTGGTGCCGATCGGCCGTGAAGCTTTAAAATATATTACTATTTATATAAAAGAAGTCCGGATCCATATCGCGGTAAAGCCGAGCCATGAAAGCTATGTTTTTCTTAACCGCCGTGGAAGCCATTTGACGCGGGTTATGATATTTACTTTGATCAAGGACCTTGCAGCAAAGACCGGTATTAAAAAAAGCATCAGCCCACATACCTTCAGGCATTCTTTCGCCACTCATCTAATCGAAGGGGGCGCGGATTTGCGGGCAGTCCAGGAAATGCTCGGTCATGAATCAATAACTACCACCGAAATCTATACCCATCTTGACAGGGATTACCTGAAGCAAGTAATCAACGAATTTCACCCCCGGAGTTAATTATAAATTAATTTACCGGGACAATGCGGCTAAGGACGGTTAAAAGCTCATTGATTAAAATTTTATTTTCATGAAAAAAACACCCCAGGAATTTTAACTTTGCATAAATATTAAAATTTGTACAAATACCTGATAAGACCGATATTTTTCTTGATCCATCCGGAGATTATCCATAGCCTGGTCGGTCATTTTATCCGCTTCCTTCAAAAAAATAATTTACTGTTGAATATCGCCAGAAAAATTTTTGCCGTAAATGACCCTTTCCTGGAAAAAAAGTTAATGGGGCTTACGTTTCATAACCCAATCGGTGTTGCGGCAGGATTTGATAAAAACGGTAAAATGATTGATGGCCTGGCCGCTTTCGGATTTGGATTTATTGAGATCGGTACCGTAACGCCATTACCTCAGCCGGGGAACCCCCGCCCGCGCTTATTTCGCCTGAAAAAGGATCAAGCACTCATAAACAGGATGGGGTTCAACAATCACGGGGTTGAAATAGTCAAAGAGGCGATAAAAAAGAGAAGGCCGGGAATAATTGTTGGTGGAAATATCGGTAAAAATAAAATCACACCGAATGATGAAGCCGTGAACGATTATTTAAAGTGTTTTCATGCTTTATACGATTATGTGGATTATTTTGTAATTAATGTTAGCTCACCTAATACACCCGGACTCCGGGAATTACAGGAAAAAGAACCGTTGGAAAAAATCCTTACAGCCATACAAAAAGCAAATGCAGGTAGGGGGAATAAACCTGTTCTTGTAAAAATTGCACCGGATTTATCGGAAGAACAATTAAGTGACGTGGCTGATCTTGTAATAAAGATCAGGTTAAACGGGGTTGTTGCCGTCAACACTACGCTTTCACGGGATAGCTTAATGACGGATCCGGATAAAATTAAAAATGCCGGCGAGGGCGGACTTAGTGGTAAACCGTTATTTTCAAGGGCAATAGTCGTGGTAAAATTTCTCAGGGAGAAACTCGGACATGAATACATAATCATCGGGGTTGGGGGAGTTCAAAATCCTGAAGGGGCAATTCAGATGCTCGAAGCCGGTGCCGATTTAATTCAGCTTTATACCGGATTTATTTACCAGGGCCCGGGAATTGCCGGGGTTTTAAACCGTCGCCTGATAGAATATTATAAAAATTCCAGGTATAAAAGTGATATTCAGAAACCGATATAGGTCGGATGGTTTTAACGATACAAATATTTTGTAGCTTTGTAAGGCATGGTCGCAAAAAATACTTATAAATCCAAACCATTAAAAAAGGCTGATAAACCTAAGTTTAAATTCAGCCTTGCTTTTTTTAAGGACCGGCGGTTTGTTTTATCGATCGGTTTTATCCTGACCGGTCTTTCTCTATTCATGCTAATTGCATTTATCTCCTTTCTCATATCCGGGAATTCCGACCAGAGTGTTGTTGAGGCGTTTCTGACGACCGGATTAAAGGAATCCGGCCTGGAGGCAAAGAACTGGCTGGGAGTAATAGGTGCTATCGGGGGATATTACTTCATCTATGAATGGTTCGGCATAGCGGCGTTTTTCCTGCCCCCGCTTTTTTTTGTGCTGGGGATAAAAATGATTACCAAAAAAGAAATTATTTCAGCCTATTCATTTTTCATTTTCAGTGTTTTCGCCATTTTCTGGTTTTGCCTGCTTTTCGGTTATTCGACCCTGAATCTGGAAGACCTCACGGTATCCTCGATGCTTTCGGGCGGCCTGGGTTATGAACTTGCCATTTTATTTCATTCCTTGCTCGGATGGGGTACTTACCTGTTCCTGTTGATCACACTGCTTGTTTTTATTATCTATTATTTTAATATAACCGAACTCATTTCCTTTAATCGGAGTGTCAGGGATTCAATAAACGAGATCGAAAATGAAAATCAAAATGAAATAGCGCCGGCCGCAGGTTCGGTAATGACGGAAAACGAGACACCTGAAATGGAGGCAATAACAACGATCGATACGAAAGATAACCTGCCGGCAGATCAATCGCTGGATTCCATCCGGATTACGGATATGAATGAACCGGTTGGGGAAGATGAGATCGAAGAGGTACCGGTGAAAGAGGAGAAAGATGAAAAACCGGGAAAAGAAAAGAAGGAACCTGAATTCACCTATGAAGAATTTGACGACCAGGAAGTGGCTTCTGAAAAAATGGAGATTTATGACCCTACCCTTGACCTGGGTTCCTATAAATTTCCTACCCTATCACTACTGAATGAATACGAAGGGAGGGGTGGCCAGGTCACCAAGGAAGAACTGGAACAGAATAAAGATAAAATCGTTGAAACCCTCATAAATTTTAAAATCGGCATTTCCAATATCAAGGCAACCATTGGCCCGACCGTTACTTTATATGAAATCGTTCCGGATGCAGGAGTTAAGATCTCAAAAATTAAAAACCTTGAAGACGATATAGCCTTAAGCCTGTCAGCCCTGGGAATCAGGATTATTGCACCGATTCCGGGGAAAGGCACAATTGGAATTGAAGTGCCGAATAAAAATAAACAGTTGGTTTCCATTCGTTCCGTTCTTGCCACCGAGAAATTTACAAAGAGTGACATGGATCTTCCCATGGTACTGGGGAGAACCATTTCGAATGAAGTTTACCTGACTGACCTTACCCGGATGCCGCACCTGCTGATTGCCGGCGCCACCGGCCAAGGCAAATCCGTAGGTATTAATGTGATCCTGGCGTCCCTGCTTTATAAAAAACATCCATCCCAGCTGAAATTTGTAATGGTGGATCCGAAAAAAGTGGAGCTTACCTTATATAATAAAATCGAAAGGCATTTCCTGGCTGTTCTTCCCGGGAGCGAGGAAGCCATCGTTAACGATAACCGAAAGGTAGTTTATACCCTGAACTCCTTATGTATTGAAATGGACAACCGGTATAATCTGTTAAAAGAAGCGCAATGCAGGAATTTAAAAGAATATAATCAGAAATTCATTAAACGCAGGTTAAACCCCAACAAAGGACATCGCTACCTGCCCTATATTGTTCTTGTGATTGATGAGCTTGCCGACCTGATGGTGATGTCGGGCAAGGAAGTGGAAACACCGATCGCAAGGCTTGCACAACTGGCCCGTGCCATTGGTATTCACCTGGTGGTAGCCACTCAGCGCCCGGATGTAAAGGTCATCACAGGTACCATAAAAGTGAATTTTCCGGCCCGTATCGCTTACAAAGTGGTATCAAAAATGGATTCCAGGATTATTCTGGATACGGGTGGTGCAGACCAGCTGGTAGGAATGGGAGATATGCTGTTTTCACTCAATTCGGATATCATACGTTTGCAGACTCCTTATATAGAAACCGACGAAGTTGAAAAGATCTGTGATTTTATTGGCTCTCAAAGAGGGTATTCTTCGGCCTACCAGTTGCCCGAATTCGAAGGGGACGAAAGCACCCCCGGTGAAGTCGATTTGTCGGAACGGGATCCCCAGTTTGAAGAGGCTGCCAGGCTCATTGTACGGCACCAGCAAGGCAGCACTTCCCTGATCCAACGAAAGCTTAAATTAGGATATAACCGGGCAGGAAGGCTTATCGACCAGCTTGAAGCTGCCGGTGTCGTCGGCGCTTTTGAAGGCAGCAAGGCAAGAGAGGTTCTCATCAAGGACGAATATGCTTTGGAACAGTTCTTGCGGGACCTGAATAATAAAAATCAAACATCAGAGGAAAATTGATATGAAAAAATTTTTTGCGTTTTTCCCGGCTATGATAATGATTGCCGGTTCTTTGATTGCTCAAAAGGATCCGGGGGCTTTGAAAATCCTGGATGCAATGAGTGATAAATATAAAAAAATGGCCGCCTTCAAAGCAAATTTCACCTACGAATTGTATAACGAAGCTTCTGATACCCGGGATTCTGAAAAAGGACAGATCATTGTTATGGGAGATAAATATAAGCTAACTACCGGGCAGCTTGAAAAATATAATGACGGCAAAACAGTTTGGACTTATTATAATGATTATAACGAAGTGAATATTGAAAATTACGTACCGGGCGAAAGCGAGTTATCACCCAGTTTTATTTTCAATGCGTATAAAAAGAATTTCAAATATGGTATGGATGGTGATAAAACCATTGATGGAAGGGCGAGTTATGTAATCAAACTGGAACCGGAAAAACCGGATGAATTCCCGATACAGTTCCAATGGCTTAAGGTTTTCATCGATAAATCCGATTATACCCTTTGGGGCTGGCAGACACTGGATAAAACGGGAAATACCTATACGGTTTCCATCAGTGGGTTCGACCCCTTTTCCAATGCCAGTGATTCCATGTTCCAGTTTGATAAGTCTAAGCACCCTGGTGTTTATGTCAGCGACCTGAGAGATTCAAAATAAAATGACAAGGACTGATCTTATTAACGGGATACGAAATAAATCATCTTTTCTTTGTATCGGGCTTGATACGGATATTAAAAAAATTCCTCCTCATTTATTGAATTCGGACGACCCCGTTTTTGAATTTAATAAAGCCATTATTGATGCCACCGCCGATCTTTGTATCGCCTATAAGCCTAACCTTGCTTTTTATGAGTCACTCGGCCCTCCCGGCATGGAAAGCCTGAGAAAAACGGTAAACTATATTCCGGAAGGACTTTTGAAGATCGCTGATGCTAAGAGAGGCGATATTGGAAATACCGGGAAAATGTATGCTGAGGCGTTTTACCACTATTACAATTTCGACGCTGTAACCTTATCTCCCTACATGGGAAAAGATTCCATTGATCCTTTCCTGGCTTTTAAAGATAAATGGGCAATTGTTCTGGCGTTGACTTCCAATGAAGGAAGTGCAGATTTCCAGATGAGAAACCTGGACGCCGGAGAAAAGCTTTATGAAAAAATTATTAAGACCACCTCCTCCTGGGGTGATCCTGAAAGGCTCATGTTTGTGATCGGGGCGACAAAAGCACAATATTTGGCAACCATCAGGAAAATAATCCCTGACCATTTTCTTCTTATCCCCGGTATCGGCGCGCAGGGAGGAAGCCTTGAAGAGGTTTGTGATTATGGCATGAATAGCGATGTCGGACTTATTGTAAATTCCTCGAGAAGTATAATCTATGCTTCCAGCGGGACTGATTTCAAAGAGGCAGCCCGGGAAGCGTCTTTAATAATCATTCAAAAAATGAAACTATGCCTGGATAAATAAATAATTACAAACAGGTAAGAGTGAAAAAAAATTACCTGTATTGATTTTATATTTTTAAATTAGAACGACCAAAATATCCAGCTATGTTTATCAATGAATCTTTTCTTTCATTTATCTGGCAATTCCAGTATTTCAATAAATCCCGTTTAACAACAACCACAGGAGAGAAATTATCAATTATTTCCCCGGGACATCTGAATTCGGATTCCGGCCCCGATTTCTCTGAAGCCATCATCCGTATCGGAGAAGTCAGCTGGCACGGCAATGTGGAAATTCATATTAAATCATCCAACTGGCATGACCATGAACACCAGAAAAATCCCGGATATGACAATGTAATTCTTCATGTTGTCTGGGAGGAGGATGCCGAAATTTACAGGACCGATAAAACCATTATTCCCTCCCTGGAGCTTAATGACAGGGTCGATCCTGATTTGCTTCATAAATATCATAGTTTGGTAGAAAACCGGCAGAACCTGCCATGTAGCCCTGAAATCAGGAAAGTTGATCAGATTCATATTTCTGCCATGCTTGAGAGAGTGCTCATTGAAAGATTTAAGCAAAAATCCGAGTATGTTCTGGAACTCCTCAAGGTCTGCAATAATGACTGGGAAGAACTTTCATACAGGTTGCTGTGCAAGACCTTTGGATTCAAAATTAACCAACACCCTATGATGGCCATGGCCACCTATCTTCCGTTCAAAGTGATTAAAAAACATTCCGATAATCTTCAAAGCATTGAGGCTCTGTTGTTCGGCACCGCGGGCTTCCTGAAAGGAAAGGCCATTGATGAATATCATGCTGCTTTAAAAAGAGAATATTCCCATTTGCATAATAAGTATCAACTGAACAATGGCTTTTTAAGCCGGCACCAATGGAAATTCATGCGAACGAGGCCGGGTAATTTTCCTACTGTGAGAATCGGACAGCTCGCAGGATTTTTATTGGGACGTCAGAATTTATTTTCACGGATCAGGGATATCGAACATATTCGCTTTATTAAGAAACAACTGAATACGCAGGTTGATAAATATTGGCTTGAACATTATGATTTCGGAAAAAAATACAGCAAAAAAAATGATCTTGGTACTTCGAGCCTTTATGGAATCATAATTAATACGTATGTCCCCTTACTGGGAGCTTATGGGATTTATATGGATGATAACCGCTATCTCCGTAAGGCGGTTGAATTATTGCAGCATATTCCCCCTGAACAAAATAAGATTACTACCCAATGGCAAACTGTTATTCAAACCAACCGTAATGCCGCGGAAAGTCAATCCTTAATCCAGCTTTATAATTTTTATTGTATTAAAAAGAAATGTCTAAATTGCAGTATAGGAATGAAAATTCTTAAAATGAATGATCTGGTACTGGACAGGTAACTTTATTATCCTGAGTGTTATAGCATATCAATGCTATAAAAGATTAAATTATCCTTTTACAAAACCCTTTTTTTTCCCCGCCCTTATTTTAAAACTTCTTGCCGGAATCGGCGTGGGATTATTATATATTCATTACTACCATAATGGTGACACCATCCGGTTTCAAATGCTTTCCAATAAATTATCAGGTCTTGCGGATGGTAACCTGAAAGAATATTTATTATTCGTGTTCCATGGAGGGATTCACCATCCCTTTTCGTCAGTACTTGGATTGAACGAGGAACCGAGGACCCTGTTTTTTATCAAATTCCTGAGCCTTTTAAATTTAATAACCGGGGGAAATTATTGGTTAAATGCCTTATATCTTTCTTTTTTTAGTTTTATCGGAGCCTGGTTAATTATATACTCACTTTCGTCAATCCGGCAGGAATTTTTTTTACCGGCATATATTCCTTTCGCTTTGTTTCCTTCCATGGTATTCTGGTCATCCGGGGTGTTAAAGGAAAGTCTTTCTTATTTGTGTATGGGAATAATGGCATTTATTTTCCTGGATTTCTATATTAAAAACCGAATCGGGATCCTATCAATTATTTTATTCCTGTTAATGGGGTGGATCTATTGGAATTTAAAATATTACCTTGTTATTCTGATGGTTGTGTCAATGGTATCAGTTCTTGTTTCCGATACCCTGTCGGAAAAATTCAATATAAAACAAATACCGGTCATCCTGGGCCTCGTCTTTGCGATTTTAATAGTTGCCGGTACCTTTCTCCATCCGAATTTTGCACTTAACCGGATCGTCGGCGTATTACAGGAAAATCATATGAAAATCATTGCCCTGTCCCATCATAAAAATACGGTTCCGTTTATCCCTGTACCTTCATCAGCGGCCGGGATCTTCATTAATTTACCCGTAGCATTATTTGCCGGGTTATTTATGCCACTGCCTTTCCAGGGAAGCGGATTATTGACACTGGCTCCCGGGCTTATTAATTTGATTATTCTTTTAACCACGCTGCTGTTAACTTACAGGGGTATTTATTTTCCTCAGGGGAAATTGAAACTGCTGTTATTCGGATCGCTTATATATATTATTATTCTGGCTACCTTACTATCGTATTCAACGCCTAATTTTGGGACCCTGGAAAGATACAAGGTGAGTTACCTTCCATTTTATATATTTATTATACTGGAAGGCATATGGCCATGGTTTTCGGGATCGGCAAAATTAATGGAGAAAACTTAAACACAAATTATAGAACGGTATGGAAAAACCTGTAATAATTTTCGGGGCTAACCGGATAGGAAAGGCTGCCCTGGAGATTTTTAAAAGTAATGATATAATCGTTTATGGATTTCTGGATGATGATAAATCCCTTCATGGAAGCCTGTTGATGGAAATCCAAGTTTTGGGAAATTCCACGGATGACGGCTTTTTAAAATTAATCGGACATAAATGTGAAGCTTTTGTTGCTACCGATGATAACGCCGAACGTAAATCGATTGTAAAGCTGTTAAAGGAACGAAGAAAAATCATACCGGTCAATGCAATTCACAGGAATGCAAGTCTGGCCGGGTCCGTTTACCTTGAGCATGGAAATTTCATAAATGATTCGGTTTCGATCGGAACGAAGTCGCGGATCGGAAGTCATAATATATTTCACGCAGGAGTGATTATTGAAACAGAAGTGTCCTTAGGAAATTTTATTCAGGTTGGATCGGGAAGTATCGCCGGTGAAGGAACTGAGATTGGTGATGAAGTTTTTATCGGTGCAGGCGTTACCATTGTGCCCGGTGTGAAAATCGGTAAAAAGGCACGGATAGGAGCGGGTTCGGTTGTAATTGAAAATATAAAAGAAAATACAACTGTTTTCGGAAATCCCGCGAAGGTGGTAGATGTTTAATGAACCGTTATTTCTTCTTTTTTCTGGAAAATAAATCCTGAAACGATTTTTTAACTTCGCCGGCGGCATTTTGAACTGATTTTTCAAATTTATCCATATTTCCGGAATGTTCCTTTTTGAATTTTTCAAATTCCTGTTCAAGCGTTTTTTTATTCCGTTTCAATTCTTCGATCCGGTTGTCAATTTCTTTTTTTACCGGACCTTTGGAATTTTTGGCTTTACTTATCAGTTCATCAATGGATTTTCCCAGTTCCTGCAGAACTTTTTCTGCTTTTCCGGATTTTTCAGTTTTCATAGCCATAGTGTAATAAATTTAGAATGATTTTAACAGCCATTAACTTATATTTGTACAATAAATATTGATTACAATTTTGAAAAAGAAAAGGATTTGGCTTTTAATTATCATGGTGGTAATAGCTGCTGTACTAACAGATTGTGCGGCTTCACGTCCCCGTAAAAGGAGTATCCCTAAACATGGCCCTATTCCCTGCCCAATAAAAGATTGTTAATTGAGGGGAGTGCCCTTTCTTCCGGGTTAATAACCTTTGTGGATTCACCCTGTTTATGATTAAAAAAGCCTTGTCATTTTATGATAATGGGCCGATATGCTTTAATTTTGAAAGTCCGGCTTTGCCTTTGTGGAAACAAAGGCGCTCCATTCGACCGATTTTGATAAAAGTCATGAAAGTAGAAATCGATAAAAATTCAGGATATTGTTTCGGCGTTGAATTTGCCATTCAGATGGCTGAAGATGAAATGGAGAATAGCTCTCATCTCTACTGTCTGGGAGATATTGTCCACAATGATATGGAAGTCAGGAGACTAAAGGAAAAGGGTCTCAGGGTTATTGACCGGAATGATCTTGAAAATCTTCATGATTGTAAAGTCTTAATCAGGGCACATGGTGAACCCCCCGAAACCTATAAAATTGCCCTTACAAATAATATCGAACTTATTGATGCTTCCTGCCCTGTGGTATTAAAGCTTCAGAACAGGGTGAGAAATGCTTATGAAAAAATGTCTTCCTTAAATGGCCAGATTGTTATTTACGGAAAGGAGGGACATGCCGAAGTCATCGGATTATCAGGACAAACGAGAAAATCGGCCATCATTGTTTCCTCCGAAGAGGATCTTAATAAAATTGATTTTACCAAATCAATTGCCTTATTCAGCCAAACCACCAAAAGCACCAAGGGTTATTATCATATTAAGAAATTGATCGAGGAGCGCATGAAATCCAACAATAAAAACCTGGAAGAAATTGAATTTGATTCCAATGACAGCATTTGCAGGCAGGTTTCAAACCGTGAACCTCAACTTACCCGGTTTTCACAGGAACATGATGTAATTCTGTTTGCAAGCAGTAAGAAAAGTTCCAATGGGAAAGCCTTGTTTGAAGTTTGTCGAAACACGAATTCAAGGAGTTATTTCATTGAAGACGAAAATGAGCTAAAGTCTGAATGGTTCAGGCCAGGTGATTCAATCGGTATTTGCGGGGCAACATCAACCCCTATGTGGTTAATGGAAAAAATTGAAAATTTTATTAAAGCTATGGATAAATCCCCGGCTCTTTCCTGACTGTAATCCGGATTAATTTTCTTGGTATTTTCACCTCTTATTTTTTAAATTACCTAATCCTTAAAATGAATTATCCATGAACAAGTCTAAACTTATATGTTTTATTGCCACCTCTCATCCCTCGAAATCCCGTGATTTTTATAATAAAAGGCTGGGATTAAAATTGATAAGCGAGGATTCTTTTGCCCTTGAATTCAATGCCTACCATTCGATGTTAAGAATACAAAAAGTAAATGATTTTGTTCCGGTTCAAAGAACCGTATTGGGCTGGGAGATTAAGAATATAAAAAATAAGGTAAACCAATTAAAAAAAAGAGGGGTTAAGTTTAATCGTTATAAAGGGATGTCACAAGATGAAAACAGGATATGGACGTCACCATCCGGGGCTAAAGTTGCCTGGTTTAGAGACCCTGACGGGAATGTTCTTTCCTTAACGCAATTTAAATAAAATCAAAACTAAAGTCGGAACCTGGCGGCCAGGAGGAGATTAAGATCTTTATATTTCAGGCTGAATTTCCTTGCAATGTAGGGATTGGTAAGATTTCCATTATAGGCATAAACCCCTTTCATTAACCATTGATTGTTAAATATCATTTCGTCAAATCCACCTTCTTCTCCAGCCTGGTTAAGAATGGGGGTAAAAATATTATTCAGGGCGGTGGCAGCCGTTCGTGGAACCCGGCTGGTTATGTTTGGCACGCAGTAGTGGATAACACCATATTTTACAAATATGGGTTTATCATGGGTTGTGATTTCTGAAGTTTCGATGCAGCCACCCTGGTCAATGCTGACATCGATAATAACCGATCCCGGCTTCATCCGGGCCACCATTTCTTCCGTGACAACATAGCGGTTGTTTCCTTTTTCCGGTCGTATGGCTCCAATAACCACATCTGCCTGTTTTAAGGCATCTGCCAGAAGGATATTATTTATGGTTGAAGTATATACCAGGTGACCAAGTGCATGTTTCAATCTCCTGAGTTTGTATAAATGATTATCAAAAATCTGTATATCTGCACCCAGTCCTATGGCGGCCCTTGCGGCATATTCAGCTACGGTACCGGAACCCAGAATTACCACGCGGGTGGGTGGAACACCGGTTATGCCGCCGAGAATGATTCCCTTTCCGTTATGCACGCTGCTAAGGTACTCGGCAGCAATCAGCATTACCGTACTGCCGGCAATTTCACTAATAGCGCGGACCGCGGGCATTCCCCCGGCTTTATCCTCTATTAATTCATAGGCGAGGGAAGTAAGCTTTTTCTTGTTGATCGCGTTCAGGTAATCAATGCTCTGATGACCCAGCTGAAGAGCCGAAATAAGTGCCTTCCCCGGTTTCATCATGGAAATTTCGTTCACTGTTGCCGGTTCAACTTTCAGGATAATATCGGCATGAAAAACCTCGGCCCGGGTATATATGATTTTGGCCCCGGCATCACTATATTCCTTATCGGAGAACTTGGATTCCAGACCTGCGCCGGTTTCCACCCAGATTTCATGACCGTTATTAACCAGCAGGTTAACACCATCCGGAGTGAGGGCGATCCTGTTTTCCTGGAAGGAATTCTCTTTGGGTATCCCAATAAACAAGGATGCTTTTTTCCGCTTGATTTTTACAAGCGCTTCCTGCGGATACAGTGAAGTTTCTTTTGCGAGTGCTTCAAACCCTGAATGTTTTTTTTCAGGCATGTAAATTGACATTAAAAATTCTTACATCGGGCCCGGTAACCTGAATAAATACCTCAGTGTATCTTGATGGTAAAAGGTTTTCAATCAATTCCGGCCACTCAATAAAACAATAATCTGTAGAATCAATATAATCTAAAAATCCTATTTCCAATACTTCAGCGGTTGATTTTATACGAAATAAATCAAAATGGTAAAATGTTTCTTCATCCCGGGTCCGGTATTCATTTATGATCGAATATGAGGGGCTGTTAACCATGTCAACTACTCCTAATTGTCCGGCAAGAACATGCATAAAGGTAGTTTTCCCGGCCCCGATATCTCCTTTTAAAAGCCAGATTTTATTTTCTTTGCCGAATTCAAAGATCCTGGCAACTACGTTTTCTAGCTCATCCAGTCCGGAACAAAGGATCTCCAATTTATTTCAAGCCTAAAATCATTTCGAATTTAAGGAAATAATTGGAATTATCATTTCCTCCATTGAGATTCCCCCATGCTGAAAGGTGTCTTTATAATAATTGACAAAGTAATTATAATTATTTGGGTAGGCGAAAAATGTATCTTCAACGGCGAAAACGTAAGCCGAAGAGACATTTATTTTAGGAAGAAAGATTTTCTCCGGGTTTCGGGTAAAAAAGACCTTGTTTTCTTCAAAATTGAGATTTTTTCCAACTTTATACCTGAGATTGGTATTGGTATTCCTGTCGCCAATGATTTTAACCGGTCGTTTAACCCGCATCGTTCCATGGTCCGTTGAAATGAAAAGTTTAGCTTTAAAGCCGGAAATTTTGCGTATTATTTCAAGCAGAGATGAATGCTGGAACCAGGAACGGGTAATTGAACGGTAGGCGGATTCATCAGGCGCCAATTCCCTGATCATTTCCATTTCCGTCCGCGCATGAGACAGCATATCGACAAAATTATAAACGATCACATTTAAATTATTATGGGTGAGGTTTTGCAAGTTATCGATGAGCTGCCTTCCCTGCGAAGCGTTCAGAATCTTATTATAACTAACCTTTATGTTCATACGCATCCGGGCCACTTGCCGAACCAGAAAATCTTCCTCGTGATTGTTTTTGCCACCTTCATCATCCTCATTCTGCCAGATATCGGGATGATGACGGGCCATTTCAGATGGCAGCATACCGGAAAATATGGCATTTCTCGCATAGGCAGTCGTGGTCGGAAGAATTGAATAATAGGTATCCTCGTTTTCAACCGTAAAATCTTCAAGGATATAAGGTTCGATTACTTTCCATTGGTCAAACCTGAGATTGTCGATTAAAATAAGGAATACGGGTTTTTCGCCGCCAAGGCCCGGGAATACTTTTTCTTTCAGTAATTGATACGACATCAGTGGTTTTTCTATTTCATTGGTATTCAGCCACTTTTCATAATTCTCTTTAATGTATTTTACAAAATTTACATTGGCTTCCGCTTTCTGAGTTTCAAGAACCTCGGCCATACTACTATTTTGGGCAGATTCGAATTCAAGCTCCCAGTAAACAAGCTTTTTGTATACCTCTGCCCATTCCTTATAATTAAGACGCCCTGTCACGGCGAGACTGATTTTCTGGAATTCCTGCTGGTAACCTATATTTGTTTTCTCAGTGATGAGCCTCTTATTGTCCAGTATTTTTTTTATGGATATTAAAATCTGGTTGGGATTCAGCGGTTTGATGAGGTAATCGGCAATTTTGCTGGCTATTGCTTCTTCCATGATGTGTTCTTCTTCACTTTTGGTGATCATAATTACCGGCAAGGAGGGAATCAGGGATTTTATTTTATCAAGTGTTTCGATACCGGTCATCCCCGGCATGTTTTCATCCAGGAAAACCAGATCATAATTTTTTGATTCACATTCTTCAATGGCATCCCTGCCGCTGTAAACCGGGGTAACATCATACCCCTTTTTTTGCAGGAACATCATATGCGGCTTCAGCAATTCAATTTCATCATCAGCCCATAAAATCGTATATCTTTGCATAATATGTAAATTTTACCTGATATCAATAGAGGATTAAATATTCCGGTTATTCCCGGAGACGGATTAAAGCTCAGGAATAACGATTAATTTAACAAGTAATAACCGAAACCAGTCTCAAATCCCTGATTTAGCCGTTTCCTTAATTAATTAACGAAATAACCGTCAAATAGATTGATCAAGAAAAAAATTATTAACGACCCGGTTTATGGTTTTATTGATATCCCCGACGGGATAATTTTTAAACTTATTGAACATGCCTGGTTTCAGCGGCTTCGCAGGATAAAACAACTGGGCCTGACCGATCTCGTTTATCCCGGTGCTTTCCATACCCGTTTTCAGCATGCAATTGGCGCCATGCACCTGATGGACGAAGCCCTTGGGAATCTGAAATCCAAAGGCATAAAAATTACTTCCGGTGAAACTGAGGCTGCCATGATCGCCATTCTGCTGCATGATATTGGCCATGGGCCTTTTTCCCATGCACTGGAAAAAAACCTTCTTAAAAATATCTCACATGAAGAAGTTTCGCTTCTTGTTTTTGAAGAATTAAACCGAGAATTCGGGGGTCGCCTTGAACAGGCAATTTCTATTTTCAGACATACCCACCCGAAAAAATTTCTCAGTCAACTGGTCTCCAGTCAGCTGGATACAGACCGGCTCGATTACCTTAACCGGGACAGCTTCTTTACAGGAGTAAATGAAGGAACGATCGGAACCGAAAGGATTTTGAAAATGCTTAATGTGGTAGAGAATGAGTTGGTGGTAGAGGAGAAGGCCATATATTCCATCGAAAATTTTTTAAGCGCGCGTCGTTTAATGTACTGGCAGGTTTATCTTCATAAAACTACTATCGGCGCCGAGCAAATGCTGCTTCTACTCATTAACCGTGCAAAAAAGCTGGCCCGCGACGGCAGCCTGGAAATTATCAACCCGACACTTCTCAGTTTTTTGTCACGGGATATTTCATTGAAAGAATTTACCTCGAACAAGAAGTTATTTTCGGAATTCCTTGAGTTGGATGATCTTGATGTCTGGGGGGAAGTGAAACACTGGACAAAATCAAGAGATATTGTCTTGCGTGAGCTAAGTAATATGCTTATTCGAAGAAAGTTATTTAAGGTTAAATTAGCCGGCAAGCCGGTTACGGATCCGACTTTGTCTGTTCTGATCAATTCGCTTGGTAATCAATATAAAATAGAACGGAATGATGCCGAATTTATGATAGCGCGTGGAACGACAAGCAATGCAGCATATATTGCCAAAAACATGAAAATCAATGTTTTAATGAAAAACGGAAGGATCCTTGATCTCGCCGAAGCAGTAGACCTGCCTAA
>CAYNCU010000076.1:0-17486 GCA_964395765.1 uncultured Roseivirgaceae bacterium | reverse complement strand
ATCGTCCTGTAACTCTTGTCCCTGAAACTTGTACTTATTCGCCTTGTCCCCGATGCGGGTATAAGCGGTGCCTGCTATCGTCAACCCGAATGGATAGTAGTTATTACCCTTTCCGACTTATCTTTTTTTCACCTTCCAGCCTCATTTTTTTCAAAGAACGATTTTTTTATCCTGGTCTTCCCTATTCAAGTTAACGGATTTTCGCCTATGATAAAAGAAAGATTTCACATTTAAAGAAGGCTTTTCACACGCTCATTTTCCCTGCCCTTCAATCCCAAGCTACCTTAACATAACCGCATCTTATGTAAGCAGCCCCGGCCACGCCCCGTAGAACCTCCCGCATACCTGACGCACAAAGCCAGGTCTACGGGACAGGCCGGCCCTGCAATACCCAAGCTGTTACATAAGGCAATTATGTTAAGTAGCCGCACATGGCCCTCGCACCCTGCCCGCCGTTTAACCCATGAGATCGTTATCCGCAAACCAAAACACAAAAAATCCAGCAAAACTAAGCGGGCACGTTCAATACCCGCCTAAAGCAAAAAGCAATGGACCTGGCCTATTTAGCTTACCCTGAAGTAGCCTTTACGCACCGTAAACCGGCCAGAACCCTTACTTTTTGTCCGTTGCCCGTTTTTTAAAGAAGCTTTCTTTTTTGTTGTTTTTTCTTTTGTGAAAGTGATTTGTAAAAGTTACTGCTGGGCTGGTTTGAGCTCAGATTTCAGATTGGGATGAGCTTGTAATTTGCTAATATTCCTTTGGCTCTTTTTTCACATGTCTGATCCGCAGTATTCTGATTTCTTTGGCAGTGTACCGGTAGGCTATCCGGTAGGAATACTTTTCGAAGGCACGGTAATTTCCCGGGTTATCTTTTTTGAACTTATCAGGGGGATACTGCTCCGGATGATCGGCTAACCGGCCGGTGATTTTTAAAATATCATCCCGGACTTTTCCCGCATTTACCGGGGAATCTTCTTTAATCGTTTTATATGCCTTTTGCAGGGATGCATAGGCCCGTTTATTCCATACGACAACAGGATTGTCTACCATTTTTTGGACAGCTTCTCAACTTCCTGCTGAGTATAGAACTCACCACGGTCTATTTCTGCATCCGCTTCGTCCAGTTCCTTGTTGTATTGTTCAATACTGATCCTTCCCTCTTTTTCTTTCAACCCGTAATCGACAAGGTGTTTGATCGCCTGGATTAGCGATAAGTCATTTATCTGCTCCAACCGTTTGATCAATGCTGTTTTTTCTGCCTGTAGATCCATGGTGTATATATAATTTCTACTACAAAGTAACGATTTTACAGTCTATTTTACTTATCCCAGCGGATAATATTGCTGTATTTCTTCCTACAGCCCTTCCGCCTCATTTCGTATATACCTTTCCGTGCTTTTGATATAGGATTAGCCGGCCGGTTAAGGTATCACATTTTGTGATACCACAACCTCCATTTCATTTTCAATCAACTTAAACATGAAGTCTCCCGGGAACCGGTCGATATTTCGTTTTACCGCTGTCCCGAAATTATTTTTTCTTCAGGTTGAAATCCATCTTCCATGTAAACATCGGGAAGAAGCCGATCTGGTAATCATTGATTATTTCGCCGGTCTTCGGATCGACTCGTTGTATCAGCAGGTTCTGATGGTTGGTAATATTCTGGAGGTCAATGGCAAACCGGTGACTGGTATGTTTTAAGTTCAGGTTATAGCTAAGCCTGAGATCAAGCCGGAAAAAATCACCATATCGCTTTTCGTAAGCATGCTCCCAGTCATAAATGGTATGCCTGGTCTGCATGGATTTTTCAACATCAACCGGAACATAGCGTTTCCCCCCGGCAAATAATGCTTTTAAATCCACTGCTATGGTATGATTGGTGTGAAATGTCCACTCGTGGCCTCCCAAAAGGTTCAGAATAAAATTTCCGTCGAAGGCGGTATGACGCCAGATCCCGTCAGAGCCGGTATAACGTGAATCAAACAATGATAGCGTCGTCATCCAATAATACCCTTTCGTGAAAAATCTTTCCAGGGTAAATTCTATTCCCATATTCCGGCCCCTCCCTTTATTTACGAGGCTGTCAATCTCACGAATCCCATAACTTTCCCCGAAATTGATCATTGAATATTGTGAAAAATTATTACCTGCCTGCACCGGGATATGATACAGGAACTGGCAATAGGTTTCCATCTTAAGGTGTATATTTTCATTTAACCTGAAATCGTAGGAAAGCACAAGGTGGTTACTTTTACTGAATCCGAGATTACGGTTAGTCAGGGAATAGCTGCCATTTTCGTCATAGGTACGGAAGAAATAAACGGGAAGGGGGATCATCTGGCTGTGTAAACCGTATCCTGCCCCCAGGGTATGTTTGTCATTAATGATCCACCGGATACCGGCGCGAGGTTCTATTGAAAAACTTTTATTCATGAACATGTATTGACTATAAATACCATTGGTGAGTATAAGTTTACCGAGAACCTGGTCCTGCAATTCGGCGTACCCTCTGAGCAGAAAAACATTTTCATTGATGAGGGTACTTGCCCTGTAAAAAGAAGATTGCCATGAACTGTCACTGAAATGTACCTGGTAAAGATCCCCGGTTATACCTGCCTTGAATTCATCGTTCTTTCCGGGTAAAAATTCAACAGACGAGGAAGCTGAAAATTTATTCTGGTAGGAATCATAACGATCGGTTGGAAACGGGGTCAGGGAAACAAGGGAAAATGTATCCGTCCGTTCACGGTTGAAGCTTTGCTGTGCGGAAAGATATTGGTGAAGGCTTATTTTTTTGTTCAGGGTGATCCGGTGGGTAAGGCCGATCAAACCCATTCCGGTTTTAAGGCTAAGATTTTGCCCTTCATCGGAAAAGGTCCATTCATCAGTTTTTTTCCCGGTATCAAAAAGATCGATATGGCTGGTTCCCTGCATGCCGATAATGGAAAACTCACCGGCATGTTCGGTGGGTATATCGAATTTAAGAGTAAGGTCCTGGTATTGCGGCACATATCCGATCAGGCCGAGTTTCCCGATAATTCCAAGAAATGTATAACGGTAGGCTGCCAGGTAGGAGCTCCTGTTATTTTTATTAAATCCCCCTTCTGCGCCAGCCTCAAATCCGTTCCAGCCTATTTCACCCCAGAAATTCCGGGCAAAAGGGTTACCGGTACGCATTTTCAGGTCAAATACCCCTGCCAGGGCATTCCCGTATTCGGCGGGAAAGGCGCTGATATAAAAATCGGAATTGGTAAGCAGGTTATTATTGAGAATCGTCACGGGTCCGCCGGTCGTGCCAATCGTTCCGAAATGATTGGGGTTCGGGATCTCAATACCATCCAGCCGCCATAATAATCCGGAAGGAGAATTTCCCCTGACAATAATATCGTTTCGTTGAGGGCTTTCCGCCATAACGCCGGCGAAGTTAGAAGCCATCCGGGCCGGATCACCCAGGCTTCCCGCATACCGGCTGGTTTCATCAATGGAAAACGATCGGGCACTCACCATGGCCATTGAATTCAAGGGCATGTGTTTATCGATCCCGGAAGTAATGACAACTTCCTTTACCGTAATGGTATTCGGCTGTAGTTCTATGTCAAGGAACATTTCATGAGCGGAAGAAATAATAAGGTTATCCGATTCTTTCGACAGGTAACCTATGCAGGAAATCTTAAGCGATTTCCGGCCGACAGGCACGCCTTTTAGCAGGAAATTCCCTGCCGTATCGGTCGCCGTTCCTATGACCGGTGTGCTCCCTTCAATAAATACCGAAGCGCCGATCAACGGCTCATGCGTTACTTTATCCACTACCTTTCCCCGAATGTTTTGCAGAATGACTTGTTGAGCAAAGGATATTTTACAATACAGGCATGAAATAAGAATATATATGGTAACTCCTAAATAAAAACGTCCTTCAGGTTGCCGCTTACCGGTTGCCCGGGTAATAATATTTTTTATCAGGTATATGATTTTATTAATTAAGGGCGTCATTTCAACTGAAAGCCCGGTTAAGGGATTAATATCACCCGGTGAATACTAAGAACCTGAACGTTAATAACAGGTTCAATTTATTAAAAACCCGGTAAATATTAATTGCATTGATTTCATTTATGGAACAGTAATACGTCTTTTCCGACTTACTGAAACTTTTCCCTGATTTAAGGAAGAATAAAATTAAAAGTTCAATTCGCAAATATTCTGACTACTTTTGTGCCTCTGTAAAAGTGAAAATCAATTGATCGGATGCAGGATATCAGGAATATAGCCATAATTGCCCATGTTGACCATGGAAAGACCACCCTTGTCGACAGGATACTTTACCAGGTAAAGTTATTCAGGGACAACCAGGATATGGGCGAACTGATCCTCGACAGCAATGAACTGGAAAGGGAAAGGGGAATTACTATCCTGGCTAAAAATGTTTCTGTCCGATATAAAGGAATAAAAATAAATATCATCGATACACCCGGTCATAGCGATTTCGGAGGGGAAGTGGAAAGGGTGCTGAATATGGCGGATGGTGTATTGCTGCTGGTGGATGCTTTTGAAGGGCCGATGCCACAAACCCGCTTCGTGCTTCAGAAGGCTCTCGCGCTTAACCTGAAGGTAATCGTTGTTATCAATAAGGTTGATAAACCCAATTGCGATCCGGAAGGCGTTCATGAATCCATTTTTGACCTGATGTTTAACCTGGATGCCACTGAAGAGCAGTTGAATTTTCCGGTGGTTTACGGTTCATCCAAAGAGGGATGGATGTCGGAGGACTGGAAAAAACCAACCACTGATGTTACTTATATTCTGGATACTATTATCGATTATATCCCCAGGGCAAAATACCTGGAAGGCACTCCCCAGTTGCAGATCTCTTCCCTGGATTATTCTTCCTACGTGGGAAGGATTGCGGTCGGGAGATTACATCGCGGAAAGCTTCAATCAGGAATGAATGTTTCCCTGATCAAAAGAGACGGGAGGATTTTCAAATCCAAGATCAAGGAACTTTATGTATTCGAAGGGCTGGGCAAGGAAAAGGTAAAGTCGGAGATCCATGCCGGTGAAATCTGCGCTGTACTCGGGCTGGATGATTTTGACATCGGTGATACTGTCGCCGATTTTGAAATCCCGGAGGCCCTGAGTCCGATGCAAATCGACGAACCTACCATGAGCATGGTATTCACGATCAATAATTCTCCATTTTATGGAAAGGAAGGCAAGTTTGTTACTTCACGACACCTGAGGGAAAGACTTTTCAAGGAAACCGAAAAAAATCTTGCGCTCAAGGTGAAAGAAACCGATTCGCCCGATACGCTTATCGTTTATGGAAGGGGAATACTGCATCTTTCCATACTGGTCGAAACCATGCGCCGGGAAGGTTATGAACTCCAGCTGGGACAACCGCAGGTAATCATAAAAAATATTGACGGAGTTGACCACGAACCGGTCGAAAGCCTGACCATCCACGTTCCCGAAGCCTTTTCAGGGAAAATAATCGACCTGGTAACCCAGCGGAAAGGAGAAATTGTAAGTATTCATAATAAGGGCGACCGGGCTCACATTGAATTTTCAATCCCTTCAAGGGGCATAATCGGGCTCAGGAACAATGTTCTTACCTCTTCTGAGGGGGAGGCCATCATGGCCCATCGTTTCAAGGATTTTGAACCCTGGAAAGGTGAAATTCCCGGACGACATAACGGATCTCTGATAGCGCTGGAAACCGGAACCGCCATAGCTTATTCCATCGATAAACTGCAGGACAGGGGTACTTTTTTCGTCCATCCCAATGAAGAGGTATATGCCGGCCAGGTGATCGGTGAACATGTTCGCCCCGATGATATAACCGTTAATGTTACCAAGACTAAAAAGCTTACCAATATGCGGGCGGCGGGATCGGATGATAAAATCGTAATCGTTCCCGCTGTGAAATATTCCCTGGAGGAAGCCATGGAATATATCGCGAAGGATGAGTACCTTGAAGTCACGCCGAGGTCTCTCCGGCTACGGAAAATCCTGCTCAACGAACATGAACGAAAAAGAGCCCAAAAATAAAGCCGGGAAATCCTTATCTCAGGCAATCCTTAAATAGGCAGAAATAGCAGCCCATGACCCTTTTTATATAAATTTACCCGAATAAAAATTAATCAAATTTCTAACTTTGCGACGCTTAATAGGATTTTATGGAAGTTTTTGAAAATATATTTAATACCGGAAAACTGTTCCTGATTTCCGGGCCCTGCGTTATCGAGGAAGAAGCTACCATGATGAAAGCCGCGGAAACGCTGAAGGATATTTCCGAAAGGCTGGATATCCCCGTGGTTTATAAATCTTCCTTTATGAAGGACAACCGGAGTTCCGTTGAATATTACATGGGCCCCGGAATTACAGATGGTCTTAAGTTGCTTGAAAAAATTAAAACCAATTTCGGACTTCCTGTTCTCTCCGATATTCATTACCCGGAACAGGCGACCGAGGCAGCCGATGTACTGGACGTTTTGCAAATCCCTGCCTACCTGTGCATGCAAACCACCCTGGTTGTGGCTGCTGCTAAAACCGGAAAAACCATTAACATTAAGCACGGCCAGTTTATCGCTCCGGAAAATATGACCCACCCGGTGAAAAAAATCGAATCCCAGGGAAATAAAAAAATTGTCGTTACTGAAAGGGGTTATGTCTTCGGCTATAATGATCTTATTGTCGACCCGAGAAGCTTTTATGAATTGAACAAATTAGGATACCCTGTTGTATTTGATATTACCCATTCGGTCAGGAAATACGGGATTCCCAGCGCGGATCCCAAGGGTGGAATGCGACAATACCTCCCCGTTATAGCAAGAGCCGCAGCCGGCGCCGGCGTAGATGGATTCTTTATTGAAGTCCATCCGGATCCTGCTGTCGCGATGTGCGATGCGGCCAGTCAATTGAAATTATCTCAGCTGGAAGAATTTTTAAAACCGCTCATAGACATTCATCATACGGAAAAGAAGTACAGAAAATAATAATAAAATGGAACTTTATCTTGACTCTGTAAATTTTAAGGAAATTGATGCAGCCATGGAGTTGGGCTTCATTACAGGCCTCACCACCACTCCCACCTTTATGCACAGGGAAGGTATTACCGATATTGACGCCGCCATTAAACAATTATCCAAAAAAGTGCCGATCCTGCAGATTGAAGCCCTGGGTAACAACGCCGAAATTATTGTTAGCGAAGCTCACCGTTTACTAGGTCTGGGGCTCGATAAGACCAAAACTGTTTTCAAGATTCCCATATCGATGGAAGGCGCAAAAGCCTGTAAAATGCTAAGGGACGAGGGGCTCCTGGTTAATTTACACCTTATTTATACTTTACAGCAAGCCTATATAGCCATGTGTGCAGGAGCTAATTACATCTGCCCGCTTGTAGGACGTCTACAGGATCAGGGACACGATGCGCTTTCCATGGTTGAACAGTGCGTGAACGCCACTATCCGGTACGGCTATTCCTCCAAGATCATGTTTTCATCCGTAAGAAATTCCGAACACGTAAGAAATGCCATCAATATCGGCGTTCATGCCTGTACCATGCCCTGGTATGTGATGAAACAACTTACACAAAACGATTTCACGGAAACGGGTAAAGGTCAGTTTGAAAGGCATACTTACCTGCTCACAACGAAAGTGAAAGATGTCATGCAGACGGAAAACACCATGCTGAAAAGCGATACCACGATTTATGACGCCTTGATTTTTATGACCAAGTCTAAACTGGGAGCCGTTATCGTCCTGGATAAACAAAACAATATTTACCGTATATTCACCGATGGCGATCTTCGAAGGCATCTCCATGAAATTGAAAATATCAGCCGTAAAAAACTTTCCGATCTTGAACCGAATTCCCCGATTACCATTGAAGCGGGGGCTACCTTATTTGAAGCTTCCAATCTTTTTTCGGAGACCAAGGTTGATAACATTGTAGTCGTGGAAGACGGAAAACCAAAGGGCATCATTGATATCCAGAACGTAATATGAATTTCACCGGAGATCCTTTTACCTCACTGGGAGGAAAATTTATAACTCAACCCGGGGAAATCAGGGAAAAATATTCGGAAATAAAAGGGATTGTATTTGACTGGGATGGTGTGTTTAATGATGGCCTGAAATTTATCCAGGCAGGAAGTTTGTTTTCCGAACCGGATTCCATGGGCGTAAACCTGCTACGATTTAATCACTATGTAATCCATAATCATTTGATCCATACTTTTATCGTTACCGGCTTAAATAATGAAATGGCTGTTACCTTCGCCGAAAGGGAACATTTTAATGGAATATACCTGAATTATAAATTTAAAGAAGAAGCCTTTGACAGGATTTGTAATCAAACCGGCTGCCAGCTCAGTGAAATAGCCTATGTGTTTGATGATGTCCTTGATTTCGGAATGGCCGGATCCTGCGGACTCTCATTTTTTGTCAGGAGAATCGCAAGCCCGCTTACCTATAAGTATGTCGTGGAAAATCAGATCTGTGATTATATTACCGGCATGGAAGGAGGCAAACATGCCGTTCGTGAAATTTGCGAATTACTGATCGGGTTAAACGGCAATTTCGATGAAACCGTAGAAAAAAGAATTGCCTTTAAAGGTCTTTACGAGAAATATTACACGCTCCGAAATCAGATCAAAACGGAAATTATCAGGAATAAATAAGTACTTTATTCCATTTAATTGTTCTTTTGAGCCTTCACTTCAAATTTTTCCTATCGACCAGGCAAGTTTATTTTTTAATCGGCATCTAAACTTTCTAAGGCCCCTAATAATTTTCGGCTAAATATGAAGATGAACAGAAAATCAATTGTCCCGCTCATTTTAGATTTTATTTTAATTCTTGCCTTCTTATTCATGTATGAGGAACGCGCTACCGGCAATAACTTCCATGAATGGCTGGGCGTGACGCTAGGACTTGCTTTGTTAATACATATATTGTATCACTGGAACTGGTTGATCTGCATGATCAAAAATTTCTTTGGAAAACTGAGTCTGATCAACAGGTTCAAGTTACTGTTGAACCTGTGCATATTTCTGAGTTTTTCCACCATTATCTTTTCAGGATTGATGATGTCGAAGACTGTGTTACCTTCTATTAATATTCATACGCCGGTTATCGGATATTGGCGATGGTTACATTTTACGGCGGTAGACCTGACTCTATGGCTGACTGTCTTACATATTGCAATAAACTGGAAAAGGTTTTTAAAATTGTTCAGCGTTAAAATAAATCCGGCATTAAAAACCAAATTGAAACCCGTTACCATTACAATATTTTTGAAATATTCCTTTTATGCTTTAATTATAATTGTTTTATCGGCAACTTTGTCTTTGGGATGGTATAATTTGTCCGGAACATCCTTTGCATTAAATAACCGGCTTCCCAATCATGGAGGCCGTTTCTCACCCGGGAATAACAGGGATTTGTCTCCTACCCGGGAATTCCTGCATGTAGAAAATCAAAAGAATCACCGGCAGTTTTACGATAATAATTTCTCCCATAATCAAAGGGACAGGGATTTCAGCATTGCCGATGCCTTTCCCGGAATTACTAAAAATATCTTTTTAATTTCCCTGGTTACAGCCGTAGTCTACATTGCAGGCATCGGTATGAAAAATAATAATCCAGGGGATCGGGCTTCAATGAATAAAAATTCAGGATAAAATCCCGAACAATCGACCCCTTCTCAGTGTATTCTATAAATTATAAAGTCATCCCGATACAGGATGACTTTTATATTCAGATTTTGACTTCATCCAGGTTCAGAAATTCAATCTTCCCGCGATCATTCAGGTCCATTCCGATCACCGAATCCCTTCTGATATTTCCGGCAAGGATTTCCTTTGACAGGGAATTCAGAATATCCCGTTGTAAAACTCTTTTCAACGGTCTGGCACCAAATTGGGGATCATAGCCAACGGTTGCCAGGTGTTCCATTACCCGGGGACTGGCTTCAATCTTTATCCCGCTTTCCATCAGCCGCTTTTGAATAATATTAAATTGTATGTTGACGATCTTCCTCAGATCGGCTTTAGATAACGGTCTGAACATGATAATCTCATCTACCCGATTCAGGAACTCCGGCCGTACCGATTGACGTAACAGTCCGAAAACCTGTTTCCGGGTATCATCAAGTATCTCCGTAACATTGAATTCCGTCAGCCTGGCAAAATTTTCCTGGATAATATGAGATCCAATGTTGGTGGTCATGATGATAATCGTATTCTTGAAATTAGCCACCCTGCCTTTATTGTCTGTCAGCCTTCCATCATCCAGCACCTGGAGTAAAATATTAAAGACATCGGAATGGGCTTTTTCAATTTCATCCAGCAGCACAACGGAATAAGGTTTTCTTCTTACCGCTTCAGTCAGTTGTCCTCCTTCGTCATAACCGACATAACCCGGAGGGGCTCCTATCAGCCTGCTCACGGTGTGGCGTTCCTGGTATTCGGACATATCGATCCTGACCATTGCATTTTCATCATTGAAAAGAAATTCTGCCAGGGATTTGGCCAGTTCTGTTTTCCCGACGCCTGTTGTTCCCAGGAAGATGAACGACCCAATAGGTCTTCTGGGGTCCTGCAAACCTGCCCTGCTTCTCCGTACCGCGTCGGACAACGCTGCGATGGCTTCTTCCTGACCCGCAACTCTTTTACTCAATTCCTCTTCCAGGTTCAACAGTTTATCCTTTTCGCTTTGCAACATTCTGGAAACAGGTATACCGGTCCAGCGGGCAACGACCTCCGCAATATCTTCTGCATCCACTTCCTCCTTTAGCAGGGCCGACTCGGACTGGATCTCATTCATCCTGTTCTTGAGTTCTTCAAGCCTCTTTTCACTTTCTATGATTTTACCGTAGCGGATCTCCGCAACCTTTCCGTAATCACCTGAGCGTTCCGCCTGTTCAGCTTCAAATTTATATCGGTCGATACTTTCTTTTTCCTTTCGTATTCCGCCGATTATTTCCTTTTCATTTTCCCACTTAGCCTTCAGATCGTTTCTCTTTGCAGAAAGGTCGGCGATATTTTTTGACAATTCACTTTCTTTTTCCTTGTCTTTCTCCCTCCGGATAGCAACCCGTTCTATTTCAAGTTGTGTTATCCTCCTCTGCAGTTCATCGAGCTCTTCCGGGAGCGAATCAATTTCCAGTCTCAGTTTGGCCGCCGCTTCGTCCATCAGGTCGATAGCCTTATCCGGCAGGTAACGGTCGGAAATGTAACGGTGACTCAATTCCACAGCGGCAATTACTGCGTCATCCCTGATTCTTACCCCGTGATGTACTTCGTATTTTTCCTTGATCCCCCGGAGAATGGAGATAGAATCCTGTTCCGATGGTTCATCTACAATTACAGACTGGAACCTCCGTTCAAGGGCCTTGTCTCTTTCAATGTATTTCTGGTATTCTTTCAGGGTAGTGGCCCCAATCGCATGTAATTCACCCCTCGAAAGAGCAGGCTTCAACAAATTGGCTGCATCCATGGCTCCTTCTCCTCCCGCCCCGGCACCGATCAATGTGTGAATCTCATCAATAAACATGATTATTTCGCCCTCCGAATCTGTCACCTCCTTGATAACCGCCTTTAATCTTTCTTCAAATTCTCCTTTATACTTTGCACCGGCGATCAAAAGACCCATATCCAGGGAAATAATGGATTTCGTTTTAAGGTTTTCAGGAATGTCACCGTCGACGATCCTCTGCGCCAATCCTTCCACGATGGCAGTTTTTCCTACGCCGGGCTCACCTAATAGGATCGGATTATTTTTTGTTCTTCGGCTTAGGATCTGCAAAACCCTCCTGATCTCATCATCACGGCCGATCACCGGATCAATTTTCCCGGAACGGGCCAGGTCATTCAGGTTCCTGGAGTATCTTTCCAGGGAACGATATTTCCCCTCCG
Organism: uncultured Roseivirgaceae bacterium; assembly: GCA_964395765.1. GTDB lineage: Bacteria > Bacteroidota > Bacteroidia > Cytophagales > Cyclobacteriaceae > DATDPY01. The sequence goes on along the minus strand of CAYNCU010000076.1, from coordinate 5,574 downwards.
CGTTCTGATCCCTGACCGTATTGTTACCCCGCAACTCCCTTATCGCTGACTTAATATCCTTTTCATTCAAACCCTGGTCTTTAAGAAGTGTCGCCGTCTTATCCTTGCCAACTGTTAAACCCAGAAGGATGTGTTCAATGGTAATAAACTCATCCTTCATCTCCTTACAGGCTTTTTCAGCCCGCTGCAAAACCGCTGAAGAATCTCCGGATAAATAAGGTTGTTGATTACTTACTTTGGGATAAGATTGTATGCTTTCATCCAGTCCCTTTTGAACCACATCCCGGTTAACATTAAGCTTTTTAAATATAAATTGTAATATATTTTCATCTGCCTCCAGCAAACCTTTGAGTAAATGAGCAGGTTCTATGGCCTGATGTTCATGGGCCGTTGCTATCTCAACCGCTTTTTGAATACCTTCCTGTGCTTTTAATGTATATTTTTCAAAATTCATTTTTTTCTCCTCGCATTATTCATTTCTCAAAAAATGAACCAGCGGAATTTTATCTCCGGGAAATGTCATTTTGACGTTTTTTTGTATAGCAAAAATCATAAATCAGGTCAAAATGTCTTTTCTTCCGGAAAGATGAAGAGCCCGAAAAGGTCGTTAAGGATCTAATATGAGAATTTGAAATTAATTAAGGATTAGAACCCTTAATTCCCATGATGAGACATCAATATATTTTTTACAGAGCAGCCTCATGAGCCAGGTGGTAAGCCTCATCATAATAACTGATCAGGTTTTCCCAGTCGAACTGAACGGAAACATTTTCGGCTTTGTACCTCCAGTCAATCCTTTCCCGTCGTGACAGGCGGGTAAAGTGCAGCAATTGGTTGGCCAACTGGTTCGCTGCCTGGTCAAAATTCTGGGTTTTATTATTGACGACGAAAATCGATCGACGATTCACGTTGGATAAATTATTTACTACATAATCGCCGAAACCGGAGAGGTTGCTGGTAACGGCAGGCACCGCCCTGGCAAGGCATTCAAGGGGTGTATATCCCCAGGGCTCATACAGGCTGGGAAATATTCCCAGGTGACATCCTCTTACGAATTGATCATATTCCATGCCCCACAACGGGTTGGTGGCCGTGATAAAATCAGGGTGATAAACCACTTTCACCTTATCATGCGGTGCATTGATCAGGTTAGCTGTTCTCAGGAATCCCAGAATGGGGTCTTCCGCATCGTTCATCAGGTTATGGGTTACAATATAAGGAAGTTCGGGTGATCGGAAAGATTGCAGGGAACGACGATAGCGAAGTCTCCAGTAATCATCAACGAACTCATTCAGGATCGGAAGTTTATGATCGGGGTGGACGGGTGCATGATAGAAAAGCTTTTCCGCAATTTCCTCCTTGATGGCCTCAATGGTCTGTTTCAATTCCTCCAGCTTTGCTTTTGATTCCAGCACAAGCGGGTTAATGGAATGATAGGGCGCCCGCGTAATAAAAAACATAACGATCGTAATATCATCCCCGGCACGCTGAAGTTTCCAGTTCAGCCGGGCGAGCGCTTCAATCGTCAGGTCAAATCCTTTATTCCTGTATTCATACCGGCCTGAAGTAAAAAAATAAATGGTCTTGTCAAGGTCAAAAGTATAACTGGGGAAAAAATGCGATATCACAAATTGATGGATCTTCTCTTTAAATTCTTTGTGAAGGTTTTGGAATTCATGTAAGGCGGTGAAGCGCTGAATATTGATCCCATTGGGAAGAATATGATCCGGCTCTCTTCCGATCAGGTACTTACATTCTTCGGCCGTCACCTGGCTCACTGTCGTAAAAACATGCGATCCGTGGGCGGCGGCTCTTTCAATTCTGACCGATGCTTCTATATTGAAATATTTGGCTTCTTTAATCCAGTCAAAGAAAGGAAGGTGGTTATAAAAATCAGGATCGTTCATGGCAAGATAACGGCCGAGAAGGGTAGCATGGGTGGTAAAGACTATCGCTACAGGGATCTTGTAGAAACGAAGTTCGGGGATCGGCATGCCGGCCATCCACTCATGAAAATGGCCGATGATCTTTTTATGGGTCATACCATCAGTGGCGAGATGCGTGAAAAAGATTCTGACCAGGTATCCGAAGGCCACGATCTGGTTTAATAAATGATCGTCTCCCGGAAACGAAATATCATGGTGATTCCACAACTCGTACTTTATGGAACCCAGTTTATCATAAACACTGAAGGGATTAATCACTACGGCGTTCGGCCTGCCCGAAACCAGCCACTTCCCGAATTTCACGTCATAACCTTCCTCCTTCATTTTTTTTGCCGCCAAAGCGAAGGGGCTCTGGGAATCTTTCATTTCTTCGAATTCGGTAGATATATGCGGATGAACATTTGGGCCTATTGTGCAGTAATTATCGCCCCATTTTTTTGTCTGGGTAGGCGACTTTGAACGGATCACTGTATAGATTCCCCCGACCTGGTTACACACCTCCCATGCCACCTCTACAAGGATGGAATTGGCAATATTTTTCTTTAAAATTCTTTTCTTGGAAACAGCGGTTTCCTGTTTTTCTTCCTGCAAATTGGCCATTTTATCAAATTATAATTTAAAAATCTGAAATTATGCTCTCAAAAATTAATAAAATAAATTATTAACATAAAAACTGTTAATATTTTTATCCGGTATTATCCTTTTTTATGAGCCTGCTGATCCTGGGGACTATCATAGGCACATCTTTTTTGTATTCCCGGTAATGGCTTCCGAATTCCGCTTCCAGCTTAGCTTCCTCAATTTTAATTCCGATGAAAAGATAAATCGTGATGCAGGTTACAGATAAAAGGCTTGCCGTGGTAGGAATTAGTAAAAAAAATCCGACGGCTATCAATATCGTGGCAGAATACAGGGGATGCCTTACATAAGATAAAATTCCAGATGTTTTCAATTTATCCTTAAAATCTTCATTTCCCCGAAGGAATAGGGTTCCTAAAAACTCCCTGATATCATACTCTTTAAATGCTCGTTGGATAATGATAATTCCCGATATACCGGATACAATGCCGGCCAAACCGGAAATTTCAAAAGGATGGAATATCCAGGTTGACGGGATCCAAAAAACATAAATACCGATCATTGCCAATAACAGGGTAGAGCACACTACATAAATTATCCTGTACCATGAAAAATAACGACCCATTATTCCCGAAGCAAACGTCTTTACCCGGTTTCCGGCAAACAGGCTATGGCCGGCAAGATAAATAATCCAGACGAATGTCAGTACATAGATATGAACATTCATATTCAGGTTGTGCTTATTTTTTTATAAAGCTAAAATATTTTATACAGATTGCCCGGCTTCCATGACAAAGTTGTTATGAATATCCGGCTACACCTGTTCAATTTACCCTGAATTATGACTGTATATTATGACTGTTTAAAATCCGGGGGCCTGGTTCAGACATTTCTTACTCAGGTCAAGGATTGTTTTTGAGGAGGTATACCTAACCTGGCATCTTCTATTAATACTCAACAAATTTTATTCCTTGAATTTTTCCGGGTTCTGAAATTTACCCGTTCATTGATACGAGAAATTCTTCGTTGGTGCGGGTGCCTTTCATCTTGTCCAGCATGAATTCAATTGCCTCATTGGAATTCATATCGGACATGAATTTCCGGAGTATCCATACTCTTTGAAGAGTTTCCTTATCCAGCAGCAGTTCTTCCCTCCGGGTGCTGGAAGCCGGAACATCAATAGCAGGATATACTCTCTTGTTGGAAAGTTTCCGGTCAAGCTGCAATTCCATGTTACCGGTACCTTTAAATTCTTCAAAGATCACCTCATCCATTTTAGAGCCGGTTTCAATCAAAGCCGTGGCGATGATAGTCAGTGAGCCTCCGTTTTCAACGTTACGGGCCGCACCGAAAAATCTTTTAGGTTTATGAAGCGCGTTTGCATCTACCCCGCCGGAAAGGATTTTGCCGGAGGAAGGAACGACCGTATTGTGAGCCCTCGCCAGGCGGGTTATGGAATCCAGCAGGATCACAACATCATGACCACATTCCACCATTCGTTTTGCCTTTTCCAGGACAATTCCGGCGACTTTCACATGCCGTTCAGCCTGCTCGTCAAAGGTTGATGAAATTACTTCAGCCTTCACACTGCGGGCCATATCCGTTACTTCCTCAGGCCGCTCGTCGATAAGCAGGATCATAAGGTAAATTTCAGGATGGTTGGAAGCGATAGCATTGGCTATTTGTTTTAACAAAACGGTTTTCCCGGTTTTAGGCTGTGCCACGATCATTCCTCTTTGTCCCTTGCCAATCGGCGCAAACAAATCGAGAATACGCATGGAATAATTGGTAGGATCGGCGGTAGTGGTAAGATTTATCTTTTCGTCAGGGAAGAGCGGCGTAAGGTATTCAAAAGGTACCCTGTCTCTGATTTCCTCCGTTGTTTTTCCGTTGACCGAGATAACCCGGAGTAAAGCAAAATATTTTTCTCCTTCTTTCGGAGGGCGGATCAAGCCGGTAATGGTATCCCCTGTCTTTAGGCCGAATAATTTTATCTGGGAAGGCGATACGTAAATATCGTCAGGGCTGGCCAGGTAGTTATAATCCGAGGAACGGAGGAATCCATAACCATCCTGCATTATTTCAAGCACGCCCTGGTTTTCTATTACACCGTCAAATTCCTTTATCAGTGAATGACGCGGTTTCATTTCTTCCTTGACTTCCTTTCTGGGACTCGGTTTTTCTTCCAGAACCGGTTCAGGAAGTACATCCCCTTCATCATTTCCGAAGGAGGTAACGCTTTCATCGATATCCAATGAAAGAGAATTCAATAATTCATCGGCGGTTTTATCCCGTACATCCTCATTCCCGATTTCCGTTACGTTCATTCGTTTGGTGATTTTTGTAGAAGATCCGTTATCATCTTCCGAATTTTCCGATATTGCATTGGAACTCTTCACGGGGCTGCCATCTTCCGGCCGGGCGGCCTGGGCATCCAGAATTTTGTAAATCAATTCCTGCTTGGCAAGTTTCTTGAAATTCTTAATTCCTAATTCTTCAGCGATCTCTTTCAACTCAGAAAGAAGCCTCACCTTCAGGTCATCCATGTTATACATAAAACTATTATAGATTTAATAAAAAGAATAGAACAGATAATATTGTTGATTAGTTATATACGGAAATTGAATTCGAAGACCAGGAAAGAATTTAAAAACCGTCCCAGGTTGAATTGCCACGCAATATTATTCACCCCGCTTATAAAAGTCAAGAATTCTTTTATATTTCAAATATAACGAATTTTACACTCGATAATTCAAATAGGCTCCGAAATTAGATTAAATTCTATTACTTTGTAATTCTAATTTTTTACTCCATGTTACAAGTAGGATATATCAGGGAAAATTTAAGCAAGGTGGAAGCCGGCCTTGAAAAAAAGAAGGTAAAAGATGTAAAAAAAATCTTAAAAACGGTCCTGGATATCGACCAGCAACGTCGAAATACCCAACAGGAACTGGACGGATTGTTAAATGAATCGAAGCAGCTATCCAGGCAGATCGGCAGCCTTCTGAAGGAAGGGAAAAAGGAGGAGGCCGAAAAGGCCAAAATGCAT
>CAYNCU010000075.1:0-17672 GCA_964395765.1 uncultured Roseivirgaceae bacterium | reverse complement strand
CTTTGCGACCTTTGCGTCTTCACGCGAAAAAAACCTTAACGTTCTTTGCGTCTTCGCGCGATAAAAACCCTGGCGTTCTTAGCGCCTTTGCGCGAAACATACCTTGCGTGCCATTATTTCTTTTGCTTCTTTTTACTTTCCTCCGTGGCCTTCATCGCGTCCTCCAATCGTTCCTGAAATCGGGACTTTTTCTTCGTCGCGTTTTTCTTTTTGTTTTCTTCCAGTATCCGCTTAATCTTTTCATCATCAACGAAATTGCGGATCAGTGTCTGCTGGCCGAAGGTCACGAGGTTGGAAACGAAATAATAAAAAGTGAGGGCGGCGGGAAAACTGTTTAGCACAAACATAAAAATGAGCGGCATTAAATACTGCATGGTTTTCATGGGGCCGGTTACGGAGCTCAACTGGCTCGTCGACCAGGTATAAAGAATAGTAGAGGCCGTCATCAGGATCGTAAACAGGCTTACATGATCGCCATAGGCCGGAAGGCTGAACGGCAAATGCAAGATTGAGTCATAGGTGGAAAGGTCATCCGTCCATAGAAAATGCTGCTGCCGTAATTCAATGCTGTTTGGGAAAAAGTAAAACATGGAAAACAGGATTGGCATCTGTAGTACGACGGGTATACATCCTGACAGGGGATTAATGCCTACCTGCTGGTAAAGTTTCATCTGTTCGCTTTGCACCTTCTGCATGTCACCGCCAAATTGTTGTTTGATAGCATCGAGTTGCGGCTTGAGCACTTTCGTTTTTGCCATCGAGACATAGGAATTATAGGATAACGGGAAGAGAAGGATTTTTACAATAATGACAAGGAGCATGATGATGATCCCGTAATTGCCGATAAATCGCTCGAGCCAGTCGAAAATCGGAATGATGAGGTATTTATTGACATAGATTACCGGGGGCCAGCCTAAGTATACATTTTTTGAAAAGTCAGGGGCTACTTTTTTCAGGATCTGGTAATCATTGGGTCCGAAAAAGTAGGTGAATCCTGCCTGGTAATCGGTAATATTCTGTGACGTACTGAAGATAGCATGTTTGACCACGTTCGGCTCGCCGGTGGTATCGGTAAGGAAATAACCTCCTTCAAAAGGCCTGTTGCCGATTATCGCGTCGCAGAAAAATTTCTGTTTGAAAGCCACCCAATTGACCGGTCCGTTTTCCGTTTTATCCACCTGCGAAAGGGATGTTTCCTTTAATTGTTCAAACCCCCCTTCCGGCGTATGGTAAGTAATCGTGGTTTTTATCTGGCTGGTACGAAGATCTTTTTCCGTATTCATGATATGATCTTCCCAGCTCAGTTGAATTTCATTCTTGACCAAATCATTATCTATCCCATTGAATTTCGTATCCTGTGAAAAACGGTAGCCACGTCCCGGGATCCGGTATGTTCTTTTAATATATTTTCCTTTACTGATCCGGGCGATAAAGCTTAGTGTTGCCGTGTCATTTTTGCTTAGTACCCGATTCTGGCTGTCCGTGTTGTAATAAAAATTATCGATATCATAGTTTCCGTCTTTGGTCGAAATTATCTCCGATATTTTACTGTTTTTATCATCCAACAGGTAAAGCGGTTCTTGGGTATAGGTCTTGTATTTTTTTAGCTGTACTTCCTTGATGTTTCCGCCGTGAGATGAAAAGGTGAAAACGGCATCCTGGTTTTCTATCCGGATATCCCGGGATTCGCCGGTTAACAATTCGCCATAGGCGCCTGTTTTGGCGGTGTCAACATTTTCGGTTTTCATGACCGCTTTTACCGGGGAAGCTTTTTCTTCACTTTTGACGGTGGTATCCTGATGATGCACCAGGGTAGTATCCTGGACATTCGACTGTACAGGTTGTGTTTGCCGCGTTTTAGGAGCAAAGAAATAAATGTAAATAAACAGGAGCAGTGAAATCAGCACCAGTCCTGTTATCTGGTTTTTGTCCATGTTTATCGTTTAAACTAAAATATGCTTACCGTTCTCGAGCTTTTTCTTCTTGTGTTCAAGGCAAGCGGCCACAAAGTTAACAAATAATGGGTGAGGATTGAGTACTGTGCTCTTATATTCCGGGTGAAATTGTGTTCCGATGAACCAGGGGTGGTCCTTCAGCTCTATGATTTCGGCAAGATTGGAGTCGGGATTAATACCGGAAAATACCATTCCTTTTCTTTTAAATTGCTCCAGGTATTTATTGTTGAATTCGTAACGGTGCCGGTGACGTTCGGTAATAAATTCTTTTTTATAAATTTCGTAAACAAGGGTTCCCTTTTTAATATGACAGGGGTAAGCACCCAGCCTCATGGTGCCGCCTTTATCGGAAACCTTTTTTTGTTCTTCCATTAAATCGATCACGGGATGAGGCGTATCGGGATCCACCTCGGTAGAAGCAGCGTCCTTGATTCCCGCTACGTTGATGGCAAATTCAACTACAGCACATTGCATTCCCAGGCATATTCCGAGATAGGGTACCTTTTCTTCGCGGGCGAATTTGGCCGCCTGGATTTTTCCGGGGATTCCCCGTTCGCCGAATCCGGGGGCAATGATGATTCCATCCATGTCGCCGAGCAACTGGTAAATATTTTCTTCTTTAATATCTTCGGAGGCGATCCAGTGCAGGTTTACCTTGCATTCGTTTTCAGCTCCGGCATGAATGGTAGATTCATTAATCGACTTATAGGCATCGTGAAGCTCGACGTATTTTCCTACGAGGGCAATATTCACTTCGCCGGTTGGATTTTTCAATCGTCCGAGAAATTCCTTCCATAATTCGATGTCCGGCTCCCTGTAATTCATAATATTCAGTTTCTCGAGCACCCTTTCATCCAGTTTTTCCTTTTTCATCAGGATCGGCACATCATAGATGGATTCTGCATCAATGGCTTCAATTACGGAATTAATTGATACGTTACAGAACAATGCAATTTTTCTCCTGATATCCATTGGCAGCGGGTGATCCGCGCGGCAAACCAGGATATCGGGTTGCACTCCTGCCTCCAGTAATTGCTTTACCGAATGCTGGGTCGGTTTTGTTTTCAGCTCCCCTGAAGATTGGAGGTAGGGAACCAGGGTAAGATGGATGACCAGGGCACTTTGCGGCCCGAGATCGAGACGGGCCTGCCTGACAGCTTCAATAAAGGGCAGGGATTCAATATCCCCGACACAACCCCCGATTTCAGTGATAACTATTTCATATTCACCGGTTTCCCCTAAAAGGTAAAAATATCTTTTGATTTCATCTGTAATATGCGGAACCACCTGCACGGTTTTCCCCAGGTAATCACCCTGGCGCTCCTTCATGATCACATTATTATAGATTCTTCCGGTTGTGACATTATTTGCCTGTGAGGTGGCGACACCCAGAAATCTTTCATAATGACCCAGATCAAGGTCCGTTTCAGCGCCATCCTCCGTTACAAAACATTCGCCATGTTCATAAGGATTCATGGTCCCGGGGTCGATGTTGATATAAGGATCGAATTTCTGAATGGTAACCGATAAACCTCTGGCCCTAAGGAGTTTTCCAAGAGAAGATGAAATGATGCCCTTTCCTAATGATGACGTTACACCGCCGGTAACAAAAATATACTTGGTTGGCCCCATAAGTGATTTTTTGAATCCGTACCTATGGGATCCAAAGTTAAGATTTTACCTTAAATAAATTCAGACTAAGATCATATTTTTTAAATTTTATTTTTTTCATGTAGCCGAGAGTTTAACATCGCAGGATGCAAACCTTAATTTAATTGTTATTTTTGCAGTATTCCATATCCATGACATTGACGAAATAATGCAGCACGCCAGATTTCTTGATCAATTTCCGGTTCTTCAACTGGTTGGAGGTATTGTGTCCGAATCCGGCGCTGAAGCCTATGTCATCGGCGGATTTGTAAGGGATTATTTACTGAAAATCAAAAAGGACGAAGCGGATATAGATATTGTCACCGTCGGAAGCGGAATAAAGCTGGCTGAAAGTGTAGCGCAAAAACTCAGGATCAGAAAAAGCCTTACTATCTATAAGAATTTCGGCACGGCCCTGATGCGCTATCACGGGATTAACTATGAATTTGTCGGGGCTCGTAAAGAATCTTATCACCGGGACTCCAGGAAGCCGGTGGTAGAGGAAGGCAGCCTGGTAGATGACCAGAACCGCCGGGATTTCACGATCAATGCCATGGCCATAGCCTTGCATGGAAAAGAATACGGCAAATTACTGGATCCTTTTAATGGGCAAAAAGACCTGGTCGCCAGGATGATCCGCACTCCGCTTGATCCGTCCTTCACTTTTTCCGACGACCCGTTACGCATGTTAAGGGCTATCCGATTCGCTTCCCAGCTTGATTTTGATATTGATCCCGTAACTTTTGAGGGCATACGGAATAATGTATCCAGGATCGGGATTGTTTCCCAGGAGCGGATCACCTACGAGCTTGAGAAGATCGTACTCTGTGAACGCCCTTCTTATGGCTTTAAATTATTGTTTCACGCCGGACTTCTCTCCATAATATTCCCTGAATTAGTAGATTTACAAGGCGTGGAAACCGTGAACAATGTATCGCACAAGGATAACTTTTATCACACTTTGCAGGTGCTGGATAATGTAGCGGCAAAAACATCCGATCCCTGGATCCGCTGGGCTGCTATTTTTCATGATATTGCCAAACCCAGGACCAAACGATTCGACGCCAGGGCAGGGTGGACTTTTCATGGCCATGAGGACCTGGGGGCAAGGATGGTTCCCGGTTTATTCCGCAAATTCAGACTCCCCCTGGATGAACGCATGAAACTGGTACAGAAACTCGTGCGGCTCCATCTTCGTCCCATTGCCCTGGTGGATGAAACCGTAACCGATTCGGCAATTCGAAGACTTTTATTCGAGGCCGGAAATGATATCGACAAATTATTATTGCTCTGTAAGGCCGATGTGACCTCAAAAAACCAGAATAAGGTCTCTCAATATATCAGGAACTTTGAAAAAGTGGAAAAAAAGATCGCCGAAGTTGAAGAAAAGGACAGGATCAGGAATTTCCAGCCACCGGTTTCCGGCGAAGAGATCATGGACTTTTATGGCATCGGCCCTTCAAAAGTAGTGGGAATAATAAAAAATGAAATCAAGGATGCCATTCTTGACGGCAAGATCAATAATAACCGTGAAGAAGCCATGAAACTGATGAAAAAACTCGGCAACAAACCGGAGATAAAAAACAATTTGAAAAAAAAGAGAGAATTAAATGTTAATAATTTAAAAAAATGAAAAGATTAATAGTTTTTTGCATGCCTTTTTTGATTTTCTGCTCCTGTCATCTGCAGGCGCAATCCCAGGATGATATTACTAATTCGATGCCTTATAAAATTGAAAGAGCCGTCTATAACCGCGCCATAAAATACAATGATGCCGGTGTGGCGGTAAGCGCGCTTTACCAATTATGTGTCCTTCAGCCCAGGAATGATTCCCTACTCTATGCTCTCCAGTATTTTTATTTCAACAGTCAGGATTATGTTTCTTCCATCCTGGTGGCCAATGATGTCTTATTGCTGAATCCCAAGAATACCGGATCCCAGGAAATGAAGGCTGTATCGCTGGAAAGGGTCGGAGCCAAGGAAAAGGCGATCGAGGAATATGAATCTCTATACCTTAAAAATAATTCCAACATATCTTACCTGTACAAAACAGCGGCCTTGCAGTATGAAGTTAAAAGGTATAAGGAATCCCTGACCAACGTGAACATATTGTTATCGAAAAATCAGGCCGATACGTTGAAACTTACATTCCCGAAAAACGATTCTGTTCAGCAACAGGTACCGATGAAAGCTTCCCTGTACAATTTAAAGGGCATGCTGAACGAGGCCATGGGGAATACTTCGGCTGCTAAATCAGAATACGATTCGGCATTGCAGATCTCCCCGGATTTTTACCTGCCGAAGCAAAACCTTGATTCGTTGAAAGTGAATATGAAATAAAATCCGGATAATTACCCTCTTTATTTGATAAGGTTCGATGCAGGTTGATAACTGACATCTATCAAAATGAAGTAGTAATCAGTGAACGTTTAAAGAATGAAAAGTGCGATTCTGTTCCCAAGCAAAATCAAATCTGTCACGAACAACCTGTAACAAATTAGGCATGGTAATCCGGGTAAAACCCGGCTCCTGGCTGGAATCCTGCAACCGACAACCCTTATATAACTTTTCAATTTAAATGATTTTTTACATTATTTGACTCAAATTTATCCGGCAGGATTTATAAACATGGCTATCCATGCAACTCTCCTCTTAAATTGATGTCTTTACGACAGGAAATGATAAAAAAAGAGCATCCGCAGCCTGATGACACCCGACCGTTGATAACCGGGAGCATGAAAGGAGACCGTTCTTCGCAGTATGCTTTGTATAAAAAATATTCGAAGGCCATGTATAATATATGTTACCGTATTGTGAATGATCAAGAAGAAGCCAGGGATGTACTCCAGGAAACCTTTATCAGTGCTTTTCAGCACATGGGGGCCTTCAGGGGGGAATCTTCTTTTGGGGCATGGCTTAAAAAAATTGCCGTGAACCAGGCAATCAATCATCTCCGTAAAAGAAAAATGCTTTATGAATCAGTCGATGACATAGAATACTCAGATGAAGAAAATTCCCCGGACGAAGAAAACCTGGCACTCAATGTAGAAAGAGTAAGGGAAGCTATTCAGCAGCTACCGGACGGTTTCCGGACCGTCTTTTCACTTTACCTGTTGGAGGGGTACGATCATTCCGAAATTGCCAGGATCATGAGTATTTCGGAATCCACTTCCAAAACACAATACATAAGAGCAAAGAATAAATTGAAAACGATCCTAAAAGAAAGAATAAGTTAATCATGGACAAGCTGGAAAAATTTATCAGGGAAAACAGGGAGGAATTTGATAATAAACTTCCCGGGGACAAATCCTGGGATGATATCGTGAACCGGATGAACCGGCAGAAAGCGAAAACAATTCCTATAACCCAGTGGATGTGGAAAGCGGCTTCCATAGTTTTATTGGCTGCTGTTATCGGGTTGCTCATCGAACGATATGTGCATGACAGAAATTCCGTAAATGCGGTTCCTGTCAACCCGCGTCTCACGGAACTTAAACAGGTAGAGTCTTATTATTCTACCTTAATTTCCGAAAAAAGGGAAGAGATCCAGGCCTACCTGAAGAAAGATCCCGATTTCAGAAAAAGTTTTAATCATGACATCAATCAGCTTGATTCAATGTATTCTCAGCTTAAGACCGAACTGTCAAAATCCTACAGTGAAAAAATTGTGGATGCCATGATTGTGAACCTTCAGCTTCGTATTAAAATCCTCAATGAACAACTCAATATTTTACAATCGATCCAAAAGGCCAAAAAAGATGAAAAATCCAAGGTTTAAAAAACTTTTTTTAATGCCCGTGCTTGTATTTGCATGCACCTGGTGCATAGCCCGTGCTCCGCATTATGATAATGAACAACGAAAACAGGTAGATAAGACCTACACTATTACTTCCGGCACTTCCGTTTCATTTACCAATTCATTCGGTGAACTCCATGTGAATACCTGGGATAAAAATCAAATGCAGGTGCATATTGATATTATTACCCGCTCATCTACCGAAGACAGGGCGAAGGATTTACTTGACAGGATCAATATCAATATCGAGGATGCTAATCCTTCATCAAGCATAACTTATAAAACGGTCATTAACAGCAGTCGGAATAATAACGGAAATAATTCCATGGAAATCAATTATACCGTTTACATGCCGAAGAATAATCCGTTGTATTTAAAGAACAGTTTCGGTGATTGTTACCTTGCCGATTATGATGGCAAAGTAACAATTAACGAGTCCTACGGGAATTTAAATACCGGCAAGCTTACCAATAATAACGACGTTGACCTTTCCTTCGGCGGGGGGACGAGTAAAATTGACGCTTTTAATACCGGGGATTTGAAAGTCAGCTATTCCTCTCTTAATGTAGGCACCATCGGTCAGGCCGACGTGAATTCCCAATTCTCTAACCTTGATATTGACCAGCTTGCGGATGTTACCATGGTTTCCAAATATGGAAAAGTAAACCTGGGAGAGGTAGGTTCGCTGGAGGCTACCGTTAACTTTTCTTCCTTTGATGTTGATCGCCTGAATAAAAGGCTTAAGCTCGATATTCAATATGGTGGTCAGACCAATATCGGCAATATCAGTAAAGACATCCAGTCAATTGATATTAACAGCAGTTTCGGTCCGGTGCGCCTTGATCTGCCTCCCGACCTGAATGCAGGAATCACCGTGAAAGTACAGTTCGGAAATTTCAGCTATGATCACGGTAGTGTTGATTTCAACAAGATCCACGAGGGTAATACTTCCAGGGAATATGAAGGCAGGATCGGGAAAGGAAGCTCCGCCGTAACGATTTCCGTTACATCCCAGTACGGGGATGTAAGGATCCGACAGGATTAATAAAAGACATTTTTCAATTCAAAATTTTCAATTTTCGAATCGAAAAGCTTACCGCCCTCGCATTTCAGTATCCGGGCCGGATGATTTTTAATCAGGTCATAATTGTGGGTTGCCATTACTATGGCCGTGCCGCTTTTATTGATTTCGAGAAAGAGGCGGAAAATACCCTCACTGACTTCGGGATCAAGGTTGCCGGTAGGCTCATCGGCAACCAGTAGTACGGGTTCATTGATCAGTGCCCGAGCAATAACCACTCGTTGCTGTTCACCGCCGGAAAGCTGGTGCGGAAATTTATTATCAACCGACCCCAGGCCCACCCGCATCAATACATCAGCAAGCCTGGTTTTCATTTTAGACAGGTCTTTCCATCCGGTGGCTTTCATTACGAAAAAAAGATTTTCAGCTACTGTGCGGTCGTTAAACAACTGGAAATCCTGGAATACGATTCCCAGTTTTCTGCGGAGTGATGGAACTTTGGACCTCGATAAGTCCTTAATCTTAAAGCCGGCAACTTCTATATCTCCCAATTGAAGAGGAAGATCGGCATAAAGGGTTTTAAGTAATGAGGATTTCCCGCTTCCTGTTCTTCCAACCAGGAAAACCAGCTCGTCTTTCTCTACTTCAAAATTAATTTCATTTAAAACAGCTTTGTCTTCCTGGTATATGACTGCATTTTTTACACGGATGACAGGATCATTGGAGAAAACCATAATTAAAGATCAAGTTTCTGTAATTTGCCGAATGGAATATTTTCTATGATTTCACGAAATTCCTCTTCCTTACCCTTGAAACCCAGCTTTTCGAGCCGGAGCATGGGATTCCCCGGTTTTATACTCATGTAGCCGATCAGAGTGAAATCATCATCCCTTACCTGTATGTAATCGGGTATTTTTTTCTTTCCTTTTACCTTTATAATATACATACCGGATTTTATATGTTAATTCTATTTTTCAATTAAAATTAACCAGTTGCCCGAACAAAATACTTAAAACCCGGTGAATTCTTGAAGTCTTGGCGTCTTTGAGTCAAAAGAATATTTTAATTCAAGCCACCCGGGCGCTAAAACTCAAAGGAATTTCTAAGTAATAGGGTTGGCTTTAGGAATTAGCCAACTGCTGTAACAAGTGCCACTTACCTACCGGAAAGTTTTTTTTAACCGTTTAATTTATGATAGTCGGATAGGAATATCTCAAGCCCCTTGTCGGTTAAAGGATGGTAGAGCAGCCCCAGGATTGCTTTCAGCGGGCAAGTGGCCACGTGGGCACCGTATTCGGCACATTTGATAATATGGTTAACATTTCGCATGGAGGCCGCCAAAACTTCCGTTTTGAAATTATAATTTTTATAAATGGTTACGATCTGTTTAATCAGTTCCAGTCCGTCATGCCCTGAGTCGTCGATTCTTCCGATAAACGGGGAAACATAGGACGCCCCTGCCTTGGCCGCCAGAAGTGCCTGACCGGCTGAAAATACCAGCGTACAATTGATTCGGATGCCTTCACTGTCCAGTTTTTTAATGGCCATCACCCCGTCATGGATCATGGGGATCTTCACAACGATCTTATCATCGATTTTTGCCAGTTCGTGTCCTTCCTTTACGATAGCATCGAAAGTGGTAGATATTACTTCGGCGCTTACCCGGTCTTCAACGATGTTACATATTGCCTTATAATGGGCCCTGATATTTTCCGGACCTTTTATGCCTTCTTTAGCCATCAGGGATGGATTGGTAGTTACACCGTCAAGCACACCTAAATCATGTGCCTTGCGGATATCATCTAAGTTAGCAGTATCAATAAAGAATTTCATGGTTTTGATGGTTTAGGGTTAAAGATGGGAAAAGATAGGGAAATAAAAAAATGGCAAATCGTATATCGCACCGCTACAACCATCTACCCTTGCTTCTTTTCAGACCTGGGGGAGTTCGACAGGAGCTGGTCGTACCGATTTGCCACTTTAAAATTAATCATATTGAACCTATCTTCAAAGCAATCCCGCCATGCTTTAAATCGGTACTTTCTGAAATTGAATCGAATAAGCCAACAGAATTGCAAGTCGTTAATTTTAAATCGGACATTTGAATAAGACTAATTATACTTGATTAATCAAATTCATCCTTGTTTGAAGGAATGAAACCCTTGAGGTTTTAAAACAGGAATTATACGAACTGGTGAAACTGGAATTTTGAACGGGGAGTAGAAAACTGAAGGAGTAGGTTATTCATCAAGGTCGTCGAAATTCGGCTCTTCACTATAATCATCGTAGGCCTCATTATCGTCGAAATCCTCCATCCATTCAATGTTTTCAAGATCATTCAGTTCATTTTCGTTCCATTCAAACTCATCTGGAGTTTCTTCTTCGGAATAATCATCTTCCGGTGAAGAGTCATTGGAATCATCTTCATCGAAAGCCTGATCATCATCGTAGTAATCTTCTTTCATTACTATTAATATTTATTTGAAAGATAACGATACCAAATCTATCAAAAATACGTAAATCAATTCCAAATGTTTTTTAAAAAATGTTATTTAACATTGACATTTTTCAATTAGTCCCTGTTCCCCGGCGTTCAGATAAACTGTTTCATCCTTTCCTGATTTTACGCTTATATCCATAAAAGGGTTATTCTCCCCTATGCCTCCACAAAATACGAATAACATCCTCTAACACGATCGATTAGCGAGAATTTATGTAACAGGGTTTATTCGCCAATAAGGTCTCGCCTGTCCGGGCAAGCCTGCAGGGTAATATTAAGGCATAAATACCCGATTTTCCATTAAAAAAAATAAAGTCATTTGAATTTTAATGCTTTCTATTCATCTTTGGTTCCTAAATAAATTACATGGGAAAAGGAGATAAGAAATCTAGGCGGGGCAAAATCTGGATCGGGAGTTTTGGTGTTTCCAGGCCCAAAAAACTGAAAAATAAAAAATCCGGTACCAAGCGGCCAGTATTGGCTGAAGAAGTCGTTAAAAAAGCCAAAAAAGGTGAAAAGAATAAATAATTTTTTAAGCTGAACAGGTATTGAGGATTTTTTATAAGGGATTCGGATTCATTGGATTGTATATGAACCCCTGTCAGTGCCGAATATATAATACTGCTTGCAGGTAAATTAATGGCGGTTGAAGTCAAAGAGGTTCTCGGAAACAGAGAGCTTAAAAAGTATATCCATCTTCCGGCTAATTTGCATAAGGGACATAAAACCTGGCTCCCACCTATATACTTAGACGAAAAAAGCTTTTACAATACCCGGAAAAATAAGGCTTTTTCCTATTGTGAGACAGTGCTTGCCATAGCCTATCGCAATCATAAGCCTGCTGGAAGGATCATGGGTATCATAAACCAGCGTTATAATTCCATTCATAATGAGAATAATGCCCGCTTTGAATTCCTGGAAAGCATCGAAGATAAAGAAGTTATGCATGCATTGATGACTTTTATCGAAGATTGGGCACGGAAAAAAGGTATGGATAAAATGGTTGGACCATTGGGTTTTTCCGACAAAGAACCGCAAGGCTTTCTGATTGACGGCTATGAATATCCTGCTATTCTTGATACGGCCTGTAACCATCCATACATGGTCCGGTTGCTGGAAGAGGAAGGCTATGAAAAATTTACCGACCTGAGGGACTACCTGATCAAGATCCCGGAAAAAATGCCCGAACTTTATACCCGGATTTATAATAAGGTAATGGGCAAAAATAAATTGAAGGTGGTTGAATTCAGGGACCGTAAGGAGCTCAAACCTTATATTATACCCGTATTTGAACTGATCAATGAAACTTACATGCCCATTTATGGTTTTGTTCCGATGGAACATGAAGAGATGGTTGAATTGGCAAGAAGATACATCCCCATACTCGATCCTGACTTTGTTAAGGTTGTCATGGTTGAGCAGACTTTGGTAGGCTTTATCATCTCAATTCCGGATATCAGCGAAGGTTTGAAAAAATCCAATGGACATTTATTTCCTTTCGGGCTGTTTTATATTTTACGATCCCTGAAAAAGGCTAAAAAGCTGGTACTCCTGCTGGGAGCAGTGAAACTGGGCTTCAGGGACCTTGGGATTGATGCAGTGCTGGCAGTTAAAGTACTCGAAACAGCCATTAAGCGGGAAATGCAGGAAATTGAAAGTCACCTGATCCTTGAAACGAACAACAAAATGACCGGCGAAGTGTTGAAAGCTGGCGGCAGCTTGTATAAACAATTCAGGATATTCCAGAAAAAGTTATAATTTTTTGAATACACAAAGAACCACGAAGGAGTGACACAGAGATAATTTATTACCGAATAAATACATGACAGGTGTCGATTGAAAGGTGATTCAAAATGACTAATGCACCATTGAACCAATGAACTATTTCTGCCCGTAATAAGCATCATCCCCATGTTTTCTCCTGTAGTGTTTGTGAATAAGCGATTCCTTCAAACGGGGAACAGAGGGGTTTACTTGTAAGGTCAGTAAGGCTATTTTGGCCAGGTTTTCAAGAATGGCACTATTATAGACTGCTTTTTCCGCTGTTGGACCCCATGTAAAGGGACCATGATTAGCCACCAACACCATTTCAATATCCTCCGGCGAAAGTTTTTTTTCCCTGAATGTATTAACAATCAGTTTGCCGGTTTCCAGTTCATAATTGCCTTTGATCATTTCATCATTAAGTGGAGGACAACAGGGAATGTCAGAGGCAAGATGATCGGCATGGGTAGTTCCCAGGATGGGGATGTCTTTTTCAGCCTGTGCCCAGGCAACAGCATAGGTAGAGTGAGTATGGGAAATGCCGGCCAGGGCAGGCCATGATCGGAACAGGAAGGCATGTGTTTGGGTATCGGAAGAAGGGTTCATTTTTCCTTCTACCGTTTTCCCTTCAAAATCTACGATGACCATATCAGAAGGTTTCATATCTGAATACGGCACGCCACTTGGTTTAATAGCAAATATCCCATGGTTCCGGTCGGCCATACTCACATTGCCGAAAGTGTAAATAACCAGTCCCATCGCCGGCAGTTGCATGTTGCTCCGGTAACATGCCTCCTTTAAATCATCATATTTTCCCATTTACAATTTATTGTTTTCCATGAAATTGCCCAGTTGGTTATATTTCCTGTAAATCTTATCATACGCTTTCGCGTTGGCGGGTATAGGCTTATATTCCTTGTCAAATCCGTTTCCCATTGCTTTTTGAGCAGCTTCCGCTTTCTTGTATATGCCGGCGGCAGTGGCGGCGAGCATGGCTGCTCCCAGGGCGGGTGCCTGTTCTGAGCGGGCTACCTTAATGGGCATATTCAGCACATCGGCCAGTACCTGAATTACGAATGGCGATTTTTTTGCCACTCCACCCAGTGCCACTACCCGGTGAATCCCGATTCCTTCCTCTTTAAACCGTTCCACGATTTTCCTGGAACCGAAACAGGTAGCTTCCACCAGTGCCCTAAAAATTTTTGCGGCATCACTGCCCAGGTTCAGACCTGCAATCGCCCCTTTCAATTCCTGGTCGGCAAAAGGAGTCCGGCGTCCGTTAAGCCAATCGAGAGCGATTATTCCCGATTCACCGATGGGGATCTTTGAAGCTTCCAGGGAAAGTTTACCAAGTATTTTATCCCGGATTTCATTAACCAGTTTATCGCGGGTGGATTTATTGATTAACCGGGATTTTTTCAGGATATTTTCTAAAGGCCATTCCAGCAATTGAACGAACCATGCATAAACGTCGCCGAAAGCGGATTGGCCGGCTTCGAGGCCAAGCATTCCCGGCACAATTGAGCCGTTTACCTGGCCGCAGATGCCTCCCACCAGTTTTTCCGTAGAAGGATTATAGGGAGCCACCAGCATATCACAGGTGGAAGTACCCATAACCTTGCTTAATGTATATTCCGTTACCTCTCCCCCCAGGGCGCCGGCATGAGCGTCGAAAGTACCGACGGCAACAATTACATTTTCTGGCACCCCTAGTCTTTTCGACCACGCAGGTGTGATTTTACCGGCAGGGATGTCAGAAGTATAGGTCTTCGAATACAGGCGTTCTCTTAATCCGACGAGAAGGGGATCGAGGTGTTTTAAAAATTTTTCATCGGGTAATCCACCCCATTGTTCATGCCACATGGCCTTGTGGCCGGCTGCACACCGGCTGCGTTTCATGGTTAAGGGATTTGTGTTTCCGGATAGCAAAGCGGCCATCCAGTCGCAATGTTCCACCCAGCTAAAAGCCTGCGCCCTTACCCTTTTATCATTCCGGATAACATGAAGAATCTTGGCCCAAAACCATTCCGATGAATAAACTCCTCCTTCATATTTTGTGAAATCAGTGCCGCCCCACGATCTTGATTTATTATTTATTTCCTCCGCTTCCTTTACTGCCGTGTGATCCTTCCAGAGGATAAACATGGCGTTCGGATTGTTTTCAAATCCGCCGGTAAGCGACAGGGGCGTACCCAGGCGGTTTACAGCGACAGGGGTTGAACCGGTTGTATCAATTCCGAGTCCGACGATATTTTCAGATTTATTTTTTCCCGCCTTTTTTACGACCTCCCTTACTGTCTTCTCCAGCCCTTCGATATAATCCTTAGGATGTTGCCGGAAGCGGTTATTGGCGGGATCGCAGAACAGCCCTTTTTTCCACCGGGGGTAATAAAAAACAGCAGAAGCGATTTCGCGTCCATCCGATGTATCGGTCATTATTGTCCTGACCGAATCGGTACCGTAATCAATACCCAGAACATATCCCGAATTTTTCATATAAAAAGTAAATCGATTTTGTTTTCTGCCAAAAATTTAATTCGCTGTCAAGATAACAAATTAGCGTTGCATGGGAAAGCGAAATGAATGACAAATAGGGTTTAATGGATCACCTGGCCGGATTTCCGATATTCAATCTAAAGCCTGATTTTTTTACCTAAAAGTTTTTGCTTCCAGAATTTTAGCCCGATTACAATGAGCCAGAAAAAAATAGCCACCCCGATGTATTGCAGGGAATATTTTGACCGGAGGCTGATCAAAAAGGCAATGATGGATATAAATAGCGTAATCCATTGGATGACATCAAGTATTTTAACAAGCCTGATTTTCTTATCTTCATTCACGGGCGTTTTCGGTTGAAATTGTCAATTTTTAGTTCTATATCAGGGCTACACTGTCATCCTGTCACAATATTATATAATTCGACTGCAAAAAGTAGGGTGGAATAGTATTTGTATTTGGCGAGTCAAATAAAATCAATTGAAAATGCAGGAAAAAGGTAATTTATCCATCCATACGGAAAATATATTTCCGATCATCAAGAAATTTCTTTATTCCGACCATGAAATCTTCCTCCGGGAACTCGTATCCAACGCCATCGATGCCACCCAGAAGATCAAAAGACTGGCGTCAGTGGGAGAGTACCAGGGTGAACTGGGCGAAATGAAGGTTAAAATTTCAGTCAATAAAAAGCTGAAAACGATTACCGTCAGTGACAGTGGCATCGGGATGACGGGTGACGAGATCAAGAAATATATCAACCAGATCGCTTTTTCAGGAGCAACGGAATTCATTGAGAGATATAAGGATAAACCAGAGGAAAATCAGATGATTGGCTTTTTCGGCCTAGGATTTTACTCCGCTTTCATGGTTTCAGATCGCGTGGAGATAAATACGCTATCCTTCCAGGAAAATGCAGAAGCCGTTCACTGGGAATGCGACGGTTCCACTGAATTTGAACTTGGTCCAGCCGTTAAAAAACAAAGAGGGACGGATGTCATTCTTCATATTAATAAGGATAACGAAGATTTTCTTGAAGATCACCGGATACAACAACTACTGGAAAAATACTGTAAGTTTCTTCCCGTACCGGTAATATTCGGCGAAAAAGAGGAAACCGAAAAAAATGAAGAAGGAAAGGAGAAAAAAGTAAAAAAAGAGAATGTCATCAATGATACCCATCCCTTGTGGACCCGGAATCCGGTGGACCTGAAAGATGAGGACTATATTAATTTTTACCACCAGTTATATCCGCTTGCAGAAGATCCGCTTTTCTGGATACACCTGAACGTGGACTATCCCTTTAACCTTACCGGTGTTCTTTACTTCCCGAAAATCAGGAATGATTTCGAAATGAACAGGAACAAGATCCAGCTCTATTCCCGGCAGGTGTTTATTACCGAAGAGATAAAGGATATTGTACCGGAATTTCTCATGTTACTCCACGGCGTGATCGATTCGCCCGATATTCCGTTGAATGTATCCAGAAGTTTTCTCCAGTCGGATTCAAATGTGAAAAAGATCAATACCCATATCACCAAAAAAGTTGCGGACAAACTTTCAGAGCTTTTTAAAAAGGACAGGCCTGCCTTTGAGAAGAAATGGGACGATATGGGAATATTCGTAAAATACGGCATGATCGCTGATGAGAAATTCTATGATAAGGCAAAAGATTTCGCCTTACTGAAGAATACGGAAAATAAATATTATACCATCGAAGAATATAAAAATCATATTAAAGGGGAACAGACGGATAAAAATAAAACTATTGTTCATCTTTATACCAATGACCCGGGAGCGCAGGATGGATTTATTCAGTCGGTAAAAACGCGATCCTATGATGTGATCGTGATGAATGGAATATTGGACAGTCATTTCATCAATCACCTCGAAATGAAAAATGAAAAGACGGCCTGGAAACGGGTGGATGCCGACAATATTGAAAAGCTCATCGAGAAGGACGAAAAGAAAGAAAGTTTATTATCCGAGGACCAGCAGAAGGAGTTAAAGGAATTATTTGAAAAAGCAATCAATGACAAGAACGTGATTTTTACGGTGGAATCCCTTCCGGTCGATGACCTGCCGGTGGTGGTTACCCTGCCGGAATTTATGCGCAGGATGAAGGATATGCAGAAAACAGGCGGCGGATATGCTTTCATGGGAAATATGCCTGATCAACTGAGCGCTGCCATCAACGGAAATCACGAAATCATACAGAAGATACTGGAGGCGAAACGGGAGGACCGGAAAATGAAACTGGCAAAACAGGCCTTCGACCTGGGTCTGCTTTCCCAGAATATGCTTACCGGCCCGGGCCTGACAAACTTTATCAGAAGGAGCGTGGAATTGATCGGCTGATCAGGGAAATTATAATCAGAACAAATTGATATTTATTTCCGGAAGATTTAACAATTGTTGGCCTATATTAGGCTGGGGTTCTGCGGGATAAAGATTTTTCAACTTTAAAGGTGGCCTAACTTAGAGATTTTT
>CAYNCU010000074.1:0-17769 GCA_964395765.1 uncultured Roseivirgaceae bacterium | reverse complement strand
AGGTTTCTGAATCGCTGACGTTGAACCACAGCCCTGCCAGGTTATCATCGGTAGTCAGGCTACTATCATCATATAATGGATGAACGGAAAATACGGCACAGGAAGAAAGCCCAAGAAGGAGGGCGACGATTAAAAGATTTATTTTAAGATGCATGGTTTTTCTTTTTTGTTTCTCCAAATTTCACTGTCTTGCTGAAGCCGAACAAAAAATGTCGATCAACGATGAAAATCAACCGTTAAAGCATGGTAATTTCCGGTCTTTTCGTTAAAAATAGTTAATATCGCCGGCCTGTTTCACCGGGGGGCCGAACTCTGCTGTTATCTGTTTGTTAACCCCCTAATTTTATGACAATTATCTATAATATTTGTATTAATATTTGATAAATTTGGCCCCTCCGTCCCATACGGGGAGACGGTAATTTGATTTTCCCGCAAGTCCCGCCGAGTGTGCAGGGCTTTCAAATATTTTTGAAATAAATCTTTTTAACCTAAACAAAACAGATATATGAAATCCGGAAAAAAATATGTTTACTTTTTTACCGCGAATGATACGGAAGGCAGTGCTGATATGAAAAACCTTTTGGGCGGTAAAGGAGCTAATCTGGCTGAAATGTGTAAGATAGGAATTCCCGTACCTCCCGGTTTTACCCTAAGCACCGAGGTCTGTACAGCTTTCTACAACAATAACAGGAAATATCCTGCCGGTTTAAAGGAAGAAGTTGAAACCAACCTTAAAAAGGTGGAAAAAGTGATCGGAAAAAAATTCGGGGATCCTAAAAACCCCTTATTGTTTTCCGTTCGTTCCGGTGCCCGCGCTTCCATGCCGGGTATGATGGATACCGTCCTTAACCTGGGTTTGAATGACGCCATTGTGGAAGGCATTGTTAAGCTGACCAAGAATGCCCGTTTTGCATGGGATTCTTACCGGAGGTTCGTCCAGATGTACGGTGATGTAGTCCTTGGTCTTAAACCCGTTGAAAAAGACGATATCGATCCGTTTGAAGAAATTATTGAAAGGAAGAAGCAGGAAAAGCATGTAGAACTTGACACCCAGTTGAAGACCGAAGACCTGAAAGACCTGGTGAAGGAATTCAAACATGCCATCCTTGAAAAAACCGGTCATGCTTTTCCCGATAACCCGATGGAACAGTTATGGGGAGCCATAGGCGCCGTGTTCGGAAGCTGGATGAATGACAGGGCCATTACCTACAGAAAATTGAACGGTATTCCCGCGGAATGGGGAACTGCCGTGAACGTACAATCTATGGTCTACGGAAATATGGGTAACGATTCCGGGACCGGTGTTGCCTTTACCCGCGATCCTTCTACCGGAGAAAACAAATTCTATGGAGAATATCTCGTGAATGCTCAGGGCGAAGATGTAGTGGCCGGTATCCGCACACCCCAGCCCATTAATACCGCCAGCAAAAAGAACAAGAGTGATGTCGCTCTTGAAACCCTGATGCCGAAGATCTATAAGGACCTGGTAAGCATCCGCGGCAAACTCGAAAAGCATTACCGCGATATGCAGGACCTGGACTTTACCATGGAAAGGGGAAGGTTATGGATGCTTCAGACCCGTAACGCAAAACGTACGGCGGCGGCGGCGTTGCGTACATCCGTGGAAATGGTATCTGAAAAACTGATCTCCAGGGAAGAAGCCGTCATGCGTGTTCAGCCTTCCCAGCTCGACCAGCTCCTGCACCCCACTTTTGATCCGAAGGCTAAAACCAAGGTCCTCGCCAAGGGACTTCCTGCTTCCCCGGGTGCTGCTACCGGACGTGTTGTTTTTAATGCCGATGACGCCGAACAATGGGCAGCGAAAGGTGAAAAAGTAATACTCGTGAGAATTGAAACCTCCCCGGAAGATATCGGCGGTATGAACGCCGCTCAGGGAATTATGACGGCCCGCGGTGGGATGACCTCTCACGCTGCCGTGGTGGCCCGCGGAATGGGGAAATGCTGTGTGGCCGGTTGCAAAGACCTCCAGATCAGTTACAGTTCAAGACAGTTTAAAGTAAAAAATACGGTTGTCAAAGAAGGTGATTGGATCTCCCTGAATGGTTCTACCGGGGAAGTGATCGAAGGGAAAGTACCGACTGTCCTTCCGAAAATTTCAGGGAACTTCGGCAAACTGATGGCCTGGGCTGATCAGTTTAAACGCCTGGGTGTCCGTACCAATGCCGATACTCCACATGATGCAAAAGTGGCCCGTGAATTCGGGGCCGCCGGGATCGGGCTTTGCCGTACCGAACATATGTTTTTCCAGGAAGGCAGAATCGAAGCCGTTCGTGAAATGATCCTTGCCGAAGATGAGGCCGGCAGGAAAGTGGCCCTCGCCAAATTGCTTCCCATGCAAACCGAAGATTTCCTCGGCATCTTTGAAGCCATGGCTGGATTGCCTGTTACTGTCAGGACGCTGGATCCTCCGTTACATGAATTCCTCCCCAGCCGCAACGATCTCATGGAAGAATTATTCGACATGAAACTGTCGCTGAAGAGCGCCACGGATCTCGACGATATCAATAAAATTATAAAGAAAATAAAAACCACGGAGGATCTTCTTGAAAAAGTGGAATCCCTCCATGAATTCAATCCCATGCTCGGATTACGCGGCTGCCGTCTAGGTATCCTCTACCCCGAGCTGACTGAAATGCAGGCCAAGGCCATCTTCGAAGCCGCCTGTATTCTTAAGAAAAAGAAAATTGATGCAAGACCTGAAGTGATGATTCCGCTGGTATCCACGAAGGCTGAACTGCAGAACCAGAAAGCGATCGTGGAACGCGTGGCAAAGGAAACAATTGCCCGTTATGGTGTTGACCTGCATTATATGATCGGGACCATGATCGAGCTTCCCCGTGCAGCTCTCAATGCCGACACTATTGCCGAAGAAGCCGAATTCTTCAGCTTCGGCACGAATGACCTTACGCAAACCACGCTGGGTCTTTCCCGTGATGATGCCGGTAAGTTCCTGCCCATGTAT
The DNA here is from genome assembly GCA_964395765.1 of uncultured Roseivirgaceae bacterium. Lineage (GTDB taxonomy): Bacteria > Bacteroidota > Bacteroidia > Cytophagales > Cyclobacteriaceae > DATDPY01. Next base: position 14,786 of record CAYNCU010000074.1, on the reverse strand, counting down.
GTCGACAAAGGCATCTACCCGGCTGAACCTTTCCAGCAACTGGATCGGGACGGTGTAGGCAAACTGGTGGAACTCGCCTGCCGCGAAGGCCGCAAAACCCGCAAGGACATAAAACTCGGTATATGTGGTGAACATGGCGGCGATCCTTCCTCAATTGAATTCTGCCATAAGGTGGGACTCAATTACGTAAGTTGTTCGCCTTACCGCGTTCCCATCGCCAGGCTGGCAGCAGCGCAGGCCGCGATTAATGAAAAGAAAAAATAATTATAGAAGTTGTAACGACTTTAAAAGCCTCCCCGGCTCCGGGGTGGCTTTTTTATTTTTATTTTTTCATTTAATCTTATAGATTCAGGATTAATTGACAGGAACAAAATGCAGGGAAATTTTGAAATATATTATGATGCCAAATGAGTGATCCCCGGGAAACTATTGATGAAAATAACAGGGAAGATGTTTATTCCGGAACATCGGATAAAAAAGGACTGCCGGGATTTTTTGAAACCGTGTTACGGCGGTTCAGGACAGCCGTCTATCTGATCGCTCTTGTGCCCCTGTATTCAGTGTGCATCCTGACCATGGGAATCAGTACAATTCCCGGTATATATACTTTTTTTTATTTTTCAGATAATTCCATGCAATGGGGCCGGTTTCTTCATTATGCAGCCACCGGTGTCGGTTTAATCTTTGGTTATTTTCTTTACGGGCTTTGCCTGATTTTTATGACTCCCCTTGTCAATTTTATCCTTCCGTTCAGAGTAAAACCTTTTCGGGGCGGCCTATTTTCGCTGGCTTCGGTGCCGTGGTATTTTCACAATGCCCTTACGTATATTGTTCGATATACTTTCCTTGAATTTTTAACGCCCACTCCATTGAATCTGTTGTTCTACCGTCTGATGGGAATGAAGATCGGAAAACATTCTCATATTAATACGACCAATATATCCGATCCGAGCCTGATCGAGATTGGCGAAAGGGTAACTATTGGCGGATCCGCGACCATCATTGCACATTATGTTTCCAAAGGATATATTATTCTCGACAGGGTTAAAATACACGATGGAGTAACCGTAGGGTTAAAAGCCACCATTATGGGAGATGTTGAAATTGGAGAAGGCGCCGCGATCGGGCCCCATGAGGTGATCCTGCCTAAATCAAGAATACCAGCCGGAAGGAAATTCGGGAATTAAAAATCCAGCGCTCTTTTTCGGCAGAATGTTTATGTGTCTTAGGTACAAATTGGATGATTCCATTCCTTCTCATCAGGGTTTTTACAATAGACTTATAAAGAAGGGAAATATTTTCAACCAAAAATTAAGTAATAAAAGGTATTTATCCCCTGGCAAGCCCGGACCCGGATTTCCGGAGCAGAGCTCAGGGGAATTATATCACAGCAAAATGAATACACCAATAAAAATTTTATGAATTATTTACTTCATAAGAATATAATAAGAAATTAATTTTCCAAAATGAATAAACCAATAAACTGGCAACCAGATAATCTTGAAAATGAATTGGTAAAACTATACCCGATACATGAAGAGGATTTTACGGAATTGTATTCCGTTGCCTCTGATCCGATGATCTGGGAACAACATCCTTCTTCTGACCGGTACAAGGAAGAAATTTTCAGGGCGTTTTTTCAAAATGGATTGGAATGTAAGTCGGCTTTCACTATCAAGGAAAAAGGGAATGACCGGATTATCGGCTCAACAAGATTCTATAAATATGATCCAATTCGAAACTGTGTTTATATCGGATACACATTTCTCGCCCGGAAATACTGGGGTGGAGAATACAACCGGTCGGTAAAAAAGCTCATGCTTGATTATGCTTTTAAATTTGTTGATAAGATTATTTTTGAAATAGGATCAAAAAACATACGATCGCAGGTAGCCCTCAGTAAACTTGGGGTAAAAAAAACCAGGGAATATTTTCCTGAAAACCAAAATAGCGGTGCTCCTTTTTTTGAATATACCCTGTTTAAAAATCAGTGGAATTCGTAATCCTTCGTCAGCATTTCACAAGGTTGACCTTGTCTGATGAAAATTAAGTCGTGTAGGGGCGAATTATGGGTAGCTCGTTATAGCCCGGCTTTCAACTTTGAGCATTGAGCTTTGCGCTAAATACTATTCTTCCTTCCCGAAACCAATACCATATCCAGTAACCTGTTATTGAAATTCTCATTGTTAATTAGGTCTTCCAGGTATATATGCATCCTGTATTTCCACAGGTTCCTGGGATTACTGGGATCGTTGATCCTTTCTTCATTCACTTTTTTCCTTCGCAGGGAATTATCCATGGCAAAAAGATCCTGGATAGGAAAGATGGACCACATGGAAGGTGAATACAGGTGTTGCAAAACAATTTCTTCGGCAATCCACGATTCGCACTTTGCGGGAGCTTCGCCGTGGTGTCCGAGGATCTGGTTATAATACCGCTGGGAACGGTAATAATCTTCTTCCCACCACCCGCGAATGGTCGACATGTCATGACAGGATGGACTACTTACCGACAAATACGGCGCATTGGACGGATGACCGAATTCAACGCCGCTCATTTTAGGCATTCGCTGGATATAAAGCCGGAGAATATTCAGGTCCTCCATCACCCCGGGCACGCAGTCAGGCACCATACCGAGGTCCTCCCCGCAGACAAACATATTACTGGCGCTGAGGATGGCAGGCAGCTTTACCATGGCCTGTTCCCGCCAGTAATCTTCCTGCCGGTGATAGAAATAATGGGTATAAATGTCGTTTAATATATTCTTCGTATTCCCATCCAGTTCCCGGTACGAAAATGTCTGGTGAAAGGCAATTTTGGGATGAAAAGCATTACCGTTCGAACCCGGCTCCTCAAAGAATAATATATTTCCGATTAGCTGGAACATTCCGAATTTTATTTTTTCCTTTTTCCGGATTGTATCAGCATCCTCATCCGCCGAAATGGAATAGATTTCTTCGATCTTTTTTTGTGTATCGGAATCTTCTTTGATCCTGTAACGATCCCCTCCTGTATTTTCCAGGTGTTTTTCTTTCACCTCCTGTTTATATTCCCCGAAAATCTCATCCAGCATATATTCCCGGATATAGGGCCGGCAGAAACGTTCATAATCGAAATACAGTCCGCGTGATTCCAGTTCATGTCGATACATGGGAATGGCCGGGTTAAATTTGCCCATCAGGCCTTCCACTGAATCCAGCGGGATCTCCCAGATCCTGAAAAATCCGAGGATGTGATCCAGCCGGTAGGCATCGAAGTAACGTGCCATATGGGTAAGCCTGCTTCTCCACCAGGAGTAATTATCCTTGGCCATTTCTTGCCAGTTATAGGTTGGAAATTTCCAGTTCTGACCGGAAATGGAATAGGCATCGGGAGGTGCACCGGCCTGTTTATCCATGTGGTATAAATGAGGATTGATCCAGGCGTCCACACTATTCCTGAAAATACCGATGGGAATATCCCCCTTGAATATCACTCCCTTCTTTCTGGCATAGGCAGCAATTTCCGATAACTGGATATGAAGATGATACTGTATAAAATAATGAACGGCTACATCGTCAAAATCCTGACCTCCGGGTCGAACCAGTTTTGCGATTTCCTGTGCATCATATTGAGCATACTGACCCCATTGGCTGAAATCGGAGGTGCCGAAACGATCTCTCAGGCAGGAAAAAGCGGCGTATGGGATCAGCCAATGTTTATTGGCTTCGAAAAATGCCTTGAATTCAGGATCGCTCAGAAATTCAACCCGGTTCTGGTCATATATTTTTTTATAAAACTTTGATTTCAACTTCATTACTTCAAGGTAATCGACCTCGGGGTACTGGTTGAGATCGGATCCTTTTTTCCTGAATTCCTCCATCTCTTCGGGGGATTCAAGCTCCCCGATTTCAGGGCAGTGAAGGTACAAAGGGTGCAGAGCATAAACGGAAATGGCAGCATAGGGATAGGAATCCATCCAGGTATGTGAAGCAATCGTATCATTAACCGGAAGGATCTGGACTATTTTCATTCCCGTCTTTACAGCCCAGTCGATCAATAACTTCAAGTCCCTGAATTCACCGACGCCCCAGGAATTCCGGCTGCGTACGGCAAAAACAGGAACGGCAATTCCGGAGCCATTCCAGCGTCCCTGTGCATACCGGTAATTCTGGTCCGTACGGATGGTCAGGTAATTATCAAATAAGGATTGTTCATTATCGATAACTCGGTTCTCACCGTTTTCCCAGGATATTAGTTTATTTTCTTCCTTATCGTAGATCCCGTATTTAAATTCCACCCTACCAGCATCGCTTTCCAGCAGGACGTCAGCCTTCCATAAAGGGTACTCGCTGTCATCCATCACGATTGCCTTTTCAACATCCCATTTTCCCAATCCCGGATCACTTCCGCAGAGGCAGAAATAAAGATCCTTGCTGTTCCTCGGTGCGTAAAGCTGAAAACGGTAGTTGAAAAATTTTTGTTGGACTTCCCCGGATTTCTTTCCATTCCTGTGCATCAGGTTCCGCGTAAAAGCGGAGGTAAAAAAAACGTTTTCAAAGTTTTTATGGGGCCTCCAGAAATCCCTGATAAATACATGGGAATGCTGTACTTCCGATAGGTCCAGCTTCCGCGCTTCTCCCCATTCGGGAAACTGGCTTCCATTGTTTTCATCAATCAGGAAATACCTGTAACGGATGTTATTTTCAGGTTTTTTAGAAAATTTAATCGTCAATGTCCAGGAGCCGTTTATCAGGCAATTCATTTTAACTGCTGATCCCGGACGTCCCTGGCCCAATTCCCTGCAATTTCCGCTGATATACAGATTTTGTCCCCACTGGGTAAAATATTCTATGCTGAATTCTATCTGAAAATTCATCCCTCTAAAAGTTATAGTTACAAAATGCTGTTTTTACATCCTGATTCTTGTGGAAAATTAATAATAAAAAAAGGCACTTATACAGGAATATTGAATGAATTTAAAGATCCGATAATTCTTATCGAATATTGAATCTTTTAAACGAATAGTATAACATTCAACAGTCTTTACCTCTTGTGCAGTGCGTGAATGTTTCAATATAGGTTTATTTATTAAATTAACTTTACCACCACTGGCGAGATGTCCTCTTTTAGCAAGCATGGGATTGTAATAAAATCCTTCAATTAATTTCTAAAATTTATTTAATGACCGGGTTTTCTAGACAAGGGCTGCCACGATCAGGATCAGGATGAAGGAAGAAACGGATATAACGGTTTCCATTACCGACCACGATCGCAGGGTTTGATTCTCATTCATATTCAGGTATTTTCCGATCAGCCAGAACCCCGAATCATTCACATGGGAAAGGATGGTGGAACCGGAAGCAATCGCGAGGACAATGAGGGTCTTGTGAAGATCATCTACATTCATAACGCTAAGAACGGGGGCGATCATCCCTGCAGACGTGATCATAGCCACGGTCGCCGATCCCTGGGTTATTCTGATAATAGCGGCTAAAATGAAGGCAAGCACGATGGGAGAAATACTATAGGTGGTTAATATCTTAGCAAGAGCAACTCCTACTCCACTATCTACCAGTACCTGCTTAAATACACCTCCGGCACCGGTAATTAAAATGATCAGCCCGGCAGGAGATAAGGCGGCGTTTGAAATTTTCATTAATTGATTCGGCTTTAAACCGTGGCGGATTCCAAGAATATAACCCGCAAACAGGGTAGCCAGTAGCAACGCTACAAAAGGATGACCCAGGAACTTGCCTGCATCTGTAAGCCAGGTCGGCTCAAACCATTTTGATTTTTCACCCAGGTCGAGGACCGATCTCAATAGGATTAAAATTAAAGGCAATCCGATCAGGAACAATACCCATTTATAAGATAAATTAATCTGGGGCCCGGATATATTGACCTCCTTAATTTCATTTTCAATGTCAGGGGGGGGAATATAAATCTTGTTGCTGATGTATTTTCCGTATATCGGTCCGGCAATGATCGCCGTTGGCAAACCGATTAGTATACCAAATCCAATCACCCAGCCCAAAGGAACGTTGATGATTTGTGCGACCGCAATGGGTCCGGGCGTAGGGGGTACAAAGGCATGGGTTACCGCCAGGCCGGCCAGCATGGGGATTACATAAAATAAAACCGACCGTTTTGTTTTCCTTGCCAGGGCAAATACCATTGGAACCAGGATGATAAAGCCGACATCGAAGAAAACCGGGATCGCTACCAGGAATCCTGTCACCATCAGGGCCCAGGAAGTCCTTTTCTCGCCGAAAAAACCAAGCATGGCTTTCGCCAGGGATTCCACACCCCCTGTAACCTGCAGGATTTCCCCGAAAATGGCCCCAAGTCCCACTACCACGGCAATATAACCCAGTGTGCTTGCCATGCCTTCCTGTACACTGTTCAGAATTTTTTCAAGGTTCAGGCCGGAGGCGATCCCAACCAGGATACTGACCATGATCAGTGCCAGAAAGGCATGAATTTTAAAACGCAGAACTAAAAGCAGCAGAAACGCGATCGATAGTACGGTAATGACAAGTAGGTGGGTAACTGACATTTTAATGGGTTATATTCCGCGGAAAAGTTCCCTGGTTTCGAGGTAGTCCGGGACTTCCACGTTCCAGTTGAATTTTTCCTTTATTGTTTCAGCAAATTTTGTGGCACTCTGCTTTTCTCCATGAACAACAAACACCTGTTTGGGGGAAGAACGGAATGCCGACAGCCACCGGAGCAATTCCTCGCGATCGGCATGGGCAGAATACCCTTCCAGTTTTTCAACGCTGCATTTTACCGGAACGTCGAGACCGAAGATCCTTACCGATGGCTCTCCTTCCAGAATCCGTCTTCCGCGCGTCCCTTCCGCCTGATAACCGACGAACAATATCGTATCCGTGCTTCGCTGTAAACGGTTATAGAGGTGATGTAAAATCCTACCTCCGGTACACATTCCGCTGGAGGATATGATGATGGCATTGGACTTGACATCATTGATCTGGATGGATTGCTCCTGGCTTTGCCGGTATTGGATATTTTTGTAATCGAATACGGCATTATCATTGGATCCCAAATGGTGCTCCTTCAGTTTATGGAATTCAATGTATTTCTTATAAAGTCCGGTCACACTGAAAGCCATGGGGCTGTCGATAAAGACGGAAACATCCGGGATCAGTTTTTCTTCGATCAGCTCCTTCATGAAATAGAGCATGAGTTGTGTCCTTCCAACCGCGAAGGCAGGGATCAGCAGGCAGCCTCCCCGCTGAAGAGAACGGTTAATCGTTTCTGATAATTCCTTTTTATGGTCACCCTGGGGGTTGTCCCGGTCTCCATAGGTGGATTCTACAAAAATGATATCCGCCTGCTCGAAAAGAGTCGGGGCATAAAGGATCGGGTCTTCCATTCTCCCGATATCGCCGGAAAACAGAATCCTTTTTTCCTGGCTGTTCCCGTTCAGGATTACTTCGATGGAGGATGCGCCTAATATATGGCCGGCATTGTGGAATCTTACCTTAATACGACTGTTAATATCAAGCGGATGGTTATAAGGAACGGGCCTGAGCAGGGGAAAAACCGCTTCTGCATCCCTGGTATCGTAAAGCGGCTTGGGTTCGGCATGTTTTGAATATCCTTTTTTCCTGGCGAACAAGGCTTCTTCTTCCTGTAACTTGGCGGAATCAAGGAGAAGGATTTTCACCAGATCTTCTGTGGGCTGGGTACAGTATATATTCCCATGAAATCCTTCTTTGACCAGCTTGGGAAGGTAGCCGATATGATCAATATGGGCGTGGGTGAGAAGGACCGTTTCAATTTCAGAAACAGCCACCGGGAAATCGTCCCAGTTGCGGAGCCGTAGCTCTTTTAATCCCTGGAATAACCCGCAATCGATAAGTATTTTATGTTCATCGACCTCAAGCAGATACCTGGAACCCGAAACACTCTTAGCGCCGCCCAGGAACTTTACCCTTACATTCATTCCGTTGTCTTTGGAGTTGAATTAAGCAAAAAAAAATTCAATTACAAACACTATTACTAAAATGCGGTTCTCATAATTCTTTACAAACCAATTCTCAGCCCTAATGACGGGAATTTAAAAGGATAATTTATTGACTTAACAATAAAATGAAAATCAGAATTTAAAAAATAAATATAAAGACTTAACAGGTATGTGGCAAATAAAGGATCTCTTGAATAATTAGCCAAGGATTTATAAATAAAAATGATGGTAAATGAAATCAGCACACTCTCCCTGCTTTACGTGAGATATTAGTGTAATAAAAAAGATATTAAATAATTTATTCGTGAATTCGTGGCTAAGGTAATTCCGGTTAAAGTTGGGGATGTTGGTTGTTGGAGATACTCAGGAATTATGCTCTTCCGTATTTTGTTTCTTCTTTTTCGGAAGGTTGTCGATGGTAATAACGGCAGCCGTAAAACCAATGGCCACGCAAACGATCCAAATAAACACTTCAGCAGGTCCTCCAATCGGTGCACTTAACATAATTTTGCAAATTAGGTGACTACGAATATAAGGCTATTTTAAAATAAATTGCAAATTTGAAACCCGCACTCGTATAATAATATTAAATGGGCGATACAATACTAAATATTACCGGGCTTACTAAGTATTATGGCACGATCCAGGCTGTTCGCAATCTTGATCTTGAAATTTCAAGAGGTCAGGTATATGGAATTCTCGGTCCGAATGGCAGTGGCAAATCAACTACGCTCGGCACTATCCTGGGCATCATTAACCCGTCTGGGGGGCATTTTCAATGGTTTGAAAACGAGTTGCTTTCCAATGCCCTGCAACGGATCGGCAGTATCATTGAAAGCCCTTCCTTTTATCCTTATTTAAGTGCTGAACAAAATTTGCAACTTGTTTCTGAAATCAGGAAGGCTGGCAAAGGAACAGTGAATAATGTTTTGCAAAAGGTAGGCTTGCTGGAAAGGAAAAAAGATCCTTTTAAAAACTTTTCCTTCGGTATGAAGCAACGTCTGGCGCTGGCCGCTGCCCTGATCGGTGACCCGCAGGTATTGGTATTGGATGAACCTACCAATGGAATGGACCCCCAGGGAATTGCCGATATAAGAAATCTTATCGTTGAAATCGCGCACCGGGGAACGACCATTCTCCTGGCCAGCCATTTACTGGATGAAGTTCAGAAGACCTGCACCCATGTGGCCGTACTGAACAAAGGACAAAAAATATTTGACGGATCGGTTCATGACATCGTTCAGGCTGAAGAATACCTCGAAATCTGGGCTGAAGAACCGGAAAGATTACTTGAATTGCTTAAAAATTTCAAAGGTATCGCTGAACTCAAACAGGAAATTGATAAATATATTATCAAACTCGGACCCGGCCCCACCAAAAAAGACCTTCATAAATACCTGATTGATAATGGTATTTACCCGACCCATTTTATCACCCGTTCCGGTACGCTGGAAAATAAATTTCTTGAACTTTTAAAAACTTCGTAATGAACAGGCTACTGGCCATCGAATACAGGAAAAATTTTAATTATGTCACCTTCTGGCTGATCATAGGGTTGCACTATTTTTTCATTCTTGCCCTGATCTCCAATATTAATAGTTTTACCGGCTCTATGAATATTTCCACCGATCAGTACCCCAACATTAACTTGAATGCCATTCCATTTTTCAAATTCCCGGATATCTGGCAGAACATTTCCTACTTAGCCTCTTTCTTTAAAATATTTCTTGGGATTTTTATTGTTATTTCCGTAACCAACGAATTCCAGTATAATACCATTCGTATGAATCTTTCTTCAGGGCTAACCCGGCTGGAATTTGTGCTTGGAAAAGTACTGATGATCTTTATCATAAGCCTGGTCTCCGTGCTGGTATTATTTTCCCTGGGCCTGTCCCTTGGATTTTCTCACAGTCAGGACATTGACCTGGGTAATATTATATCGGGTATGGATTTTCTCCTGGGTTATTTTATCGAATTATTCTTTTACATGATCCTGGCTTTACTCCTTTCCATATTGTTAAAACGAACAGGGATATCGATCTTAATGCTGTTGATCTACCCTTTGCTGATCGAGCCACTTATCCGTTGGGAGACACCCGATTCTATCGATCAGTTCTTTCCTGTGAAGGCCATGGACAAGATCAATGTTTTTCCCTTTCCCAAATATTTTGGTTATGACATTCCGAATCACATTCCCCTCGACAGTACCGTCATCACCCTCTGCTGGATCGCTGTCATGATATTATTATCTTACCTCCTTCTGAAACGAAAAGACCTTTGATTGATTCCCTCCTTAAAAATCAAAAATCGAATGTCTTATATATGAAATCGAAAAAAATAAAATGGATGGTTGTGTAGGGAGTGTTGAATTTTTAATTCTCAGGTTTTCTTAAAAACCGGATTTGATATCACGGAATTTTTTATTTAATGTAATCTTTATCCTTCGGTCCTCTTCCCGGTGGGTTCTCATTCTCGTTCGTCCTCCGGCTTTCAGCTTAACTATTTTTCTCCTTTTAACGTAATTTTCAACTCATTCAGTTTCAATAGCGCCTCAACTGGTGAAATTGTATTAATGTCCAGTTGGTTCAGGATCTCTTTTACTTTTTCAAAACGTGGGTCCGATTCAAACAAGTTGAGCTGGTATTTTTGTGAGGGTATGTTGCTGAGCTTGTTTGCATTTTCTTCGCTTATTTTTTCTGTTTCCAGGTGTTTGAGTATCTCGTTGGCCCTGATCACAATGGAATTCGGCATGCCTGCCATTTGTGCCACGTGGATGCCGAAGCTGTGCTCGCTGCCGCCTTCTTTCAGCTTCCTGAGGAATATGATCTTGTTCCCTACTTCCTTGACCGATACATTGAAATTCCTTACACCTTCATGTTCATCGGCAAGCTGATTTAATTCATGATAATGAGTGGCAAATAATGTCTTTACCCTGAATTTGGGATGGTTATGCAGGTATTCAACAATTGACCATGCAATGGAAACCCCATCGTAGGTGCTGGTACCACGGCCGATTTCATCCATTAATACCAGGGAACGGTTACTCAGGTTATTCAGGATGCTTGCGGTTTCCGTCATTTCCACCATAAAGGTTGATTCACCGCGCGACAGGTTATCCGATGCCCCTACACGGGTAAATATTTTGTCGATAATTCCAATTTCGGCACTCCTTGCCGGAACATAAGACCCGGCCTGAGCCATGATAACAATCAGTGCCGTTTGACGTAGCAATGCCGACTTACCCGCCATGTTCGGCCCGGTAATGATCAGGATCCGTTGTTTATCATTATTCAGGTAAATATCGTTTGGAATATACGACTCACCCAGGGGTAACTGTTTTTCAATAACAGGATGCCTCCCCTCCTGGATAACCAGGTTGGTGCTCTCATTGATTTCCGGTTTTACATAATTATTTTTTGAGGCAACCCCGGCAAAAGAACACAAACAGTCGAGGGAACCCAGTACCCGCGCATTCTGTTGAATTGGATTTACATAATCGGCAGCCGTCTTTACTAGGGTAATGTAAAGGCGCTGTTCGATGATTGAAATTTTTTCCTCCGCATTCAGAATTTTTTCTTCGTAGGTTTTTAATTCTTCGGTAATGTATCTTTCCGAATTGACCAGTGTCTGTTTCCGGATCCAGTCGGGCGGAACTTTGTCCTTGTGCGCATTAGTTACCTCGAGGTAATACCCGAATACTTTGTTATAAGCGATCTTTAACGATGAAATTCCCGTCCGCTTGATTTCTTCGGTCTGGATCCGCACCAGGTAATCCTTCCCGGAATAGGCTATTTTCCTTAATTCGTCCAGCTCCGGATCGATTCCCTCTTTTATTAATCCGCCCTGGTTGGTTACCATCGGCGCATCTTCTTTTAACCGGGATTCCAGTTGTTCAAGGAGATATTCGCAAGGATTCAGCTGGTCCCCGTATTTCAGGAGAACTTTATGGGGCGACTCCAGCAAAAGCTTTTTAAGCGGGATGCTGTTTTTCAGGGATCGTTTCAACTGGATCATTTCCCGGGGGCTGATCCTTCCCATGGCTACTTTTGAGATCAGCCTTTCAAGATCTCCGATCGGTTTCAGGTAGCCGGTTAAATTTTCCACCAGGGATTGATCCTGGAATAACGATTCGACGCTGTCCAGCCTCTCCCTGATTTTCGTGACATCCTTCAGGGGCATCAGCAGCCATTTCCGGATCTGCCGGGCCCCCATGGGGGTAACCGTTTCATCAAGGATATCGACCAGGGGCACTCCGTCTTCCTGTTGCGCATTCAACAGCTCCAGGTTGCGGATAGTGAATCGGTCAAGCCAGACGTAATGATCCTCCTCGATCCGGGCGATGGCTGATATATGCCCGAGATCGGTATGCTCGGTTTGTTTTAAATATTGTAAGATGGCGCCTGCCGCCGTTATACCATCCCGATTATCCTCAACGCCATAACCCTTTAAGCTTTGTGTATTGAAATGTTTGATAAGACCTTCGTAGGAATAATCAAAATTATAAATCCAGTCATCGAGGTGATAGGTATTGAATTTTTCACCGAATGAATTTTCGAATACTTCTTTCTGGGATTTGCTAAAGATAATTTCAGAAGGGGAAAATCCCTGCAACAGGTTTTCGATATATTGGTTGTTGCCCGAGGATAAAAGAAATTCACCGGTAGAAAGGTCCAGGAAGGAAATGCCTGTCAAATCCGTTCCGAAAAATACGGAACACAGAAAATTATTATGTTTTTTATCCAGTACATTTTCATGAAAGGACAAACCCGGCGTTACAAGTTCCGTCACTCCCCTTTTCACGATACCTTTCGCCAGCTTCGGGTCTTCCAGCTGGTCACATACCGCCACCCGCTGTCCTGCCCTGATCAGCTTGGGAAGGTAGGAATCAATCGCATGGTGGGGAAATCCGGCCAGTTCAACTTCGGAGGCTGCCCCATTCGACCTTCGTGTTAATATGATATCGAGTATCTTACTGGCTTTGATGGCGTCTTCCCCGAATGTTTCATAAAAATCTCCGACACGGAACAGGATCAAGGCACCCGGATATTTTGCTTTGATGGCAAAATATTGTTTCATCAAGGGAGTTTCCTGGGTTGACCTGGTTTTCCGCGTTTCCGACATGAATGGGGAAAAAAGATTTTTAAATGTTCACTAATTTACATAATTAAAGTGTACCTCCTCGCAATTTATGTAATTTAGGAATTATCGTTTATCCGGAATTTATACCCATGCGAAAATTAAAAAATGAAGAACTGAATAGAGTCAGTATTGAAGAATATAAGCGGCTTCCCAAAAACCCGGTGATACTTCTTCTTGACGATATTAGAAGCATGCATAATGTCGGTTCCGCGTTCCGGACAGCCGATGCCTTCCGCCTCGAAAAACTGATCTTGTGCGGCATCACCGGAAAACCTCCCCACCGTGAAATAAATAAAACTGCATTAGGGGCAACTGAATCAGTAACCTGGGAATTTTTTCCCGATGTTCTGCAGGCAGTGGAAAAATTAAAAAAAGAAGGTTATAAAATAATCGCTGTTGAACAGGCGGATAACAGCGTCCTGTTAAATGATTTTTCTCCCGATGTGAAAAGTAAATATGTTCTCGTCTTTGGCAATGAAATTACAGGGGTAAAAGATTATCTTGTTGAAACCGCCGATGATGTAATTGAAATTCCTCAAACCGGTACCAAACACTCCATCAATATCTCTGTTAGCATCGGGATCGTTGTCTGGGATTTTATTTCCAAGCTTGGTCATTAAACGGTCCAATGATTCTCGGAGGGTCTGACGGTTATAAATGATTTCAAATTGATTAATGAAATACTCAGATCAATTCCAGCTTCACCTGAGTTCTATACTCCAAACCGTCTGACCGCTATTTCTCCACCCCCGACTCCAACGCCAGTTTGATATGCGCAAGGTGATGTTTGCCATGCCATGCATATAAACCTAACGTGGCGTCAAGCAGCTGGTCGCCGCTGCGCTCCGGGTGCAGGTAGACGATTTTGTATTGTTCAGGGGTCAGGTTTTTCAATAAGATAACCCAGCGGTGATGAAGGCCTTCAAGCATCTGAATCGAATAATTGATATCTCCCTGGCAGGCATCCGGCATTTCAGCCCATTTTTCCTGCAGATAGGGTCTGATAGTCGGTTTATCTTCCGTTAATGCCAGTTTAAAACGGATAAAGCTGTTCATATGACTGTCGGCCAAGTGATTAATCACTTGCCGGATGCTCCACCCCCCGGGCCTGTACCGAAGTTCAAGTTTTTTATCATCCAGGTTATTAACCAGTTCTTTTACCTGTCCGGGCAAAGCTTCAATGTCCCGGATCCAGTTATTAATATATTCACTTGTAATGGGTTCCGGTTTTGTGTACCTGCCGATCGGGTATTTCAGTTTTTCAATATCAGGTGATTGCATTTGTGCAGTTTTATTAGCTAAGATATTTCAATTTCCGGGAATTAAGGAGGCAAGGTAATATAAACCATGCATGGCAAATTGTTTTCCGGATCCGGATAACGCTGAATCTCCAGGAAATATTACTTCTGTAAAATCTCCGTATTCCCTCCCCGTCTGTACAGAAACCGGCTTTATTAAAAACCTGTCATTGTTTTTAATGAGTTCAAATATCAGGCTGAATTTTTCGCCTTTGTATATGGCATCCACCGGTAAGACTCTTCCGGGTTTCTCGCTGACATAAATTTCCGCTTTGGCATACATTCCGGGCAATATGCCGTCAACACTTTCAAAATCGCCGTGAACACTCAGTGTTCTTTTTACATCATCAAGCTTTTTATTGACCATAAACAATTTA
>CAYNCU010000073.1:1029-17773 GCA_964395765.1 uncultured Roseivirgaceae bacterium | reverse complement strand
TGGGAAGTGCCTTACCAGCCCGGCGTACTAAAAGCGTCAGGATACAATGGGTCGCAGGCGGTGGCACGGGATGAGCTAATTACAACCGGGCCTTTCAGTCAGATCCATTTATCCGCGGATCGTACCGCGATAATGGCAAATGGTCAGGACCTTTCGTATATAACCGTAGAATTAACGGATCAAAATGGAATCAGAAATCCCAAATCGGAGAACCTCGTAAGATTTACCATCAATGGTCCGGGAGAGATCATTGGCGTAGGCAATGCGAACCCTGTCAGTTTGGAAAGTTATACGCAATCTCAGCGGAAGGCATGGAAAGGGAGGTGCCTGGTAATCATTAAATCCGTAAAGATAAAAGGAACTATCATTTTAAAAGCCTCAAGTGAGGAGCTGCCCGATGCAGCAATCAATATTGAAAGCTATTGATTTTTGATTTCTGATTTTTGATCTGTGATCAGTAAATCGTATCGCGGAATTCGAATTTATACTATTTCCCCTAAATGCCAGTTAATTATTTTTTCAGGGCGGCTTTTGTGAATATATAATCAGGAATATCCTGATTAAATTTTATGTCTGACATCATGAACCTGGTGCCGTCCCCTTCTTTCAGCATATCCTTGTAAACAAAAGTAGTCGGAAACCAACGGCCTTCGATTTGCTTAACATCACTTAAATCTATTCTTTTCAACAACTGGCCGCTTTTGGCATACAATTCTTCTTTCAAAGGAACATAGCGTTCCTCATCTATCCATATTTTTCTTGATGCATAGGCTACATCCTCAACTTTTGCATTCAGCTGAATCACCCAGGTATTCCTGTCCTCTATTTTTTCTTCACCGGTAACTTTCGAGTTGTAAACATCCGTCAGTTTCCTGTCGTCCATCATATCTTCATAGGAAAGATCGGATCCCATCACCGACTGGCGAAGCATGTTTCCCGAGATCTGTATGGTACGATCGGTGGACGGAGAATAAATCCACAATAAGCCTTCCAGTTTCAGCATCTTTGTACCGTTTTCCCTTGCCGGGGAAAGATATTCCGTAAATGCTTTTGCATCACCTTCCGACCAGGTTTTTGAGGTGATGGTACGACTTGCCCGCCTGCCGTTAATGATCATAGTGGATTCAAAGATCCTGTTTTTCGAAGACATGTTCTGGTCCACTTTTTTTAATATGGTTTCTGCATCCTGGGAAAAGGTCTGAAACGATATCATTAAGATTGTCAGATTTAATAATAGTGCTTTCATTTTCATTTATATATATTTTTATCAAGCTTCCAGTTCTTTAAATAACTGAGATGTTTTACGTTTATAAATTCCTATTCCTGCCAGCATGGTTCCAATAACTGTTGAAATAACACCGGGAATATAACCGATATAAAAATCGGCAGGTGTTATTCGCGCATGTACAACATTGGGCATCATCACGGCTGAAGTTGAATTTTTGGTGAACTCGCCGATGCTCAATCCGTATTTCTGTAACAACCATGCAAATCCGAGGCCTAATGCCGTTCCGATGAGAGTTCCGGCAATACCGATCATAACCGATTCATAAATCATGGTCTTGTATACATGTCCTTTTTCTTCGCCTATCGCCAGCCGCACACCGATTTCACCATAACGCCTGAGCCCTCCCAACAATCCTGCATTCCAGAGGACCAATGACATGGCAACCATAAAAATCAAGGTTATGATGGTGCCCATATCTTTTGACAAATCAATATACATGGACATACTTTCCTCATTCCGTAA
This sequence comes from uncultured Roseivirgaceae bacterium, assembly GCA_964395765.1. Lineage (GTDB taxonomy): Bacteria > Bacteroidota > Bacteroidia > Cytophagales > Cyclobacteriaceae > DATDPY01. Next base: position 16,023 of record CAYNCU010000073.1, on the reverse strand, counting down.
TGTGACCATCACAGGTTCATATTGATCCCCTTTATCAGGAAATACTCTTTTAAACTTGGCCATCACAGGTTGGGCAAAAGCATCGTCATAGTAACCTTCGGGGAAAAACCCGACAATTTCACCGGTGGCATTATTCATATCCAATGCCTTTCGCACATCTGTTATATCGGCAATAACGGTTCCCCGGTCCATGGCCGTTGTGCCGAATCGTAAAGTGCCCGACACTTTGAAATTATAAAAGGACATCTCGCCATACATGGTAGAACCGATAAACGTAACCTCTTCACCCGGGTTGACATTCAATTTCCGGGCAAACTCATCACTCAATAATATTTCCCCCGGCTTTGCGGGCAAATGACCACGCACCAGGGATTTATTAAGATTAAGCCTTGTGATTTCTTTTGTATGAGGGGATAACAGATCGATTCCCATACCCATTGCCGGGCCCTGGCTTCGTGTTTCACCGCTGCTATCCGGAACATCGATCAAGCCGCCGAACCTGATCCGGTTGGCCCAGTCGATTTCCGGGAAGGCACTATCAAGCTTTGCATTGATCTTGCTAACATCCAGCATAGCCAGGTCATTCGGCAACTGGTTATAATTTTCAGCATAAGCCCTGGTCATTACTTTTACATGGCCACCGGAAAACTTTGCGGTCTGTTCCACCAAATCGCCCATGATACCGGTAACATAGGCATGCATAAAAACGGAAAGCATCACACCCACAGCCACCACGATAACAGGCAACCGGCTTCTGCTTTTATCCCGGATAAGTCCTTTAAATAGAAATCGTATCATTGTAATTTCCCCCTTAAAGCTTCTGTTGGATTCATTTTCGCTATTTTCCTTGAAGGCAGGTAACTTACTACTGCCGTGGTCAGGCATACAATAAATGTGGTGGTCAGGATCAGGCCGACACTGTATACAGGATACATTGTACTGGCCATTGTGATGCCGTATTTGCTGTAATCCCCGGGTAAGGTAATACCGGTTTTTGCCTGCCAGATAAAAAGCGGTATTCCATAGATCGCGGCTGCTATTGCGGCCAGGATCGCATGCATGGTTCCTTCCACCGTAAAGAGTCCTACCACTTCATGCCGTGTGTATCCGAGAGCGATATAGGTCCCTATTTCCTTTTGTCTCCGGAAAATCGATAAAACCTGCGTATCGAATATCGCCAGCATGGCAAGAAGCAATAAAATGGAATAGAAGATAGATTGCCCTACAGATTTTGTTTTAATCATTTTTTCAAGATCGGCTACCAGTGCTTTAAAAGTTTTTAACTTCCAGCCTGACAGCTGAGCCGGTGACTGATCCTTATCTCCGTAGGTTATTATAGTAGCTTCTCCGGGGAGCGACATCATGGATTGCAACTTTTTAAGCGGGATCCAGACCTGTGAAACATCAACGGTGGGGACATTCGTATTAAAAATTGAGGTAATAATTATATCCGTTGCGTCAAAGGTCCCATTGGTATCCCGCCAGCGTAGGGTAACGTAATCCCCAATTTTCAACCGGTTATCTTTTGCCATGTTGGATCCGATAATGGCCGGGACAGCTCCAACGGCAGTATCCAGTTTTTGTGTCGGAAGCCTGAGCAGGCGCTGCTGCGGATCGATCCCTTTTATAAGGACCGACTGCATCCTGCCTTCCGGGTAAATAGTTCCCTGGGTAATCAGTTCCGGCACTAATGCACCACTATCAATTTCAGGTTTCAGGGAGGCGGGAATTAAAGCGTGTGCATCGCTAAGGGTAAACTGATCATAGGGATCATAAGATTCCTGCCAGTATTGACCGTTGCCGATCTCCCAGTTTTTCATATCTCTTTTCGCCTGCCGGTCCCAACCCACCAGGATGCCCTTGGCATATATTATCACCACAAATGAAAAGGATAGGACAATCACGTTCAGCCACGTTCTCAAACCGGCGCCTATCAGGTTCCGGTAGGCCAATTTAATTGCTAGTTTCATCGTCTTAATGATTTAAGTGGGTGACAGATTCGTCTTTGTCTACTTTTCCGTCGACGAGAAAAATTTTCCTGCGTAAGTAACCGATCACCTTTTCATCATGAGTTGCGAAAAGGAAGGTTGTCTTCAATTCCCTGTTCAACGATTCCATGGTTTTAAGAATATTATGGGAATTTGCTGCATCCAGGTTTGCTGTCGGCTCATCGGCCAAAACGAGTGATGGTTTTTTTACCATAGCCCTGGCAATGGCCACCCGCTGACACTCACCCCCCGAGAGTTGCGGCGGCTTGGATTTTACCTTATCCGTCAATCCTACCCATTCGAGCGCATCCATCACCATTTTGTTTCTTACGCTTCCTGAAAAATCCAGTAATAGCAAAGGAAATTCAACATTTTCATAAACCGTATGTACATTCAGCAAGTTATAACTCTGGAAAATGAAGCCGAGATTTTGTTTCCTGAGTTTTGCTGCCTGTTTTGCGCTCAGGTTCTTAATTGAATTTCCCAAAACAACAGCCTCTCCTTCTGTCGGCACATCGAGCGAACCGATTATATTTAATAAAGTAGTCTTCCCGGAGCCACTAGGACCGACCAGTCCTGTAAATTCCCCTTCATGGAAATCGAGGTTGATATTTTTCAAGGCCGTAAATTCACCCTTACCCATCGGGAAGCGTTTGACGAGTTGGTGAATGGAGATTATTGATGAATTTTCCATATGATTTTTAATGATTGAAAACAAACATAAGTTGGATCCCCTTGCCGCCATATAAATTTTCAGAACCGGTCGTTAATGGTATTTTATAATTCCGGGGATTCCAATAGATCATAAGATATAAAGTGATTTTATCAAACTGCCGTTGCCAGTAAAAGAAATTGTATAGTGAGCGATGCGTCCAATCGTAATAAAAAATAGCGCTCAGGTTATCGAATATTCCAGCCGGGTAGGATAAAGTTAACCCGGTAAAGGAAATACCGTTAGTCCAGGGGGAAAATTTTTCGCTGTATGAAACCAATAATTGTTCCACCACCGCATGAATTCCATTGCCGATCCCGAAAGTATTATCGGCGCCAATATTAAAAAACTTCTGATTCGTATAAATTCCAAGGTTATCTTTATTATTAACCCATGCCCCTTCAAACCACAGTCCGATGCCCAGGTCCAACCGGCCGTCAAGGCCCAGCCGGTTTTCCGGTGCTTTTTCATAAGCAGGCAGGGATGATTCCAGCGGGCTTGTATCCACATAGCGATGATGATAAGAGACGGCAACTTCCCCCCTGGGAACCGGGTATTGAAACCTTCCGCCCAATTCAGGATAATTTTTAGAAGTCCCTGCGAACTCCCATCCCTTTGGATTCTTGTTGCCGTAAAGACACCATAACCATATATTGGCATTATTTAAAAAATAATAGCGGCCCAGGGCACCCCAAACCCCGTCGGTCAACTGAAGCGGATCGCGCGGATCAATCTGGTCAAACCACATCAAGGGCCGTAAAATATTTGCCGAACCGAAATTTATTTTCTGCAGGCCCAGCCGTAATTCAAATTGACGGGTAGAATATCTTGCCCAAATCCTGTAAGGCTTTATCCTTCCACTAGTGTTAACACTATCAAAAGGGTGAAATCCCAAAGTTCCGTAAATATTGGCGGAGGCTTCAAAGTCAATCAATTTATTTTTAGGAAAACGGATCCCATAGTCGAGTTCAGGAATATATCTGCCCCCGAACCATACCGGGAGCTCATTACCCGTATTAATATTGGTCCAGCCGATCAGTTCGCCGGAAAAGGACAGGGAGTCCTGGGCAAAGCTGTTATAAGAACAAAGCTGAAGTAGCCCTATGATCACAATATATTTTTGAATGGCATTCATTTTTCACGCGGAGAAATTCCATACAGGAAAAGATCTACTACCGCCATCACCATTTCCTGAGGGGTCTTAAAAAACTTTGCCAGCGATGGGTCGGCATAATCGATCCTTAAGGTGAGATTGAAATAGAAATCCATGTTAATATCTTTTCTGAACAACCCGTTTCGCTGCGCCAGCCTGAATTCAGAACGGGCCCCTTCATACACCTCTTGAATTTTACTCTCTACGAACCTGGCCAGCTCACTATCCGAATGATTGTAAAAATCACGCAGGAATTCCTGGCTGATATTGTTCGTCCCTTCAAATTTCATTAATAATATCTTTTTGATTTTTTCTTCACGGGAAATGTCTGAAATCATTAAATTATGAAAGGCCGATACACCTTCATCAATAACTTTATTGAACACGGTTTTAGCGAGCTCGATTTTATTCGGAAAAAATTTATAATAAGTCATTTTACTGACGCCAGCCGCATGACAGATTTCCTCAATGGTCACCCTTTTGAATCCATGTTTCCAGAAAAGATCATGGGCGGTGGAAATTAGGTGCTGGTATTTTTTATTTTCAGATAAATTCCCGTTTTGTGCCATTGTATACGAAATTTTAACAAATATACGATTTATACATTATTTTACTTAAATCGTAAATTATTTATAGATACGTATAATAAGGATTAAGGGTTTCGATTTGAATAATAAAATTATAACTAGTTGTTAATCAATATTTTACAACTTAATTACATTGGAAAGTACCATTGGAGCCTGCAATAGATCATAATCGTGGTTATAAATCAGGTATTGATCGGACCAGACCGGGTTGAACTTCTCCTTATATTCCCGCTGACCGCGGTAATGGGAAAATGAACGGATCTTTTCGTAAGCGAATTTCATGGAACGCTCGGGAAAGGATTGGGCCACCTCCAGTCCGGAAAGAGGAGCAATACCCAGGTTAATGAAACGGATACCCTGGGAAGTGAAATATTTAAAAAGCTCAATCATCAGGAAATCCATGGTTCCGTTGGGTGAGTCGGCCGTTTTCCTCACCAGGTCATAGGTTCCTTCATTTTCAACATAATCCGGGATGATATTGACAAAGGCGACTACTTTTTCCTCCTTGTTTTCTACGGTGATAACAGTCTGATATTTGATTTCCTCTTCCAGGAACATTCCCTGGGCAAAAATAAGTTCATCGCGCTGGTTGGTCTTGAGCCAGTCATCGCTTACCGCCCTGAGTTTCTGAACCAATCCGTCGTTTAAAGGGGCTTCATTAATCCTTGCGAAAAATCCCCTTTCCGATACTTTATTCAGGGCATTCCGGATCGGCTTTTTATCTCTTCCTTCGAGGGAAAAAGCAGTAAGATCGACTACCGCCTCCTGTCCCAGGAACAGGCTTTTCTTTGAAAGTTCATAATAAACCGGAAGGCTACCTTTCGGAACCCTGTGGTACAAATCCTTAACTCCATTCTCATAACAATAACGGCCAAATTCGCGGATGCATTGTTTCATGTCCTCCACGCTTTCTGCCACAGGATCTTCCAGGGCAATGGCAAAATTTCCGCTTACCCGGTAAGCGATAAAGGCATTCAGATGCCCGGGGGCAAAAATCATTTTATCGAAGTAGGTTTTGAAATAATCAAGCGGAGAATGGCCGAATTTATCAACCATAAATTTAGCGCGCTTTATTTCCTCTTCGGAGGGGGCCATTTTAATTACGTACGGCCGGACCAGAGAATACACGAGGAAAGCGAGCGATCCGAATCCGCTGATCTTAATGATTAAAATAAAATTCAGGGCCAGTCTATCATGCGGGATGAGGTCGGCGCTTCCGACCAGGAAATAATTCTGCAGGGTGTAACGGATCGATTGCAACAAGCTGAAGTCAATATGAAAATGTTTTTTATCGAGGAAGTAAAAACCCACGGTTCCGAATACCAATACAGCCGCTACACTTAAAAGAGCGGTCTGCAAACCAACCGACCTTAATTTGGGATTATGTTTCACATAATATTCTTTCCTGGTAACGTAAAGAATAATGATAACGAGTAAAGCAATCGAAGCTTCTTCAAAATCGATACCTTTAATAATATGCCCGAAAAAAGAACCGACACTAAGAACCAGTGAAAACCACCATGCCATCCTCAAACCCTTCATCATGAAAGCAGCGGTAACCAGGAGAAAAAGTCCGGTGATGAGCACGAATGTATTGGATAGATAAATGACGTCGGGGATGAAAATTTGTCGTAGTACTCTTAACCTTTCCGGCAATGCCGGTGTGAGCACGGATATGATATTTACAATCCCTAAAAGGAAAAGAAGAATTGCTGGAAGAATCCTCATCAACAGCTTATCCACTTTAACCAGGAAGCTTATAATTCCCGCCACGAGGGGGAGCCAGAATTCAAAGAACCTGAAAAGAAGCGTGATGGCGATCGCCTGTACCTCACCGAGGCCGGCCTGCACCAAAACATAGGTCATTGAAAATTCAATAGCCCCCAGCCCCCGCAGGAATGGCTGAATGATAAGGAATATTACTACGACCACGTAAACAATTAATGCCGTAAGAAATGAAACGGAATAATGAAGGGCGGCCGAGGCTATATAAATATGACTGATGCCGACGATATCGACAAGAATGGAATAGCCGATAGTAATCCACAATTGCCGTTTATTAATATTATTATTTTTCAGATCATTTATGAAAAATTCCGCTGACGGGAAAATTTTCAAAATCCATTTATAAAAGATCCCGTTTTTAACGATCGAATAATATACCAGCAATAAAAGAAATAATAAAATCACAACGGCAGCAAGTTCAATCCATTTTACGGTATCAACCTGCCCGGTGAAAATAGCAAATGTAAATGCCGGTATCGCCAGTACTACCACCGATAGTATCCCTACAAATCCATAGATGGAAGAAGCAAAATAAGCCTTGGTCTTGTTGATGCCGGTTTTTTCAACATCCCTGTTAAAAAAAGCCAGTGATGAAACACCGCCGGCCGGAAGGAATACGGATATAAAATTTCTTTTGAGGAATAATATTACTGCGTCACCCAGATTCAAGCGGCTGCCGACCGCGGCAAAGGAGGCAACATACATCAGTCCCTGGCAAACAATATAAAGGATCACGAACAGAATTCCGGCCAGCACCCACCACTTATCACCATTGATGAGGGTTTGCTGGATCTTTTGGACTTCAGGCCGCTCATGCCGGAAAAACCAGATGGCCAGAGCAATAAAAAAAACGGCCAGGATGATCTGGGAGATGAGTTTCCCGTTGTCTTTGATATATTGAAAGCTTTCTTTCCTGAATAATTTCATAATTTAAACCCGGAAATAATTCCGATAAGCAAATCTAACAAGCAACGCCTTGAATATTTTGATTATGATTGGTTTGTTCCGATTTTTCGATTTTATAAATTATAAAGTTCAGCCTGCATCTATTGCAAATTAAGAGGAATTGAAGTGTATTTAAGTTTATTAATACAAATAAAAAACGATTCGTGTAATTTAAGTCTTTTATTCTTGATTCTATTTCTAATTTGATTAAACTTTATAACCGATATACTGAAAGAATTTTTTTCATAACCGGGTTTATTTTTTTGACATATTGCATATGAGGACCGGATTTAATTTGGGAATTGATTTTTTAAGATAGGCATAACCCGAAGAAGGGCATTGAAAAAAATATTACTGATTCAAAGGTAGAGGAGCAAGCGGATTTGCCTTGAATATCTGAACTGTTTATACAATAAAAAAATAATATGAGAATTACAATCAGTTTACTGTTCGTCTTTATATCCTCCATCACCTATTCACAGGAAAAACAGGGTGAACATAAAAAATTAATCGAGCCTGATGCCTCTTTCAGTTTAAACAGTAATGGCATAGCGTCCATTCCGGCATTTTCACTTGGCAAGCCTGCATTTATTTGTTCGGTGAACCTTGTAAAAGGAAGATTCAGCTATGATCCGGTTCTTGCTTACGGTCTCGCAATGAAGCCCTGGTTCATTGATAACTGGTTTCATTATAAAATTATTGCCCGCCCTAAATTCGACCTGAAAGCGGGCGTTAATTTCAGTACTTATTGTTCCGGGTTAAGCATAAACGGCATTGAAATACTGAAAGCGGAAAGATATTTTGCCTTTTCAATGACAGCAATTTATAAGTTTTCTTCCGCTTCAACCTTTTCACTGGATTACTGGAGCGATAATGGCCAGGAAACCGGAAGTCTTAGCGGCCACTTCATTTGCCTGACCTATGACCGGTCGGAAATTCCTATCGGGAAAAAGGGCTTAGCCGGGGTTAACATCATGCTTTTCTATATTAATTACACCGGTGAAAATGACGGGGTATTTATTACCCCCAAAATCGCTTTCTCTTTACGTAATATTCCCGTTTCAATATTTTTCCAGGCAACCCAAGCCATCCAAAGTAATATTTCACCATGGCCGGGATTCAATTGGAATGTCGGCATTAGTTATGATCTCCGATAGCGATACAACAGAGCACTGGCATCCCGGAGCTATGCTCTTTCAAATGTCAGGACCTGATCATGGGGGTCAGTATCAACGTATTGGGATCATCATCATCGGAATATTCAAATGTAATCGGAATGCTGAATTTTACATCTACTGCGATACCATGCTGGCGACCGGGTAACCAATTTGGCATTAAAGTTACAACCCTAATTGCTTCAGCGCGAAAACTGGGATCAACATTTTCATTTGTATTATCAGCCACTGATACTTCACGAACATTTCCGGTTTTGGTAATTATAAAGTCAACAAATACAGTTCCTTCTAATTGGTTTTCTTGTGCCTGTGAAGGGTATTTTATGTTATCATGCAGGTACTGTTTCATAGCCTTACTACCACCGTTATAAGCAGGTTCTGTCTCTGCTTTGTTGTATACAACATTTCCGTCTTTTTCCTTGTAACTCGGTGTGGTCTTTGAAAGTTCCTCCCATTGAATTCTTCTCCGCTCAGCTCGTTCAGCTGTTAATTTTTCCATTTTGGCTCTATTTTCAGCCATCGATGGGGTCTCTTTTGCTACTGATGCATCATTATTTTTTTCAGTCTTCGATCCGCATGACTGCATAAACATAAGAGCCATGGCAATAAGAAAAATTTTAAAACTCGTTTTCATAATATTATTTATTTATTTGAATAGGCATACCTGACAATCTGTGAATTGAGACCCTAAAGGAAGGATAAGTTTTGAAGTAAAGTGCTACACAATCATTGAAGAGTCTTACATAAATCACGCATATGCGTTTTTTGTGATCATGGGTTAGCGTCACCTCAAGGCCCATATCAGGCAGCGCCTTTATGCGTCAATAACACCATAACGATGTTGTAAGCGGGGAAAAATCCGTCCGGACCGCCTTGCCGCAAAATCCGGCAAACTGTCTACCCAAAGCCGAACGCGTTGACCGCAAATAAATTTTATGATATCTTATTTACGAATGGAATTAAACTAATTGTATTTTAAATAATTCTAAAACACAAATACCAGGATGGGGAGTCAATCAAAATCGGCAGCTATGGTCAATATGCTCCGGTTTTGGGTGATCAACAGCTCCGATTTTTACAGCTGGTCAATTCTTTCCTGACTTGTTCAGAACTCTTGACTCTACCCCTCTTTACATCATCTTCGGAACGCCGGGCCCTCGAAATCAAATCTTCCCTGGTAATTGGTTTATTATCGGGAGTGAACCCCACTACCATTTTACGATCAGCTTCAATCATCCCATATACCAGTCTGATAAACCGGTCATCCGCCTTTTGGAGGTATTCTATTATTTGGTTCTTTAAATCCTGTCGATTATTCATATTTTAAAATCTCAACTGGATTGGTTTTAGCTGTTTTGATTGAATACAATGAAACAATAATAAATGTGAACAGCAAAGTCATTAAACCAATAATTATAAATAAATAATAATTTACATTGATATGAAAAGCAAAATTATCAAGCCATCTATTTACAGTATAAAATTCAAATGGAATAACAATCGCAATGGCAATGATTACTAATATCATAATTTCCTTGTAGAGTAAATAGACGATGGAGCCTACATCTGCGCCTAGGACTTTCCTGATGCCAATTTCTCTTGTTCGTCTTGATGCATTATAAGCCGACAAGCCCATCAGACCCAGCATTGAAATGAAAATACATATGACGGATAGAGTTGAAAGAATTTTAAATTGAGCTTCATCATGGTCGTATTGATCGTTCATTCGTTGGTTCAGCATGAAATACTCAAAGGGATTGTCCTTATCATATGCTTTCCAGCATTCATCAACATACTTTATCATGTCATGTAGATTATTTTTATATTTAATCAGAACATATGATTCTTTATCAGGAGAAGTTTTTCTGATTAATAGTGGTTCTACCGGATTATATAATGAATTAAAGTTAAAGTCATTTACTACTCCGATAATAGTGCCGGGTTCTTTAGCATGATAAAATTTTATTTTCTCTCCAATTGCATTCTTGACCCATCCCATTTGTTTTACAGCCGTTTCATTTGCGATAAATTCACTATTAATTACATTTTCGTTATCAGAATTCGAAAAAGTTCTGCCGTTTATTATCTTCAAATTCAAGGTTTTAAAAAAATCATCGCCGACAAATAAAAGGGCAAATTGTTTTAAAGTCATTTCACCATCTATATCGGCAAATAAAATATAGTAGTCCAGCGTAGATTGTATTCCAGTTACAGAATTGGCTGCCGTAACAGAAAGTATATCCGGATTTTCAAATAATCTATTCTTAAATACCGAAAAATGATTCTTAATTTTTGTGTCTTCTATTGGCAAAACGAGAATATTATTTCTATCAAATCCAGGGCTTCTGGTTTTGATATAATGGATTTGCCTGTTCATAAATAAAACAAATAGTATCACAAACAAGGATGTAGAAAATTGGATAACTATTAAAATTCTACGAAAGCCAAAGCCGGAACCGCGATAAAGAGAGCCACCTTTCAGAACATCTTTTACAGAAAAACCTGTAAGATAAATTGATGGATATAATCCTGAAAGAATTCCAATGAACAATGGTGCTAATAAAATAACTCCTATCAATATTTTATTATCGATAATATCAGCGGTAAAATTCAGTCCAACCGCGGAGGTCAATTCAGGGTAAAACGAAATAAGTATCAGGAAGCCAATACCAATAATTAAGGCGAGGTAAGATAAAAGGATTGATTCACTAAGAACCGAAAAAATAAGATGCCATCTTCCGGATCCCAGTGCTTTTTTCACGGACAATTCCTTTGCCCTGCGGGTTGCTTTGGCGGTTGACAGGTTGATATAATTTATACAGGCTAGCAGGATAATAAAAAATCCGATACCGGCAAATGAATATAAATAGGTAATATTTCCATGAGGGAAGTCCCCTTCAAGAGTGGAATAAAAATGGATTTTCGTTAAAGGCTCGAGGACAGGACTAAATTCTCCATTTATCCCTTTGCCAAATGACTTGAAGTATTTATTGTAAATAGCTGGGAACTGGCTATAAAAATCTGTTACTCCATATTTTTTATTGAATAATAAATAAGTAAACACATCGTAACTACTCCAAAAATCTTCTGATTTCGGAGTCGATTCATCATGGGGCATTGATAGTAGAATTCCGAATTTCAGATGGGTGTTTTCGGGGAGATCGTTTATTACTGCTGTAACCTTCCAGGCTTCATTGTTAATTAAAAGGAATCTATTAATCGGGTTTTCATCCCCGAAGTATTTTTCGGCTACCGATCTTGTTAGTACTATAGAATTTAAATTCGATAGACAAGTGTTTGAATTTCCTGCAATAAAATGAGCAGTGAAAATACTGAAATAAGATGAATCAGCCTGAATTATGTTTTCTTCGTAAAAGGACTTTTCATCATCTGATTGATATTTAACCAAAGTCTTTCCCCAAGGTATGATCCTTACAAAATTATTAATACCCGAAATTTCATTTTTAACGATGGGCCCTAAAGCATACGGGGTTTCAGCACCGTTATATTCATTTCCATTAATGATTTCTTTACATCCCAATCTATAAATCCTTTTATAATTCTTATTGTCCTTGTCGTAATTCAGATCGCTATTAAGTATCAGAATAACTATTATACTAACTGCAATCCCAAGGCTCAGGCCAAGTATATTCAGGATCGAAAAAAAACGATCCTTCAAAAAAATACGAAAAATGAACTTCACATATTGATAAATCATATTCAATTCTTTTTAGCTAGTCACAATCTAAATTGAATTCTATTCATATTGCAGGATCCTGGCCGGATTTGTTCTAACTGAAACAATAATCTGATAACTGATAATAATTAAAGTGCTGAATGAAATTATAACACCCGGCAGAATATAAAACCACCATCCCGGATGAATCCGGTAAGCATAATTCAATAGCCACTTGTTAATTAGCCAGTATCCGACAGGAAGACCGATTATATTTGAAATCAGAATCAATTTTAAATAATCACTACAAAGGAGTTGTATTATATTACCGGATGTGGCCCCTAATACTTTCCGTACTCCAATTTCTTTGAGTCTTTTAGTTGTCGATATGACTGATATGCCCAGGATTCCCAAACATGCAATAATCAGCGCCTCATAAGTAAAAACAGTTATTGAATGTTTGAAAGATAATTCGGATGTAAATTGTTTATTATAATAATCGTCAAGGTAAAAGGAATCAAAGTAATTTCCAGGATAAAATCGTTTCCATTGACTTTTAATTAAACCGATAGAACTCTTCAATGATTCCCTGTTAGTGAACTTTATGCAATAGTATAGATTGATTCCCGGATGAGTCCAGAAAATAAGCGGTAGGATTTTTTTCCGGCCGTATTCCTGGTGAAAATCCTTAATCACACCTACAACAGTTGAGTATTCTTTTCGATCTCCATATTGAGCCATAATTATTTTTTGACCGATGGCATCCGTGGGATCATCGAACCCAAGTGTTTTACTGGCGGTTTCGTTTATAATAATATCCGAAGATGAAGATTTGTAATCGTTAGAGAAATTTCTTCCAGTCACCATACTAAATTTGAAAAAATCAATGTAGTTGTTATCCGACTCAGCAAAATAATACGTCCCCGCCTCATGGCGATCAACCCCCTGTCGTCGTATCACGCCGGTCATCGACCAGTTGTTTTCCATTCCGGGAATACTGGATGAGGGAGTGATATCCGATATGGCTGAAGAGCGTTCGATTGAATTTTTAAATTCCTGATAAGTTTTAAAGTACGTCGTGTCGTCATAGGAATAATTCGGGGCATGAATTACCAGAACATTATGGATATCCGCACCAGGATTTTGAATTATCAGAAGTTTAATTTGTTTCTGAATGGATATTGCCGATCCGATAAGGATTACTGATATGGCAAATTGTATAATTAATAAAGATTTTCTGATTGACAATCCACCCATTACCAAAACACTTTCTTTCTTTGCTGATAATCCAGGCTTATAAGATGAAATAAGAAAAGCGGGAACGGATGCGACGAGATATGTAATACCAACAATAATAATTAAAGTAAAAATTAATTCCCTATTACCCGGCGATACAATTACTGCTGGTAAATCCGTTAATGTTGAAAGTTTATTTTTAAAAACGAACAGTAAGCCCAATGATAATAGTAATGCCAATGTGACAAGAAGAAAATTCTCTCCTGTTAGTTGCCTGATAATCCCCGTTCGGTCAGCTCCTAATATTTTTCTAATACCAACTTCCTTTAAACGGTTGATGGAAATTCCGAATGACAGGTTTAAATAATTAATCAAAGCAAACAACAATATTGCAACGGCAGCAACCATCAATATATTAACCGTCGATTGACTCCCATTCCTTTTCATTTCTTCAGCAAGGTGCGACCCAAGATGAATTTTATTGACAGGTTGAAAAATAAAAGACTCATATAAACCATATTTTTTGTCTTTCTCACCTATGTATTTATTGATAAATCCCGAAAGCTTATCTTGAATTGTTTTAAGTTTCGTACCGGGCGTTAACAGGACATAGGTATAAAACTCATTCCAGTCCCAGGCATTTTGAAAATCAGGATCAGACAATGAGCTATAAGATAGAAGGAAGTCGAAATTAAAATGAGTGTTTTCCGGAAGATCCTTTAATACACCCGTAACCGTGAACTGGTTCCTGCCTCCATCTATATCGACAGTCAGGGTTTTTCCGATAGCTTCTTCATGACCAAAATATTTTAATGCCTGTTCATGAGTAAGGACAATTGAATATGGATTCTTAAGTGCAGATAACTTATCCCCGGATTTGAGCGGGAAGGTAAACATATCCAGGAAGGAAGCATCAGCGTAGTAAACATCAGTTTGATTAAAGACTACAGGATCACTGTTATCATTATAAGAAATTGTACAGGTATTAGCACCACCTGTTGCCAGATACATCCGTGTATAATCCTGAATCCCTGTAAAATTATTTTTTAAGGCCGGACCTAAAGCCGGATAATTCTGCGCACTATGTTCTATCTGTCCATTTTGTTTTCGGATTTCCAGGGCTATCCTGTATAACCTGCCAGAATTCTTATGAAATTCATCAAAGCTTTTCTGAAAGATTACATAGGAAAATATTAAAATGCTTGTGCCGATTCCCAGTGAAAGCCCAAGAATATTAATGAGTGTTAATAATTTATTTCTGGAAAATCTCCTAATTGTTTTTTTTAAATAAGCTGCGAACATAGTAGAGTTATTTTGATTGATCTATAGCGGCCCCATAAATGAAATTATTTTCTACTATAATTTGAATATTCCAACAACCTATATTTTAGAATCAAATAAAGCCTGGTCGAAAACCAATTTGCACGAGATATTAAAAAGACTTACTTGTACCATCTAGTAATTTATTAATTCAGTTTTACATATCAAAGCAAGCATGATTTAATTCCACGCCTGAAGTCATTTATTTTGCACTCATCAAACGACTTTTCTCATAATTTTTACCTTCAAAATTAGGCAGCCTTCCAGTGTGACGAAAAGCTTTTGAAAATCTCATCCTTTAGCATAAGGCTCTCCTTGCAAAATCCGGTAGACCGACCGCCCAAAACCAGGCGCGTTGACCACAAATAAATTTTATGATATCTTATTTACGAATGGAATTAAACTAATTGTATTTTA
>CAYNCU010000073.1:0-929 GCA_964395765.1 uncultured Roseivirgaceae bacterium | reverse complement strand
AATAATTCTAAAACTCAAATACCCGTATGGGGGGTCAATCAAAATCGGCGCCATGGTCAATATGCTCCGGTTTTGGGTGATCAACAGCTCCGATTTTTACAACCACGTGATAAAGAATTTAAAAATAAATGTTTATTCCTCCCTGATAATATCAATCGGGTTGGCATTGGCCGCAACCAGGGATCTTATAACTACTATTAGTAAGGTAAATAATATAATGACCGAAATAGCAAGGAAAAATACCCAGGGGTTCAGATTTACGTGATAAACATATTGGCCAAGGAATTTATGCATAAGCAGATATGCTACCGGGATTCCACCGATCAAACTCAACGATATCCATTTCAGAAAATCACCGCTGAACATCCTGATGAGAGACTGGACACTGGCACCCAGGATCTTCCGGATGCCGATTTGTTTCATATGCCTTTCCATGGTAAAGGAAACTATACCGAACAATCCCAGGCCCGATATTAACAAGGCAATAAGGGTGAAATAAATCGACAGCTTTCCGGTGATAATCGTATCAGAATACATCCTGTTAAATTCCTCATCGAAAAAGGAAAAGGATATCGGGTGATCCGGGTCGAATTCCGTTGCCACCTGTTTAACCCTAGCAAGGGCTTCGTCAAGCTTTCCTGCCTGGTATTTAAAAAAGATCGTGTTGGTTTCGGACGGGCGGAAGGCAATGATCAGCGGGTATATATTATTTTTCAGGGAATTACCAATGAAATCTCTCGCAACACCAATAATAGTTCCTTTTTGCGGTAATCTCACCGGGGTACCGACCAGATTGTCCAATCCCATTCGTTTGGCGGCGGATTCATTAATGATATAATTACTGCTGTCCATAGCATGATCTTCTGAAAAATTCCTTCCCTCAACAACAGGAATATTAAACATCCTTAGGTAATTTTCATCACATTTCA
>CAYNCU010000072.1:0-17978 GCA_964395765.1 uncultured Roseivirgaceae bacterium | reverse complement strand
TCCTTTCTCACCTGTCGGACAGAGAGATCACCACGATAACAATAATAAGAGATACTATATTTTTAATTCTTAACATTTTTTCAACTCCGGAATATGTAAAATAATATTCTTTTAAAAATCAGGAACACGAAATTCGATTATTTATTTATAAAATCAAAAATAAATCATAAAAAATTACAAAATATGCAATTCGGCAAATTTTCTATTAATTAGACCTTTATTACCATTCCCTTTTATTTTTTTATTATATTTTGATTTTTTAACAGTTTACTTTTCATGAAATTAATTAAATCCGTATTATTTCCTTTTATCATCTTCTTACCGGCTGCCGGCTTTCCCCAGGATTTACGTCATCAAATTGATTCTGCTATCTGTGGATTCAAAGCTCAAATAGGGGTCGCAGTCTATGACTTGTCGGACGGTGATACGATAACGATAGGAAATTCGCATCACTACCCGATGCAAAGTGTTTTTAAATTTCCCCTTGCCCTTGCCATACTTAACCGGGTGGATAATAAAGAATTGAAAACCGATCAACGGATTCACCTATCCAAAGATGATCTAAGGTCCGATACCTGGAGCCCGCTGAAAGATCAATACCCTGAGGGCAATGTTGAAATACCTTTAAAGGAAATATTAAAGTATGCAGTTTCTGAAAGCGACAATAATGGCTGTGATATTTTATTTCGCCTGGACGGAGGGCCTGTAAACGTAGAACGGTATATTCAGGGTCTGGGTATTACCGATATTTCGATTAAGGCTACGGAAAACGAAATGCATCGGGACTGGGAAGAACAATACAAAAACTGGATAACTCCCTTTGCGGCCGTTGAATTATTAAAAAAGTTTTATTCGGACAGCATTCTGTCTGATTCCAGCCGTGAATTATTGTGGCAATTAATGGTCAATACCAAAACCGGGAAACAACAATTAAAGGGCTTACTTCCGGAAGGTACAACGGTTGCCCATAAGACAGGTTTTTCAGGCACCAACGGGAAAGGCTTAACAGCTGCGGTTAATGATATAGGGATTATACAATTACCCGGGAACCATGCGTTAGCGGTTGCCGTTTTTGTATCGGATTCCATGGAGCGTTATGAATCCAATGAACATATTATTGCTGCCATAGCGAAAATCATCTGGGATTATTATAGCCGGTAAGGATACATTGTATAGAGGTCAATGGGCGGATTAATTGATCACTATAACCAGGCATGGTGGAAAAATGTAGTAGGCAATTGGCACGTCTTTCCAGTTGTCAACTGTCAAGTAATATGAATTTTTATTGGCCACGCACCATTTACGAATAAAAATTCTCGAAAACCGGAATTTTTTAATGTTCTTTATTTTTATTATCAACATTCGGAATCAGAATCTTAATGATTTTTCTTTTCAGTTCCGAAGGGTTGAATGGCTTGGTTATAAAATCGTTGAAGCCGCGGTTAAAAATGGTTGCATTCATATCCGTACTCATGACATCGGCCGTAAGTGCGATTACCGGGGTAGCGGAAGATAAACTCTGATTGTTGTTCCTGATCCGGTTTACCGCTTCATAACCATCCATCACCGGCATTTGCAGGTCCATGATTATCAGGTCGAATTTTATTTGGTTGGCCATTTTAACGGCATCTTCCCCGTTCACGGCCTCCTCAACTGCTATATTCCATTTTTGTAAAAATCGTTTGGCAACTTTCAGGTTCATTTCATTGTCTTCAACAAGAAGTACCTTTTTATTCTTTAAAAAATCGTCGCCGGAATATTCATGGATAAGCAGGTTTTCCGATAATTGAGGATTTTCCCCTAATTGATAAGTCATGTCAAAATAAAAATGGGAACCTTTATCCGCACTGCTGTCGAGAAAAATCTCACTGCCCTGTAACTGTAGCAAATGTTTTGTAATGGTAAGGCCCAGTCCCGAGCCACCGAATTTTCGGGTCGTATCCGAATTGCCTTGTTCGAACCGCTCGAATATCCGCGAAGCCTGCGATTCAGAAATACCAATGCCGGTATCACTTACATGAAATGAAATTTTCTGTGTATCGTCATTTTTTTCCAGCAGTCTGACCTTAAGAACCACATTCCCTGACTCCGTAAACTTAATGGCATTACTTAACAAATTGTTCAATATCTGGGTTAGGCGAACCGGGTCCCCGTTAATTAATGAATGTAAATTTTCATCGATATCCACCTTAAAATCGAGACCCTTTTCCTTGGCTTTGCTCTTGTGCAATTGGCAGATCCGAAGCAATAATTCCTTCAGGTCAAAATCGATTTTTTCGATCACGATTTTTCCTTCTTCTATTTTCGTTATATCCAGTATATCGTTCACCAGGACAAGGAGGTTTTCACCGGAAAATCTTATTGCCTTCAGGTATTCAAGCTGGTCTTTTTTAGGGGTTTCCTGCAGAAGGATATCCGAAAATCCGATGATTGCATTCAGCGGGGTTCGGATCTCGTGACTCATGTTCGATAAAAAATTTTGCTTGGCGACAGAGGCACTTTCGGCTTTTTCTTTGGCTTTGATCAACTCCGCATTTTTTACCAGGATTTCCTCTTGTGCCTTTCTTATCATCCTGTTTTGTTCCTCAATTTCCTTATTATTGACATGCAGAATCATATTGGAACGTCTTTTAGCCTGGTATGCCCTCCATAACAAAAAAACTATAACAACCAGAAAACAGGCTAATAGGAGCAGACTGTTAAATACGAGTTCCTTGGCAAAATCGGGCGAATTATAATTCATTACTTAATGATAGCTCCGAAATTGACATATTTCCGGGAAAATTTAAAAATTTTTTCTCAATCTTTAATATATTTTTTTTGTAACATTTCACTTTACCCGTCGTCTTCTCACTAAAATGCAGGCTGAAGAATTTAAGCTGAAGGTATTACCGGTAAGGGCCAAACTGTTCAGGTTTGCCTGCATGCTGTTAAATGATAAACAGGAAGCAGAGGATGTTGTACAGGAAATCATGTTAAAACTCTGGATAAAAAAAGATGAACTGGATACGATCCGGAATGTTGAGGCATGGTCCATCACGATGGCGCGAAATCTTTCCTTTGACAAACTCAAAAAGCGTAAAAAAGAAAGGCAGATTCCGCTGGACCCGAATGCCTCTGATGTGGGGGTAGAAAGCAACGAACGAAGACTGCTCATTGATGAAAGAATGGAAAATATTTACAGGTATATAAAGGAACTACCGCAAAGGCAACAACAAGCGGTATTCCTGAGGGATATCGAAGGGCATTCCTATCATGATATAGGAGAGATCATGGGAATTGATGAAAACCTGGTTAAGGTTACCCTCTTCAGGGCAAGAGAAAACCTGAGAAAGAAAATACTTAAAATTGAAAATTATGGATTATGAGGACATAAAAATATTGCTTGATAAATACTGGAGGTGCGAGACCACATTAGACGAGGAGTTAAGGCTCAGGGACTATTTTGAAAGAGATGATATCCCGGCAGAATTACAGCCTTATGCTGGCTTATTCCGGTATTATAAAAATGTATCCGGCCTTCAACCGGATACCGGCTTTAACATGGGGAATATTAATCCGCGTGGTGGTGACCGTTCGGGAGAAGGCAGTTCTTTCAGAATACAGGCCCGCTGGTATTACCGCGCCGCCGCTGTTATCCTGATCCTGTTATCTGTTTTCATTATCCATGAACGGTTGACCCGGGTACGCCAGGAGGCCATGGAATTGTCAAGAGATACTTTTAAAAATCCAAAAGTGGCTTTGCAGGAAACAAAAAAAGTATTGATGATGATCTCCGTTCAGATGCATAAGGGTGAGGAGCAGGCCGTTAAAATCTCAGAATTCAATAAGGCTGAAAACACATACAAGAAAAATAATGACTAATACAATGAAACCGTTTTTAATTCTGCTCCTGGTATTTACCAGCCAGGTAGCCAGGGCCCAGGATGATGTGCTGGCCCAGTTATTCGACCAGTACGAAGGCAAGGATAATTTTACAACCGTTTATATTACCAGTAAAATGTTCAGCCTGATTGCCCAGATCCCGCAACAGGAAAATGAAGAGGACTTTATGAATATTGTAAGGCGATTGACCGGCATCCGCGTACTTTCCTCCGATAGTATCCCGGAAGGTAAAAAACTTTATCAGAAGACTGTTGCCTTGCTTGATAAAAACGGCTATGACGATCTTATGATCGTTAATGACGGGGAGGATCAGATTAAATTCCTGGTTCGTGAAAAAGGGGACGTTATTTCCAACTTTGTAATGGTGAGCGGAGGCGAAAATAAATTCACACTCATCAGCTTAACCGGCAACTTGCGGATGAATGATATCTCTAAAATATCAAAAAGCATGGATATGCAGGGATTTGACAAACTTGATAAAATCAATGATAAATCAAAACCTAATAACTGAATAACTCAATAACTCAATAACTCAATAACTCAATAAACAATAACCCATAAACTCAAAAAAATGAAAAAGTTAATGCTGTTCGCTATCTTTCTGGCCCTATACTTCCCGTTAATGGCACAAACCGATGCCATTGTGGATTTTCAGAATAAATACAGGGAAACCGGAAAATATTTCAACCTTAGATTGGAAGGGGGATTATTAAAAATCCTGTCTGATGTTGAAACGGATGATCCTGACAGCCGGGACCTGGTCAAACTTATTAAGGGTATTGAAGCGATCGATGTTAATTCCATCTGTAAATCCGAAGCCAATTTCCACGAAAAGGATTATTCAGACCTGCTGAAGAAAATCAGGAAAGAGAAATTCGAGGATCTTATGGTCGTAAATGACAGGGACGGGAAAATAAATTTTCTCATAAAAGAAAATCACGGCAAGGTCAGTGACCTGGTATTGCTCGTCAACCACCCGGATGAATTTCTCGTCATGAATATCAGCGGGAACATCGATTTGCATGCAATCTCACGCCTTTCGGAAAAAATAGATTTTAAGGGTTCTGAAAATCTTGAAAAATTAAAAGATGAGTAAACTTACTTCTGCATAAAGTCCTGAAATTCTTTTCTGGAAATTAATACCCGTATTCTTCAGTCCGGGTATTTTTTTGTTTTCATCATTTTAAATTCAATATTTGGGAATCCCGCATTTGATTTTATCGGGTGGGCAGAATTTTAATTTTGAATGAACCCGGATATCGATAAAATATCGCTTAATTTTAACCAGGGTAGCCTGTTAGCACTCAATATCGTTTTGGGGCTGATTATGTTTGGTGTAGCCCTTGAGCTTAAAGCCGATCATTTCAGGTTATTGCTCAGAAATCCCAGGTCAACCCTTGTGGGAATTTTTTCACAATTCGTTTTACTCCCTTTTTTCACCTTTCTTTTGATAATCCTGATCCGCCCGAACCCGGCGCTGGCACTTGGGATGATATTGGTGGCCGCCTGCCCGGGGGGTAATATTTCGAATTTCCTTACCTCCCTTTCGAAAGGAAATACAGCACTCTCAGTAAGCCTCACTGCTTTTTCCACTTTAACGGCAGTTATTCTTACCCCTTTTAATTTTACTCTTTACAGCCGTTTATACCTGGGTCACCAAAACTCGGTTTCAGTTTTTACAAATGATATTAAATGTGCTTATCCTGCTTGCCCTGCCGACTTTGCTGGGGATTTGGTTTTCGCAAAGGTTTCCCAAACGGACCGAAAGAATTAAAAAACCGTTCAAAATCCTCTCGCTGGTATCCTTCGGCTTGTTTATTGCCATCGCTTTAATAAATAATTACGCCAATTTCTTAAAATATATTCAACTGATATTTATTTTAGTATTACTGCACAACAGCATGGCATTAATAACCGGATATTTTACTGCCAGGATGTTTCGGCTGCCCGCTGTGGACAGGAAAACCATTGCGATTGAGACCGGGATCCAGAATTCAGGATTAGGACTGGTATTAATTTTCAATTTTTTCAATGGCATGGGAGGCATGGCGTTGATTGCAGCCTGGTGGGGTATCTGGCATATTTTATCCGGTCTGTTTATATCGTATTTTTGGTCTAGGGAAAGGTCAACGGTAAGTGTTTGATTGAAATGATACAACGATTTTTACTGAGAACGGGACATATTTTTCTACGCAGTTGGATTTCTCTGGCTATCAGGGTCTATTTCAGAAAAATTCATGTCATTGGCAGTGAAAAGATCCCGCTTCAAGGCCCGGTATTATTTGCCCCGAATCATCAATATGCATTTATGGATGCCCTCGTGGTAACCAAGGTGGATAAAAAAATTCCTTACTACCTGGTCCGTGCCGATATATTTAAAACCAAAGCCGCCAATTACCTTCTCCGATCTTTAAGAATGATGCCGGTATACCGGGCCAGAGACAAAGTGGATCTTGTGGAAAAAAATGAAAAGATCTTCGATCAATGTGTCGATATTCTTGGTAACCGGGGCCATCTCATCATTTTTCCGGAAGGCAACCATTCTAAAATTCGAAGGATCCGTGCTGTTCAGAAAGGAATCCTGAGGATTGCATTCAGAACCATTACCGAAAAACCATCAGCCCGTGATCTGGTAATCATTCCGGTGGGTATCAATTATGATGACCAGTCCTACTTTCAAAGCGACCTCCTGATAAAGTTCGGCAACCCGATCAAGGTTGCTCAGTACGAAACTCTTTTCAATGAGGCCCCCGCCCGGGTATTCAGCGAACTTCGTGACAGGATTTATCATGAGCTGGTTGATCTTACGATTGATATCGAAAATGCCGAGTCTTATAAATTTTATGAAAATATACTGAAGGTCTATACCCCACATAATATGAGGGAAAAGGGCATGAATTATGATAACCTGGTTGAAAGATACCAGGCGTACAACGAGATTATTGATGGCCTTGATAAATTCAAATCTGAAAGCGAAGAGGAATTCAGGGAATTCAGTTCCAAGTGCAATAAGTTTTTCAAAAGGCAGGCGCGGCAGAATTTAAACCCGGTGTATATCAGTGACCGTTTCGGGTCAGGCATGGGAAAACTTCACAGCTACCTCGCTCTCTTATTTATTTTACCGGTTTATTATTATGGGGTAATTAATCACCTCATCGCCCTGGCCGTTCCGCACATCATCGGTAAGTTTGCCGTAAAGGATGATCACTTTGCCAGTTCGGTCAAACTGGCGGTAGGTCTGCTGTCTTTCCCGTTATCTTACGCGGTTAACGGATGGATTTTTTATTCTTTTACTCACCGGTTGGACTGGCTGATTTATTATTTTATTTCACTGATTTTCACCGGTATCTTTGCCAAGATATTTCAGGGTTATGTTAAACGATTCTGGGAAAAATTTAAATTCTGGGCTGTAAAATATAAAAACCCGGTCGATTACATTAAGATTAAGAAAAACTTCAGGGATATCAGAAGAAAGCTTGACAAACGTTTAATACGGGATTCCGCTCCGGTATCTGTCACCCAGGTTCCAAAATAATTCCGAAAGGCAATCCTATGATGATCAACCTTTTTTCGGGACCCAGAAATGTTTCAACGGCGTTGATGTATTCATTTGCCCAACGACCGGATACCAAAGTAGTGGATGAACCCTGGTATGGTTATTATCTAGTGAGCAGCGGGGTGACCCACCCGGGTAGGGACGAGGTTATCCATGCGATGGAGACCGACCCGGAAAAAGTATTTAAAAGTATATTTGAACTGGGCGGGACATCAAAGATTTTGTTTATCAAAAATATGAGCCATCATTTCATCAACCTTGATCTCTCCTTATTATTAAAATTTAAAAATATATTTCTGATCAGGAACCCGGTTGATATGCTTCCTTCTCTGGTAAATCAGATCCCGGACCCGGTTCTTCGCGATACCGGCCTTCGCGATCAATGGAATATATTTAACAGACTCTGCGACCTGGGTCAGATTCCATTGGTCCTGGAATCGTCGATATTGCTAAGTAACCCGGAAGGAATATTAAGCCGTTTATGTCAATACCTGAATATTCCCTTTTTTAAATCGATGTTAAGCTGGAAGAAAGGCGGCCGGCCGGAAGACGGGATATGGGCGAAATACTGGTATCAAAAACTACATGAATCCGACGGATTCGAAGCCTATCATAAAAGATCGGAACCATTTCCTGGTAAGCTTCTCCCTTTACTGAATGAATGCAGACCCTATTATGAAAAACTTTTTAAACACGTAATAACCCTATATCATGAAAGGCCCGTTAATACCTGATCCACGGAATGAAAATATCCTGATCAACATTGATGGTCATCTTTACCATCGCGATGAAGCCAAAGTATCGGTTTTCGATTCTATCGTCCAGGGAGGTGACGGCGTCTGGGAGGGACTGCGCGTCTATAATGATAAAATTTTTATGCTTGATGAACATCTTGACCGTCTTATCAATTCAGCCCGTGCCATGGCATTTCACAATATTCCGACCCGCGAGCATATCAGGAAATCGATTTTTGAAACGCTCGTCGCCAATGGGATGAAAGATGAAGTTCACATCCGGCTTACGCTTAGCCGGGGGAAAAAAGTTACTTCCGGGATGAATCCGGTGTTCAACCAATATGGATGTACACTGATTGTTCTGGCGGAATGGAAAAAACCGGTATATGAGAAACTGGGAATCAAGCTGATTACCTCAGCCATCCGTCGGAATTCACCCCAATGCATCGACTCTAAAATTCATCATAATAACCTGATTAATAATATTTTAGCAAAAATAGAGGCCAACTATGCCGGAGTTGATGATGCCGTTATGCTCGATATTGACGGTTATGTCAGTGAAACTAATGCAACGAATATCTTTATTGTTAAAGAGGGAAATTTATTTACTCCGCATGCCGACAGTTGCCTTCCCGGAATAACCAGGGGGGTGGTCATCGGCCTGGCCAGGGATGACGGGATCTGGATCGCCGAAAAACGAATCACCCTGTCGGAATTATACACTAGTGATGAGATGTTTGTAACCGGTACCATGGGTGAGATAACACCGGTGCTTGAAGTAGATGGCCGAATGATCGGGAAAGGAAAAGCCGGCCCGGTCACGCTTAAAATCCAGAAGTTATATTCATTTAAATCTGCCACAGAGGGTGAAAAAGTTGCATTCTAATTAACCGGACCGGTAAGAAGACCGGAACGAATAAAATTTTATTTTCATGAATAAAGCAAGCAGTTCTAAGGTTAAAAATAAGGGGAGCGACCTCGAAAAATATTTCAGTAAATTCAGAAAAAATATTATTGGTGTTGATACGGAATTCAATTCCCCCTATGGCCTGAAAAAAATTATATATGCCGACTGGATTGCCAGCGGACGTTTATATAAACCTATCGAAGAACGGATCAGCAATTCCATCGGTCCTTATATCGGGAATACACATTCCTTTGCCAGCGAGACCGGGAGCCTGATGACGTCAGCCTATCATGAGGCTCATGAAATTATTAAACGTCATGTAAATGCGAATGAAAATGATGTGATCATTACTGCCAACTCAGGTATGACCGGCGTGGTGTGTAAGTTTCAGCGGATACTCGGACTGAAGATCCCTGAAAAAATTGAGTCCTTTGTCCATATTCCTGACGATGAAAGACCGGTAATCTTTACTACCCATGTGGAACATCATTCCAATCACACTTCCTGGCTTGAAACCATCGCCGATGTAGTGGTGCTGGAACCGGATGAAAATTTACTGGTTTCCCCGGACCGGCTCAGGGATGAAATAAAAAAATACAGCCATCGGAAAATCAGGATCGGCACATTTTCCGCCTGTTCCAATGTAACCGGGTATTTCCCTCCTTATTATGAACTGGCCCGAATCATGCATGAGAATAACGGTTATTGTTTTGTCGATTTTGCAGCTTCAGCGCCCTACATGGAAATTAATATGCATCCCGGCAGAACAGGGGAGGACCTGGATGCCATCTATTTTTCCCCGCATAAATTCCTGGGCGGACCCGGAAGTTCCGGGGTTTTGATCTTTAATAAAGAGCTTTATAAAAACCGTATACCTGATCATCCGGGAGGCGGTACGGTAAACTGGACAAACCGTTGGAATGAACTGAGTTATGTGACGGATGTCGAAACCCGGGAGGATGGTGGGACCCCGGGCTTTATCCAGGCTATCAGGGCGGCATTAAGCATAAAATTAAAGGAAGAAATGGGTGTGAAAAATATCGGGGATAGGGAAAAGGAATTGATTGGTAGTGTGTTTGAAAAATTTACCCGGATCAAAGGGCTTCATCTCCTGGCGGAAAATATAAAGGATCGATTGGGAGTTTTCTCATTTTACCTCGACGGGATCCATCATAACCTGGTGACAAAACTGTTAAATGATAGATTTGGCATCCAGGTCCGCGGAGGGTGTTCCTGTGCAGGTACTTATGGCCATTTTTTGCTAAATGTTGACTGGGCTACCTCACACGCCATCACAGAACATATTGAACATGGAGACTTGTCACTAAAGCCCGGATGGATACGCCTGAGCCTTCATCCGACCATGACCAACGATGAATTAGATTTCATAATTGATGCCATTCAGGATATATCGGTAAATTACGAAAACTATGCGAAAGATTATAGGTACGATTATTCTGATAACGAATTTTATTCCATCGAATATCCGGGGAAGGACCGGGAACTCATATCCGGATGGTTCACGTTAAAAAACTAAACATGATTGGGCCGGATCACCTAAGCGGTGACCCTGTGGCAACAAATATCCGATTAATTTGTTAAAACAAAAGGTGATTTGATTTCAGTAGCAAAGTATCCCGGGTTACCCGATATATTCATACTAATATATTTCACGGGCCCCAAGGCAATTATTTATATTATTCCCTTAATACTGAAATAAATTCCCTTGAATGGAAAAAGAAGTGTAAATGTCCCAAAGCGGTTTTGTTGATTAAATGTTGGCTTAAATTGAATCGGTAAAGCCGGAAATTGTTATAAAAAAAGTTTTATCAGTTTTATGGATAGACTATAAGTGTTCGTATGCATTATACCAGAAATCATGATGATGCCGTCGCAACCCCTTACAAGGATTGCCGCATAGGTCTTCCTGGCAAGTTGCAAGGACTTATTAATCTTCTATGATAAAATGAAATAAAGATCAGCTGGTTGAATAGGAGTAGACCTGTGAAACTTCGATTGGTGTGGAACTGACGGTAACTATAAAATTTAATAAATCCGGATATGATATCCATGAAAAAATCTAATTTCCTTGAGACAGGGATTCTTTTTCTTATGATATTTATTTTTTACACCTGTACTTCGGATAAAGGCCCAGCGCCGGACGATTGCACTTCCAATCCTGTTGCCATTGACACTGTGAATACCAGGCAGGCTTCCTGCGGTAAGAATGACGGTACCATTCAGATTCTGGCATCCGGTGGTAGTGGCAACTATTTATACAGTATAGATGGTACTACCTTTCAGCCAGATAATACTTTCTTGAATTTAGCGGCCGGCAACTATGATATTATGGTAAAAGATAATAACAGCTGTTCCATTATTGCGATGACAACTATAAAAAGCAAATCCGGATTGTTTCTGGATGTTCAAACCACTGATGCGGGATGCGGGGAATCCATGGGCTCAATTTCCATCGATGTTACAGGAGGCATACAACCTGTTATCTTCGGACTTGAAGGAAATAATAATGCCAATATGAGCCCGATCACTGATCTTGCAAGCGGGAAATACACAATCTATGCACAAGATTCGAATGGATGCCGGGTAACTCAAACGGTGCAAGTATTGAACGGAACCAGTTATAAAAATGATATCGCGCCAATTCTGACCACCAACTGTACCTTATCCGGATGTCATGACGGTAAAAGCGGAGTGCCGGACTGGACGATTAAAATGAATGTTATCAATAATGGATCCCTGATCAAACAGGTAACACAAAACAAAACCATGCCAAAAGGTTCTACCTTGTCCGAGGCCGATATTCAAACGATAGCCTGCTGGGTGGATGACGGGGCGAAAGATAATTAAATGAATGGAATGCTTCCGGATTCAATCCATACTGAATATTAAAAAAAATTATTTTCGCATGAAGGTACAGCTCATAGGATAATTATCGTTATTTAAAATAATAATCATAGATATTAAAATGTGCCTTGTGCACATCGTATCCGGGAAAACGGAAGTATAATTTTAATTGAAAATTTAAAAAAACATAATGAAAAAAGCATTACTACTTTTCGGTGCCTCGATCCTTTTTTTCCGGGTGTCGGCACAGGACAGCCTGTTAAATACCCTGGAGGAACAGACAGCAGGTAACACAATTAATTATATTCAAAATACTTTTAAAGGTACACGACTGATTAACGGGCATACGGTGGAAACAAGAACGGCAGGGTCACTTGTATTTCTTATTACCCACCGGTTCGGCGAGCTGAATAGTGGATCCTATAATTTGTTTGGCCTGGATGTGGCCAATATCAGATTTGGCTTTGATTATGCTATAACAGATAATCTTACCGTTGGAATAGGAAGAAGCTCATTTACCAAGGTGTATGACGGATTCTTTAAATACCGGTTGTTCCGACAAAGTAACGGGGCCAAAAATTTCCCGGCGACGGTTACGTTGTTTGGAAGTGCGGCTGTTACCACGGATTCCTTTGCGGTGGCCGGTGTAAATACTTTCAGTCACAAGCTCAATTATACTTTCCAGGCATTGATAGCACGAAAATTTTCGGACAGGTTTTCTTTGCAACTGATGCCCAGTTATATCCATCATAATTATGTTCCGAACAATGACCAGGTGAATGATGAACTGGCACTTGGAGTGGGGGGCAGATTTAAATTTTCAAACCGGGCCGCGGTTCTGGCTGAATATTATTACCGGTTGAACGGCACTCAATACCCCGATTATTATAATTCACTTTCATTCGGTGTTGAGATCGAGACCGGAGGGCATGTGTTCCAGATCATGCTCACGAATTCAAATCCGATGATCGAAAATGGATTTATTACGGAAACCACGGGTAATTGGGCCAAGGGGGGCATCCATCTGGGCTTTAACATATCGAGGATATTTTATCTGAAAAATAAAGATTTTGATGAGGCAGATTGGAAATGATATCAGAATGTTTTCAGCTTTTAGTCTTTCCATTCGGCCACAAACAGGTTTATTTCCCGACTGGCACTGGCATTCCGGCTGGATGAAAACACAAGGTATTTTCCGTTATTTGAAAATACCGGGAAAGCATTGAAACTGCCATCGTGCGTAATTTTCTCAAGATCCGATCCATCGGTATTGATCATGTATAAATTAAAAGGGAAACCGTTCGGGCTCTGAAAATTGGATGAAAAGATAATTTTTTTCCCTGAAGGGTGGTAAAAAGGACACCAATTGGCACCGCCAAGGTGGGTAACCTGTTGCAGTTCACTGCCGTCAACATTGCAGGTGAATATTTCCATCCGCACAGGAGTGACCAGTCCTTGCTTTAAAAGATCTTTATACTCTTTTATATCCTCCGCTGTTTTTGGCCTGGAAGCCCTGAATACCAGTTTTGTACCGTCCGGTGAAAAAAAAGCTCCTCCATCATAGCCCAGTTCATTAGTAACCTGTTTGACGTCGCTTCCATCGGTATTCATAGTGTATAATTCCAGGTCACCGCTTCGGATGGAAGTGAATACAATTTTATCCCCTTTGGGCGATAAGGTAGCTTCTGCATCATATCCCGGCGTATTGGTTAATCTTGTCACTAACTGTCCGTCCGTTCGGGCGACGAAGATATCAAATCCAGTATAGATTGGCCAAACATATTTTCCGTCTGACCGGGGCGCCGGTTCAGGAGGACACGCATCGTCTGTAAGATGGGTGGATGCATAAAGGACCAGGCTATCACCGGGCAAAAAATAAGAGCAAGTAGTACGGCCTTTTCCGGTACTTACCATGGCAGGGATTTGATTCCGCAAATCAGCGGTTTGCCAGGAAAAATAAAAAATCTGGTCGCAGGGAGCCTGCCATTCCGGATTAGTCGCCTGAAAAGTAAGCTTTGAGTCATCGAAGCTCCAGTAGGCTTCCGCATTGGAACCTCCGAAGGTAAGCTGCCTTAGCGTTTTAAAATGAATTTCGTCTTTAAAATGAATGATGGTATCCAGAAATGAACTGCTTTCCGATGTATTTTTAGGGCGTTTCCCTAGGAAGGAAAATGCTAATAGTAAGTAAAGCACCGGAATGAGTTTAGCCACGGGGAGCAGCTTATTTGGCGATTTCGA
Source organism: uncultured Roseivirgaceae bacterium (assembly GCA_964395765.1). Classification (GTDB taxonomy): domain Bacteria; phylum Bacteroidota; class Bacteroidia; order Cytophagales; family Cyclobacteriaceae; genus DATDPY01. The sequence goes on along the minus strand of CAYNCU010000072.1, from coordinate 3,793 downwards.
ATTCCCTTTCTTTCCCAGTGATGTTGACCAGTATGTCAGTAAAATTGATCGAGAACATCTCTATTCTTTCATCCCTTTTGGAGAACTGAATAATGTCTTTTTGTTCTTTGTTTTTTAACTTCAGCGAAATGGCGTAGTTATATATGAAGCTGCTTTTGGATTTACTATCCACATAAGAATTCAGGGTATTCTTTTTCAGATGAACAGATTCAATATCATCAAAGGGGATAACCATTTTCGAGGGCAGAGGATTCAGGCTTTTAATAATAACAGCCTTCCCGTCTTTGTTAAAATCAAACTCATAATAACTTTTGGAATAATAATTATAAATGGGTAAAAGAATAAGGATTATTCCGGCTGCCGACAGGAGTACACCGGCGACATATTCCGGTTTTGCCATCATAAATACTGAAACGTATCCGAAAATTATAAGACATGCCCCGATAATCGACATTACAATGATCATAAATCGGGTGACGCCGGAAATACCCTTGATTTTTATTTCATTGTCGTTGAAGGACAATAATGAAAAATCGTGGGATTTAAGCTCGGTTTCCAGCTCCTCAAAAGATATTTTTTCCGCCATATGAGGTAGTAAATTTAAAGTAAAAAGGTAATAAAAAATTCACTTCTTTACCTATCGACATAAAAATTTTTACATAACATTTACTTAATATCCAAGGTCTTTATGTCTAATCCTAATATAATCCCTGTTGTTAATTACGGGAATCAATTATTATGACATTTAGAACAAAATCGCTGATAATGTATATAATACGGCTCTAATTTAATCAAATTTATATTTACATATCCAATCTAAGTCACGAATGATTAGCATAATAACCATAATTTGAGAAAATTGACTATTTGACTGTTTTTATAAAATCTTTATAATTGGGGATATGAATCCTAAGGTGTATCTGATAATAATTCATGTTTAATCCGAAATTTTAAATGTCCGATGGAGAAATTTGATACAATAGACCCTCTTAACCAGGTAGCCATTTTTCACAAAACTTTTCATCATCCCATTTTGCCGGAGCCAGCAATACCACCAAAAAAAAGATGCGAACTCCGGATTGAATTGCTGGCCGAAGAGCTGAATGAATTAAAAGAGGCTGTTCAAAAGAATGACCTGGTCCAGGTGGCGGATGCGCTGTGCGATCTCCAGTATGTATTATCAGGGGCTGTGCTGGAATTCGGAATGGCGGGAAAATTCAGGCAATTGTTCGAAGAAGTGCAGCGGTCGAATATGAGTAAGGCTTGTGCTACGGAAGCCGAAGCAAAAATGACCGTACAGCATTATAAAGAGAAAAATAATACCGAATGTTATTACAAAAATTCCGATGGAAGGTTTCTTGTTTACAGGCAGGCAGACAATAAAACAATTAAGTCGGTAAATTATTCGCCTGCTGATTTGGAGAGTATTTTAAAAAATTAAAATTAAGTTAACCATTTCACAATACTGAAATAATATTCAGTTAAAATTAATGACATTCTTTTTTTATTACCTTTACCGCAAATTATATCGGTTCATTGAAAAAAGGCAATACCGGCAATAACCCTCTTTACAAGCATCTTATCAATTTATTAAATAAATCTGCTGAGATTACGATTACTGAATCTTCAAGAATTGTAATTTTCAGTGACCTTCATATGGGTGACGGTAGTTCCAGTGACGATTTCAAACACAATGCCGGGCTCTTTCGTTATATCCTGAATCATTATTATTTACCCAGGGGCTATACGCTTATCCTAAACGGCGACGTTGAAGAATTACAGCGGTTCAAGTTTAAAAAAATCTTTAATGCATGGAAAGATCTTTTTGAAATCTTCGGCCTGTTTAAAAAGGGCAACAAACTGATAAAAATCGTTGGGAATCATGACATGGAACTCTTATTGGAAAAACCAAAAAATAGTGAATTTGAGTTACATCATGCCGTAAAGATTAACTGGAAGGATAATTACATTTTTATTTTTCATGGCCACCAGGCCTCCAATAAATATTTAAAATACAATAAGCTGCTGGGTATAACGCTAAAATACCTGGCTAATCCTCTCGGAATAAAAAATTACTCAGTAGCCCATAATAGCCGAAAACAATATTCCATTGAACAAAAAGTTTACCAGTTTTCTTCTCTCCATAAAATAGTGTCGATTATTGGTCATACTCACCGGCCATTATTTGAATCTTTAACTAAGGCGGAACGCCTTAAATTCAGAATTGAACAGTTGTGCAGAAACTATGTCAGGGAAAAGGATGAGGATAAAAAGAAAGCAATTAAGAAATCCATAAAAGCCAATAAAAAAGACTTGAGGAAAATTTACAAAAAAGAGAAGGAAGAAATTAGCCCTGGAAATTTATATGATTCAGTACTGAGCATTCCATGTCTGTTCAATTCGGGATGCGTGATCGGAAAAAGGGGGATTACTGCATTGGAAATTGAGAAGGGCCATATCAGCCTGGTTCATTGGTTTGATAAACAGATCAGCAAAAAGTATCTTAAAAATACAGGTTATGACCCGAAAAAGCTGGATGATTCCAATTATTACAAAATGGTGATCAACCAGGAATCATTGGATTATATATTTACCCGTATCAGGCTTCTTGCTTAATTGATTACTCCGGAACCCAGCACTTCATCACCATCATACCAGGCAACAAACTGACCCGGAGTTACACCCCGCTGAGCCTTATCGAATATAACATAAAGTCTTTCCGGTTCCCTATATAAAACAGCCTTTTCAAGCGGTTGGCGGTATCTGATTCTGGCCGTGACTTCCATTGAATGTCCGGGTTTTATCATGAGATCGGGGCGTACCCAATGCACGTCTTCTTTTAAAACGCTTAATCCTTTCCGGTTTAATCCGGGATGATTTTCTCCCTGGCCCGTATAGATGATATTATTTACCGTATCGGTGGCAATAATAAATAATGGCTCACGAAAACCACCCACATCGAGGCCTTTCCGCTGCCCGATCGTATAATAATGAGCACCTTTATGCCGGCCAATCACTCTACCCGAATCCGGGGTGAAACAATACGGCCGGCTTAAGGAATCCAGGCTTTCCGGATTGCCTTTTTCATGACCGGCGACCGCCAGTTCCTTTTTAAAGACGGGCGAATCGGAAGGAATCTCAATTATGTCTCCTTCCCGGGGTTCAAGTTTTTGCTGAAGAAAATCCGGAAGACAGATCTTGCCGATAAAACACAAACCCTGCGAATCTTTTTTATCTGCCGTTACTAATCCGGCAGAATGTGCGATTCTGCGGACCTCCAGTTTGTCAATATCACCGATCGGGAAAAGTACTTTACTTACCTGGTATTGATTCAGTTGGCAGAGAAAATAACTCTGGTCCTTATTTTTATCTTTTCCGGCAAGTAACCGGAATAGTGTTCCATTATTGCTTTCAATGCTTTCTTTCCTGCAGTAATGTCCGGTCGCAATATAATTGGCACCGAGTTTTAACGCCGCCTTCAAAAACAGGTCGAATTTAATTTCCCGGTTACACAAAATGTCCGGATTGGGGGTTCTCCCATGTTGATATTCATTAAACATATAGTCGATGATACGGGCCTGGTAAGACACGCTGTAATCTACCGTATGCATGGGAATTTTCAATTGCTCTGCCACCATCAGGGCATCATTACTGTCTTCCACCCATGGACATTCATTGTCCAGGATTACAGATTCGTCATGCCAGTTTTTCATAAAAAGGGCAATAACTTCATATCCCTGTTCTTTTAACAGGTAAGCAGCCACGCTTGAATCCACTCCGCCGGATAAGCCGA
>CAYNCU010000071.1:0-18120 GCA_964395765.1 uncultured Roseivirgaceae bacterium | reverse complement strand
GTTTTCAATGCATTGCTTTTTATTTTATAATGTATATTTTAATTCTAAATATTTCTCATCTTTCCATTGAGACTTACCAATTCAATTGCATAAAACAGTGGGTTTGCAAATTTACCCTTCATTTTATGCAACCGGAAACCCTTTTCTGTATTATTGAAAGATAATAGTTACGTCCAGTTGACAGAGGAAGAATTAATTAACAAAATCAAAAACGACCCATCGCAATTCACGCTGGTATTTAACGAATATTATCAGTTAATTTTCGGCTACGTGTTTCGAAGGACGGGCGATTTTGATACGACGAAGGACATCTTATCGGAAACCTTCCGGAAAGCTTTTCTTAATATCGGGCATTTTGACTACCGCGGAATTGCCGTTAAGGTCTGGCTTTACCGGATTGCCACCAACGAAACCAACCTGTATTTCCGGTACAGGAAATTCAGATCAAGGATTTCGGAGAAGTATGATTCTGCCACAGGAGAGATCTTTCAGGCTTATGCAGAAGAGGACAGGAAAAATCTTGAACATGAATTATCCAGGCACAAACAATACAATGCTGTCCTGGATTTACTGAAAAAACTACCGGTAAAATACCAGGAAGTTATTGCATTGAGATACTTCGAAGGGAAATCTAACCGCGAAATAAGCGATATCCTGGGGAAAAATGAAGGAACGATAAAATCATTATTATCGAGAGGATTAAAAATTTTAAGGCATCAGTGCAACGAAAGCGGAATCTTTGAATTATAGCATTAGTCATGGAGGAATTTGAAAAAAAATTAATCGGATTGTCAAAACCGGAGGTCAGCGATCTTAAACATCAAAAAATGCTTGCGGAACATATCATTCACCAAAAAAGAAAGACTGCCCTTACCTGGTGGTGGGCCTTTATACCTCTTTATGTTATCGTCGCTTTAATTATGAAATCTTTATATTTCCCCGGCCACGATCTTTCCTCCGATCTCCGGGAATTTATATCCGTTAACCAGGTCCTCTCCGTTATTATATTCGGTTTGTTACCTGGATTAACCATTCTGCTTAATTTCGCGGGGATAAAAAATATTTATTTTTATTCCGGAGCAAACCGGCTCACGACCAGCTTAATAAGATCATTCTTGTTCCCTGTTCTCCTGATTGTTATTTCAATAGTCGTTATCATGGTTTACGCTTTGTTATTATTTATTTAATTTATAGGAAAATGAAATTTCCCTGGTTCAAACAATACGGAATAATATTCATTCCCTCTTCTTTGATGGGATGGCTGACAGCCCTAATGGCCGTTGTTTATTCCATTTATAAGTTTATCGACATTGACAGCCGGTCACATAGTGCCAGCGATACCCTGATCAATTTTGCTTTCTACCTTTTGATTACGGGCGCAATTTATTCTGCAATCGCCTTTGTGACAAGCCGGAAAAACGGGAAGGCAAGTTAAAGTTTGTTAAAATACAACAAAAATTTCCCACAATTTATATTATTGTTTGTCATTCAAATGGCAATGACGGACATGCCGGAAAAGCCGCCTATTTCGGTCTTTCGGATTCAGGCTGTCCTTTTTCCGCTTATTGCATACATTGAAAATTGGTTAAAGTTTTAAATAACGTAAGTGGGTTTTCCGTAAGTAAAAATTCACACTGATAACCTCCCAACGGTTGATTTACAAAGGTTGCCCGGGACTCAATCCCGGGCAACCTTTTTTTAAAACGAATTTATCCGCATAGTACATTACATACGGTACTTGAATTTAATCAGGTGGATTTTCCCTGGGTAAATAAATACCTTATTCCTGTGATGAAAATGATTCTATGGTGATTTTGTGAAGGTCGTTTTCAAAATTATAGGATATGCCCAGTCGATTGGTGTCGACGATTTCTTTTACGATAGACAATCCCAGGCCCAGGTTGGACGAAACCTTATTTCCTTTTTTGAAACGAGTGAATAATACCTCAACCGGTACTTCCGGTTTTTCTCCCGTGTTCATGATGGTAAAACCGTTCTTACGGAGTATAATATGGATGGATCCATGATCCTGGTTATGCCGGATGGCATTATTGAGCAGGTTGGAGACGAGGCTATCGGCGAGGGCCGGATGTATTCTAAAGATGAAATTTTCAAGATTATCAAAATCCACGGAAATTTTCTTTTGTTCTATGATCTCTTCATAATTGTCCAGGTGTTTTTTTAATATCTCGGAAAAGCTGATTTCTTCCCTTTCCTCGAACTGACGATTTTCAATTTTTGTAAGTAAAAGGAGCGCCTGGTTAAGTTTGGATAAACGCCTGGTATTTTCAAGGGCCTGGTGAATCAGCAAGGCACTTTCCTGATTCAATTCGCTTCCCTGCAGGAGGCTTTCCAGCTTTGAAGAGATTATGGCCAGCGGGGTGTGAATTTCATGGGCCGCGTTTTCCGAAAAATCCTTTATCCGGTTATAGTCCGAGCGGATTTTTTCAATCATCTGTTCAAGGGCATCATTAAGGTCCCTGAATTCCCTGATACTGGTTTGAGGTCCGTTGAAAACCGAATCACGATCATTAATGTTCAAAGCTTTCATCGAGGAAATTGTTTTAAGAAAAGGATTCCATAATTTCCTGCTGAAATAATTATTGACTAAAATCATCATCAACCCGATAAGGCCGAAAACGATTGTCAGGCTGATAAAAATACTGATCACAAGATCGGAATTCTCCAGCTCCGATTTTTTAATGAGAATCTCATAATTGGCCAGTTGCGTCCTCGCTGAAAAGCGGATAACCCGTAACGGGATGGTATCGTCCTCCACATTGTCAAACATGAGGGTATCGAATAGCAGGGGGCTTATTTCGAGTTGGGCCGGAATTTGCCTGATAGTGAGATCGTCATTGAGCATCCGGTAGGCGCTCCCAATAGAATCGATTTGCTGTAACGCATTACTGACATGAATTCGTTCGACATGCAATTGTTCATCCAGTTCCTGTTTGAGTTGATACCGGAACAACCGGAACAGAACAAATCCTGCCAGGATGAAGAATACCAGGATACTGATCAGGTTAAACCGGTTATTAATGGTAAGCAGTTTCATGAATCTTCCCATTTATAACCTACCCCGTATATCGATTTAAGGTAATTAATGCACCCGGCATCCTGTAATTTTTTTCGAAGGTTCCTGATATGCGTATAAAGAAAATTATAGGAATCGGAAAATTCTATTTCATCATGCCATAAATGTTCAACGATGGCGGATTGTGTCAGCACGCGGTTTTTATTAATTACAAAATAGGCGATCAGTTCGAATTCTTTTCTTGTCAGGGTCAGCGGCCGGGAATGAATTGTGACCGTAAAGGCAGTATGATCGATCGTAATTTCCCTGAATCTTGTAATATTATTGCCTTCCAAAAATCTCCGCCGGAATATGGCATGGATCCTGGCGTTCAATTCGCTTAAATGGAAAGGTTTTACCAGGTAATCGTCCGAGCCTAAGTTCAACCCTTTCAATTTGTCGTCGAGGGAATGCCGTGCGGAAATAATAATAATACCGGCTTTTGAATTTTGTTCCTTCAGCTCATTAATAATATCGAATCCCGATCCGTCAGGCAGGTTGATATCGACCACGATGCAATCATAATCATTGCCGGTTATTTTATCCATGGCCTGCCCGTATCCTGCAACCGCCTCTACCAGCATGTTTTCAACCTCAAGGTATTTTTTAATATCCCTGAGCAACGCCGTTTCATCTTCAATGACCAGGATTTTCATAGGATTATAGTGCAATTTAATTTAAAAATTATAAAGCAAAATTGAAGGTATAGGTATTTTAGTAAACAATGGCGTTTATAACCACCGTATAATAATTGGCCTACATCACACGAAAAAAAATCGGCTGATCTGTTTATTCACTGATATAACTGAGTCTTGTTTCTTCCCGATTTTTATCAGCAATTATTTTTTGCATCTTGATAAATGAATCCACCAGACCCGATTCAATGATCGGATCAATAAGCCAAAACGGCAGCCAGGGTTTTTCCCCTGTAAATAATTTATAAACCACACGAATAGTGTTGCTATCCTGCTGAATAATATCCCAACTCCCATTGAAATTCCGGATCCGCTCAACATTATCATTGGGAGGGATCAGGATAGAATCTCCTCGGATTTCAATATGAATGTTCTTTGTCTTCAAATCTTGTGTCAGGTAATTGTTGGTAACCAGATCCTGATTTTTTAATGGCCAGGGGATATCAAACCGGGTATAGTTACTCCACCTGAAATTATCAGTTTTATTGAAATTATAACATTGCATCGTTCGGCTCAGCCATTGTCTTGTCGCGGCATCATCCTTTATGGTGGCTACAACTGAAGATAAGGTAGACCGAATAACCATTTCTACCTTACGTTGTCTGACCGAAATCCCGGAATTCAAAGTGATCCACCGGACATAAGAACTTATATTATCTTTTGATTTTTTAAGTATCCATTCTTTATGGCTGTATTGTAGCGTATCCTCCTGACTAAAAGAATTTGAAGAGACAATTATAAAAAGCAGAAATATACTTATGAATACGGATAGCTTCATTTGTCAAAGCCATAAGTAATATAATAAGTAAATTGAATGAGAGTAGCAAGAATATTTAATATTATGAATCTTATATTCATATCGATGTATATAACCAGGGGGCGTTTTTGATTTTTTTACTCATCTAATTGTCCTAATAATTGCACTTTTTGCGAAATTTTATTTAATTATTATCGATTTATGAAAAATCCCCAAAATCCGAAAAATTACATTTAACCCTGTTTGAACCAATTCAATAAACCTATCAACCAATGGACGACCAGTTTAATATCCAGGTAAAATTCTTCAATGAAATTAAAGGAAAGATCACACCCAATCTTGTCCTTGTTGACATCGTTGCCGATGAACTCAACATAAGTACGGATAGTGCTTACCGGCGTATCCGGGGTGAAACCAGCCTTTCCCTTGAGGAGTTGAAAAAACTGTGTACTAAATTCGGCATATCCATGGATGCCTTATTTACCAGTACCTCCGATTCGGTGATCTTCAGTTACCGGGCGATCAACCCGGAGAAGTTTGATTATAAAGCCTGGTTTGATTCCATCACCCAGAATATGAAAATGCTGAGTGTTTATGATCTCAAGGAGATCATCTACGGCGCCAAGGATATTCCTTTATTTTATTTTTTTATAATGCCGAAACTGGCGGCTTTCAAATTGTTTTTCTGGATGCGAAATATCAATAATTTTCCGGGAATGGAAGACCTTCTGTTCGACCCTGGAATCATTGACGATGATACTCTCAAAATGGCGGGAAATGTCTGGCGTAATTACCTGTCCATTCCCAGTACAGAGATCTGGAGTGAGGAGGCGATTACGATAACGCTTCGACAGATCGAATATTATTACAACTCAGGAAGGTTCCGGGATAAATCGGATGTATTTGATTTGCTGGATGAATATAAAACGGTAATCCATCATGTACAAAAACAGGCTGAAGTCGGGGGCAAATTCGATTTGAACAGTGAGCCCGACAGGGAACGTAATAATTTCAAATTGTATTTTAATGAGGTGATCATCATGGATAACACGGTTTATTTCAACATGGGTGATTTTGGCATGGTCCATCTCGCTCACAATGTCATGAATATTATTTCCACCACGGATGGTGATTTTTGCAGGGATACTTACACATCGTTGAATAACATTATAAAAAACAGTACCCTGATCAGTTCATCGTCGGAAAAAGAAAGAGCCAGATTTTTTAAAAATATGTATGATAAAATCGAGGAATTGAGAAGCAGGATAAAATAGTAAAATTCAGTGATCTTCCCCGGGACGAATGTAATCCAGGGTCACTCCCCTGGTATACTTATCCCGGATCACGGTTCTCATATCGATCAGCGTTTTCCAAACACCGTATTCTACAAAGGCACTGATGACCCACCATGGAAGCCAGGGTTTTTGCCCGGCATAAATGGTATAGGCCAGCGATATTTTCCCATTCCCGACGGGTTTTATGGTCCATGAACCTTCAAAGCTGGGAATCCTGTCGACATGGTCACGCACGGGCAATTTATCATTGTCGGCATATATGGTCAGCGTCACTATTCGGGTTAAGGAATCCTGGGAAAGGTAATTTTTTGTGATTACATCCTGGTTATTAAGGGGCCATGGAATCTGAAATTGAATATAATTATTCCAGAAATGGTTATCCTTGATATTGAAATTAAAGCTTTCCACGGCCCGGTTAATCCAGTGAGTCAGTTCCTTATCATCCCTTAAAGTGGCCACTGCAGCAGAAAGGGAAGCATTCATGGTCATTTCAGCCTTCAGTTGTCTCTCAACCCGGCCGGGCTCCGCCTCAATTCTCCTTACATACACCTTTACCCCATCTGAATTTTTTGCAAGTTGCCAGTCCTCAAGGGCCTTTAAATTGCTTTCCTGGGCAAAAATAAAAACAGGAATGAAGAGAAAAGAGGATAAAGACAATATCCTGAGTAAAATCAAAAAAATATTTGCCACCTTCATATTATCCTGATGATTGATTTATTTTTTTAACTTGCTTCCGGTAATTTGGTTCTGAGAATGCAAAAATACCGGAAATGTTTTACCGGAAAAAATGCAAGGCCAATACTGATTTTTTTACAGAAAGGACATAGTGGGGATGAATTTTTGGAAATAGAGGGGCTACCATGAATAGAAAAGTTTTCTTCATCTTACCGTTCGTGTTGATCTCCCTGGTGCTGGGGACTTATAACGGTCTCATCAGAATGGGATGGATGTTCCCTGGGAATAATGCGGTGGCACAGCATGGTGCCATTATGGTAGGCAGCTTTTTATGTTCGGTTATATTGCTTGAACGAATTGTGAATTTCAGGAAAACATTTTTATATATTTTTCCACTTATCAATTCAGTCTCGGTTATATTTTTCCTTACGGGAAAATTTATTGCAGGCTTGCAGTTATTATTTATCGGGGGTATCGCCCTGGCGGGAATTTTCATTTATCTGTATAGCATGTACAGGGAATTGTACACGCTGATCATGCTGATTGGAACCCTATCTTTACTGGCCGGTTACCTGATGCTGATGAATTCCCACTTTTATCCGGCCTCCGTTTCCTTCTGGTTTGCATTCCTACTTCTGCTCGTCACCGGGGAAAGGATGGAATTAACAAAATTTCTTCCGGTAAGTAAATCCGCCTCTTCCGTTCTTCTGATCTGTATAAGTTTGTTTTTCATCGGCCTGGTTTTTAATTTCCATGGAAGCGGTCATCTGCTCACCGGTTTTTCAATGATGCTTATGGCATTATGGCTGATTCGTTACGATGTTGCCGTTAAATCCCTGAGAATGCCGGGACTACACCGGTATATCGCTTTCAATCTTCTGGCAGGCTTTGTATGGTTACTGGTCACCGGCTTATTGCTTTTTTTCAAACCCTCATCGGTATATATGTATGATGCAACCATCCATGCTTTTTTCCTGGGATTTACCTTTTCAATGATATTCGCCCACGGTCCGGTGATTTACCCGGGTATTGCCGGAATTCCTAAAAGGGCATTCCATGTGTCACTGTATTTATGGTGCCTGCTCCTTCAATTTTCACTGGTCATCAGGCTTTTCGCGGATTTTGATGTTTTATTTAAACTTCGTGAATTATCGGGCCTGTTGAATGTAATCGCCCTCCTGGGATTTTTCATCCATCTTTTCCTGCTGATGAAAAATTCACCGCATAAGCAGGCAATATGAAATGAAAATGTTGAGTAAGAAAAATTTCTATCCCATAATCCGAAAACTTCCATTATTTAATTTTCTAATAGCTGCTATTCTCGGTACCCTCCTGAGATATTATATTATGCGACCTTTCGGGGGGTTTAATTTTTTAAACTGGCTGCAGGTTCACTCGCACGTAATGTTCCTTGGGTGGGTAACCCTGGCGCTGTTTTACCTGGTCCTGGAAAGGCTGGAGGCCCGGATAAAAAACCTGCTTTTATTTTCTATTATTGTTTTCCAGTTATGTGTATTGGCTATGTTCATCAGTTTCCCGTGGGAGGGTTACGGAGTAATGTCTATCATCCTGTTGAGTCTTACCATGGTCTCGGGTTTCATAATTCTATGGTACGTATTTCAAAACAGTAAAGGGGATCATAACACCGGCTGGGTATTCATCCGGACTGCTTTTGTCTTTATGGTAATTTCTTCCATGGGCCCGCTTGCCCTGGGCCCGATATCCGTAATGGGTCTTAAAAATACAGAGTGGTATAATTATGCCGTATATTTTTATCTTCATTTCCAGTATAACGGTTGGTTCTTTATGGCCCTGCTCGGTCTTTTCCTTGTCGTTTACAGCGCCTGGGAAGAAAAACACAGGGACAAGTTACGCCGGTCGTGGCTGTTGCTGACGGTTGCGGTTTTTCTTACTTTCCCGCTGTCGGTTACCGGTCATGACAATTCCCGGTGGTTAAACCTGGCGGGCGGAGCAGGCGCTGCTTTACAGTTGTATGTTATAATTCACCTGTTGATGGCTTACCTGGGAGACAAGCGGAAACGGGAAGGGAATGATAATTTTAATGGATCATTGTTCATTCAATTGTCGGTTACAGCACTCATTTTAAAAATGTTTTTGCAGTTGATCTCCGCCCTGCCTCAGTTAACGGACTTTATACAATCAAATCGTAACCTGATTATTGCCTACCTTCACCTTGTATTAATCGGTTTCGTATCTTTCGGACTGTTGTTCTTTTACCTGAAGGGCAAGTTGAACAAGCCGGCTATCATTCCAATCAGGATATCCTCGATAAACCTGTTATTGGGATTTATATTGAATGAGACGGTTTTGTTGCTATCATTAACCGGTTGGATATCCGGCTTTATTCCCGGATTGCTTTTCATGGCTTCACTAATCATGGTGACCGGCATTTCCGGCTTTCTGTTTTTATTGTAATACCTTCTTCCGGCCACATCCATTTTCTTCCGCAGGGATAAAAATCCTTTGAATTTTATAAAATCATGTATTTGGTTAGAGATTCTTGCCTATTTTTGGGTACCTATTTTTAATGAAAAAGATTACCCTGATCCATGAACTTGTTGCGAATTATTTTTTCAACGGTTACCCTGTTTCTTTTACTGGCATTAAGTGATCATGCCGATTCATTTCCCGGGAAACATACATTTAGAAATTTTCCGGCGGATACTGCTCATGGAAACAGTGTAAAGCATCCCCGTGTTTATACCACGCAAAGATTAACCACTCCGAGGCCCGTCATTGACGGCAAGCTTGATGATGAATGCTGGAAGACCGGTGTATGGGCCGGCAATTTTACGGAATACACTCCCAATGAAGGGGCAAAACCACCTCAAAAAACCGAGCTGAAGATATTGTATGATGACAAAAATATTTATGTAGCCATAAGGGCCTTTGACACCGAACCTGATAAGATTCATCGCTACGCCGGATTGCGGGATGATTTTGGCTCGGGAGATGTTGTCGGTATCAATTTTGACAGCTATCATGACCACCGCACCGGTTTTGAATTCGACCTGACCGCCTGGGGCCAGAAAATAGACTTGATTTTATATAACCCGGAAAACTGGGACACTAGCTGGAACCCGGTGTGGTATGGTAAAACAGGATTGGAAGACAGTGCCTGGACGGCGGAAATGGAAATCCCGTTAAGCCAGTTACGATTCAGCAAAGAAGATGTTCAGGTTTGGGGGATGCATTGCTGGCGCTGGCTTGACCGGCTACAGGAAGAAAGTGACTGGGAGCCCCTTTCCAAAACCGGCCCGGGCATCATTTACCAGTTCGGGGAATTACATGGAATCAAGGGATTGAAAAAATCCCAGCGCCTTGAAGTCATGCCCTATGGTTTGGCGAAGCTTTCTACCTTCAGGAAAGATCCCGCCAATCCTTATGCCGATAAAGGAAGATCATGGAATGGACGTGTGGGACTTGATGCCAAGATCGGGCTCACCAGTAATTTTACAGTCGACCTGACAGTAAACCCCGACTTCGGGCAGGTGGAATCCGATCCTTCGGTTTTAAACCTTAGCGCCTTTGAAACTTTTTACCAGGAGAAACGACCGTTCTTCCTGGAAGGCGAGACTATTTTCCAATATGATTTTGATGATATAAATCTTTTTTATTCGCGGCGGATCGGGCATGCGCCGTCGTTGCCGCTGGATACCCTGAATGGATATTACGTTAAGGCCCCGGATAAGACCGCCATACTGAGCGCGATAAAGATCAGCGGCAAAACGTCCGACGGCTTATCGGTCGGTGTCCTTCAAAGTATTACCGCCGATGAAAAGGCAAAAATTACGGATGAAAACAATATTGAAAGCCGAAGGACGGTAGAACCCCTGACAAGTTATACTGTTGCCCGCATTCAGAAAGATTATCATGAAGGCAATACGGTTATCGGCGGAATTTTTACTTCTACGAACCGCTTCATTCATGATGTAAGCCTCAACTTTTTAACCGACGATGCCTATACAGGCGGGCTCGATTTCCTGCACCAGTGGCATAATAAAAAATACTATATCGATACCCGACTGATCGGAAGCCATATAACCGGAAGTACTCATGCCATTACTTTGCTGCAGGAATCTTCAGCAAGATACTACCAGCGCCCGGGGGCGAGCTACCTCGGGCTGGATACTACCCTCACGGCACTGAACGGTTACGGTGGAATATTCAAAATCGGGAAGGCCACCGGCAACTGGCAGTATTCAACACAGGTAAAGTGGATTTCGCCCGGAACGGAATTGAACGATTTGGGATATATGCAATCCGCGGATTTGATCGAACAACAAAATAATGTTGCTTTCATCGTTAACCATCCTGTGTCCATCTTTCGCGCCTACCGTGTCGACCTGCAACAATTCAATGACTGGAACTTCGGCGGCGCATACCTTGGGTCCGGTTCCCATTTGATCTATACTTCACAATTCAGCAACCGGTGGAGTCTTTTATTCAACCTGATTTACCACACCCAATCAATTGATACACGCATTTTACGCGGTGGTTATGATATGAAAGTCCCCTACACGGTTTATTCCTTCGGGGAACTGGGGACCGACCATTCAAAAAATATTTCCGCCCAGCTCGATTATGAATTTAATCATAACGGTCATAATTCCCTCCGGAATTATTCCCTCAGCCCTGGAATTAACTTCAGGCCGGTCAATACACTACTCATCGGTGTTACGGCCAACTATGCCCATAATCATAATGAACTTCAGTATGTAACTACTCTAAATGCGACCCAGGGAACAAGATATATTCTCGGGACGATTGACCAGAAAACCATCGGGCTCACCTTCAGGATCGATTACAGCATTACACCTGTATTTTCAATTCAGTATTATGGAAGCCCATTCGTATCCAGAGGATATTATAAGGATTTTAAATATATCACTAATCCTGAATCCCGCGAATATTACAACCGGTTTTCCTTGTATAATGATCCCGTGCGTACCGGAGATCAATTATGGCTGGATGAAAATATCGATAACACCCTGGACTATACGATCAGCGATCCTGATTTCAATTTTCACCAGTTCCGGTCGAATTTCGTGGCCAAGTGGGAATACCGGCCGGGGTCATTACTTTATTTAGTCTGGTCAAGCGACGTGACCGGTAATGTCAACCCGGTCAATACCGGCCTGGGAGATTCCATGGGCCAGTTGTGGAACCGCTTCCCCGACAGTATATTCTTGGTTAAGTTTTCGTACTGGTTTTCGTTGTGATATTTATTGCACAGAGGACCATGGAGGTGGCACAGTGTTACACAGAGAAAAAATAATTATGGCCATCCTTAAAATTAATAGTAATACCCGGAGATTTCCCTGTAATGGTGAATGGGGTTCAACGATATATTCATTCTGTTAAGAAGTTCCTGTTTTTGAAGGCATTGATAGATATTAAAAATTTTGCTCATTCCATTGAGCGATTTTGCTCAATAGAATGAGCAATCTATGCATTTATTATAGTAAGAATTTTCGGAAATATCTATTCCAGGCAATCCGTCTTTTTAAATTTTATATTCAGCACCCTTCCGCTGGATACAAGGCAGCCTGTGATTTCTTTCTTTGAATTCCGCACGAAATCGAGATTCCCGAAAAACCACTGATCCCCGGCAAAAGAGTCTTCCTTTATGGGGAATAATTTGATAGGATCGTGTCGTTGATGTTCCGCGATGAGGGTATCGTTCTTTACTTTGAAAGTATAGCTCGTTTGCAATTCCGGGCTGTAAAAGGATCCTTCATATTCGACAAGATTTACTTTCTGAATATCGAAATCCGGTAACCTCGGAGCATTGATTTCCGCCCCACCCTGTAATAGGGTAAAGCGATCGACTTTTTGATCGTGGTTCCGTTTAAAAATAAGGGTTGCGTCACCCTCCACAATATAGAATGAGGTATCGCTCCGGGCAACCATCCTGACTTGTGGCTGACCGGTAGCCTGCGCCATCAGAATTCCGTTATTTAAACTGATCTCCACCACCATGCCCGGCATTAAACTATATCTTCCCGTGTATTCGTTTAATAGAGATGCTGTAACATTGACCGGGGTTGTATTTTCAGTTTTTGCCGCGTCCTGTTTCTTATCTTCCTTCTTTTCAGGAGTGAAATAATCCTTTAAATAAATATCGGCAATAGTATAGGCAATTTTACCAGGGTCAAAGGATCCGTCATTGCTGAAAACGGCGATGGAATAAGCCTGATCGGGAAAGCGAATCAGGTAGGTTCTGTAACCGGCGTCAGCGCCACCATGATGAATAGCCTTCAGCCCTTTATATCGGTCTTCAAATTGTCCCAGTGCATAGGATAAGGTGTCGCCATTATTTAGAATCCCTTTTTCATTCATCATGGCCATCACATCCGGGCTGCCGACTTTCATGGTCCTGAAATTATCAGCCCATTTCATAATATCCTCCACTGTTGTGAAAAGACTGGTTGCCCCGACATTCGCGTAGCTCAACACACTTTTTTTAAACCCGTTTTTATCATCGTTATAAGAATAGGCCCGGCCGGGAACAATTTTTTCATGATCATCATAAAACAAGGTATTCTTCATGCCAAGGGGATCAAAAATATTGTCTTTTGTCCAGGCGGCAAACGACTGACCGCTTACCCGGCTCACGATCTCGGCCAGCAGGGTGAAGCCCGTGTTGCAGTAGAGCATCCGTTCCCCGGGACTGAAATTCAGTTCCGTTTGACGGCTCATCATCCGCAGGATCTGTTCCCGCGTGATCACATCATCCAGGCGCCACCCGGCCAGCGCCAGCAGATTCCATTGGTCCCGTAAGCCACTGGTATGGTGCAGTAAATGACGAATGCGGATCGTATCGCCGAAGTTGTGTAATTCCGGAAGATACTTCCTGATGTCATCGTTTAATGAAATTTTTCCCTGCCCCGCCAATAATGCGATGGAAAAAGCAGTGAACTGTTTTGATAGGGAAGCAATATGGAAAATTGTTTGCGGATTGTTGGGAATATCATATTCAAGATCGGCGTAACCGTAACCCTTACTGTAAAGAATTTTGTCCTCGTGTGCGATGGCCACAGCGGCACCGGGGCTCCCTTTCTTGTCCCAGAAGGTAAATAATTGATCGACCTGCTTTTCCAGGGTACGGCCTTTTTCCTCCATGCTGATTAATTCTATAGAATATCTTCCTTTTTCCGAACCCGGTATAAGCGGTTGAACCTGCAAAGTATAGATTCCTGTTGCGCCGTTAAAAAAGCTAATGTTTTCAGGCCCCCATTTGCCGTTAGGACTGTCAAAATTATTCAGTGTGTCCCCTTCAGGACCAATTAACCTGATCCCGATATCGATACCTTCTTGTTGTACAACGAGGGCACAATACTGATCCTTGTCGAGTTTTACCCGATACAGATGTGTTTCACCGGATCCGATTATAGAATCGGTTTTTTGATGGATCGCCAGGAAGTCTTTATCCGGCTGACATGCAAATACCGATAAAAATAGCAGGGAGGAAATAATGTATTTCATGTGAAAATAATTTACAGGTTGTATACAGTTAAAAAAAAATGGCTCCGGATTCCTCCGTGAAATAATTAAATATAGGAAGCTGGATTCAGATGGAAATCCTCATATCCTGTTTTCTGATTAAATCAGGTTTCGATAATAGTTCAGTAAGGTGATTGAACACCTTTTCAAGGTTTTCCCGGGCTTCATCACTCAGGCTTTCTTCCATTGAAAAATCGTAACCTCTGATATGCAAAAGAAAAACCTGCGGGTTTTTATTATATAATTTGTTACAAAGATCGAGAACAAAGCCGGGCGAAACTGTATGAGTATTAAAACCGGCTTTTTCTGAAGGCGTTACCTGATCGATCATAAAATGATCAATATCTTCGCGGGAAGCATCGGCAAAAAATACAAGATCGTAATCTTTTATCGAATAGGCGTCTTCTATATTCAACTGGTAATTGGAGTCCACATCGATTCCGGTTATATTGTTTTCCACAAGCCATTCCCCGATCTTTTCGGAAAGCATCGGGCCCAGGCCGTCATCCTTTCGACCGGGGTTGCCGTATCCGAAGATTAATATTTTTAATTTGTTTTCCATGAGAGTTAAGTTTAAAAAGTATTTTTAGTACCCGCAGATTTCGCAGAAAATGGATCAGCGGAAATCTGCGGGGTCTGCGGGAGGTTTTTTTTGATTTTATGTCGTCATGTGATCAATTAATTCATTTTTTGAATTGAACAACGATATTTCCAGCGGCATTTGTCCCAAGGCATGGGTCGCACAGCTCAGGCAGGGATCATACGCCCGGATCGCAGTTTCTACGGCATTGAGCATGCCTTCCGTTATTTTATCCTGCCCATTCATTACCCGCTTCGCCGCTTCCTCCACTGCCCGGTTCATGGGCTCGTTATTATTAGTGGTGGATACGATCAGGTTTGCCATTTCCACCTGGTCGTCATTATTGATCTTATAATGATGAAAGAGCGTTCCCCTTGGAGCTTCCAATAAGCCGACACCTTCAATCTGTTTTGCCCCTTTCCTTACCAGATCTTCTCCAAGGATATCCGGGTCGTTGAGTAATTCCTTTATCATTTCTGCAGCATGAAGGATCTCGATAAGCCGGGCCCAATGGGTATGCATGGACATATTGTTCGGCTTCCCCTTGGTATAGGCTTTGAATTCTTCAAATTCTTTTTGTGCCAGGGGGCTGGGAATGAAATCGCAGGTATTCAACCGGGCCAGCGGACCGACACGGTACCAGCCGTTTTTCTGTCCTAACGAACGCAGGTAAGGAAATTTCATATAAGTCCATGGCCTCACTTCTTCAGCAATGTAATCCAGGTAATCCTGGTAATCGACATCGTGGAGGATCTTCTTTCCTTCCGAATCGACGGCGCGCAACACACCGTGATAAATATCCAGGGCGCCGTCTTTTCTTACCAGGCTCAGGTGGCTGGAAGGAAAAGCGGCAAAATTATCGATGAATTCCTTGTTGTCCCTGTGATAGTTTTTAAACAGGTTCACGGCCGCCTGCGCCCATTCGATCATGTAATCCACGTTCATGGGATCCTTGCCGATGAGGAACCTCATTTTATCATCCAGGGTAAGGTGCTTGTTTACCCCACCCGGGATGGCGCCTGTTCCGTGGATCTTTTTCCCTGCCGTTACTTCAATGATCTCCTGCCCGAATTTCCGCATCATAACGCCCTGCACGGCGAGATCTTTGAATTCTTTCGCCACACCGATCACATTTCTTTTGGAAACTTCAGCGTCAATCCCGAACAGCAGATCCGGAGAGGCAAGGTGGAAAAAGTGAAGTGAATGCGACTGGAAGAACTGGCCGTAATGCATCAGCCTTCTTATTTTCTCAGCAGAAGGAGACAGGTCCTGCGGGGAAACCCCGACGATTATATCCATAGCTTTGGCGGCTGCCAGGTGATGACTTACCGGGCAGATCCCGCACAACCGCTGAACCAGCACCGGTACTTCCCAATAGGGTCGCCCCTGGATAAATCGTTCAAATCCCCTGAACTCCACAATATGAAGACGACTCTGCACTACATTGTTTCTTTCATCAAGATGGATGGTAACCTTCCCATGTCCTTCAACACGTGTTACCGGTTCTATTGTTATTTTCTGTCCCATAGGATCACAAATAATTAATCATATTTAAAAACTTCATAAGGAATATTGGCAGTTTGCCCGGTGATAAGTGCCGACAGCGCATTAAAGATCAGGTCGGCCCTGGGCGGACAACCGGGAAGGAAATAATCGATCCTGACCACTTCGTGACAGGGATATACCTTATCGAGGATAAGCGGAAGTTCTTCGTCATTGGGTATGACATTATTTTCATTCGGTTGAACCGAGGGCCCGTAAAGATAGGCTTCCTCCAGGCACTCCTTTACGGGGATGCCGTTCCGCATGGCCGGAAGCCCACCCATGATGGCACATTCCCCGACCGAGATCAGTATTTTGCAATTCTCCCTGAACTCCCTCAGCACATGCACATTTTCACTGTTACATACACCGCCTTCGATAAACCCGATATCACATTTTTTCGTGAATTTCTTGATGTCATTAATAGGGGACTTGTTGAATTCCACCAGTTCAATCAGATCCAGGATCCTTTCATCGATATCCAGTAACGACATATGACAACCGAAGCACCCTGCCAGTGAAATCGTTGCTATAATTGGCTTACTCATATTAAAAATATTAAAGGGTTGTTTTATTCATTTCAACTTCATACCCGATGGGGTTATTGTCGAACTTCCTCTGACCGATCGGATCTTTATACCCCCTTTCCTTACGGATAATTGAACCCACCGGGCAGATATCCATGGCCTTCTGGGCCAGTTCATCGGAAATGCCGGCTATCAGTTTGGCATCCATGACCACCTCTCCTTTGAAACCTCTCCGCTTCAGGGCGAAAAGATTTCTTCCTTTCTTATCCTTGATAGCCCGTATACAGCGTTTGCACTGAATACACCGGTTCTGCTCCTTGATCAGTTTTGAATCGGATGCAATAATTTCTTTCTTCGGGAAACGGTAAGGAAACCTCGGTACCGCGATTTGGAACCGGTAAGCCAACGCCTGCAATTCACAATTACCGCTTTTTTCACAGAACGGGCAGAAATGATTGCCTTCAACAAAAAGCAGTTCCACGATCATTTTCCTTAATTCATTAATCTCGGAAGTATTGCTCTCGATCATCATTTCGGGAGCGACAGGCGTTGTGCAGGAGGTAAGCATTCTTCCCGCTATTTTAACATTACATATCCGGCATCCGCCCCTGGGCTTCAGGCCCGGGTAATTACATAGCGACGGGATATAAATATTATTGGCCTTCGCAGCTTCCAGTATGGTTTGCCCCCGCTGGGCTATGCATTGAACACCGTCTATTGTTATTTTAATTGAGTCAGTCATATTTTGATTATTTAAAAAGCATTTCTTCCGGTAATGGCAATGGATTCCTTTACGGCGCTGTTCAGGTCAAAGCCTTCGTCGAAAGATTTATTTTTCTGGAGCCTTGCCTCATAGAGTTCCGGAAAGTTTTTCAGGGTAGATACAATGGGGTTCAGAGCAACTTGTCCCAGGCCGCATCGGTTCAGCTTTGCCAGGGGCGCCCAGCTCTTAATGTCATCAATGTCCTGTTTTACCCCTTTTCCGGAAAGGATCTTCCTGAGCTTGTCACGGAACACAACGGTAAGTATGCGACAGGGAGCACAGGAGCCGCAGGATTCGTCAATGAAAAAATCCATGAAATTCAATACCACGTCTTTCAGCAAGTCGCGGTATTTTCCGATAATGATCAGCGATCCCCCGGTGGCGAGGTCTTCATAGCCCAGGCTTCGGCCGAACTCATCGGGGCCGATACAGGAACCGGATGGGCCTCCCACCTGGACAGCCTGGATGTTTTCGGCACCTACCATTTCCAGGATATCGTTAACGGAAAATCCCCATTCCACTTCATAAACTCCCGGGAAACGGCAATCGCCGGATACACTAAGAATCTTGGTTCCTGTAGAGTCTTTGGTGCCTATGGCACGAAACCAGGCCCTTCCATTCAGGATAATCCTCGCGATGGAACATAGCGTTTCAACGTTGTTGATGACCGTCGGCATGCCGCG
>CAYNCU010000070.1:0-18121 GCA_964395765.1 uncultured Roseivirgaceae bacterium | reverse complement strand
GAATAAAATTCCGTCCGTCGTAAATGACATCGCCCTCGTCAGGATCCATTAAGCCGACAATGCACTTTAATAAAACGGTTTTCCCTGTACCGCTCGATCCGATGATCAGGTTGGGAATACCCTGCTTGAATAGACCGTTGATACCCTCAATTACGATCTTGCCTTCAAATGACTTGCTTACATTTTTTATTTCTATCATGTTATTACAAAAGGAGTTGGGCTAAAAGGTAATCGGCGCACAAGATTGCAATACAACTGGTGGTGACAGCCGTAGTACTGGCCTTGCCAACTTCCAGGGCACCTCCACGGGTATAATAGCCTGTAAAGGAAGATATGGAGGAGATGAGGAAGGCAAAGACGTAAGATTTGATCAGGGCGAAAGTTACATTAAAGGGAATGAACTGGGACCTGAGTCCGTAAATGTACTGGTCGGGAGTCATTGAACCTGTTAAGGTTGCTGCTAAATAACCACCCAGCATTCCCAGGTAGCCGGCCAGGATAACCAGCAGCGGGTACATCAGCAGGCAAGCCAGGATTTTCGGTAAAGCCAGGAAGGAAGCGGAATTAATTCCCATGACGTCAATGGCATCAATCTGTTCCGTTATTCGCATGGTTCCCAGTTCGCCCGCCATATTGGAACCGACCTTTCCGGCAAAAATTACCGCGGTGATGGTAGGAGCCAGTTCCAGCAGGATGCTGTCCCTTGTGATTACGCTGATTACATAGGTCGGAATAAGCGGCGAAACAAGATTATAGGCCGTTTGAACCGCTGTCACTGCTCCAATAAAGGATGAAATGACAACAACAATGAAAATGGAATCGATGCCTACCTTGATGCATTCATCGGCAGTAAGCCGGACATAGGTCATAAACGATTCCCGTTTTATTACCAGGCTGCCCAGAAATATGAAGTAACGCCCAATATGTTTCATCCCTTTGGATTAGCGAGGCTTAAAATTAATGATGTGGCATCTAAATAAGCAATAATATTGTTATAAATACATATTTGTTATATAATCGGGAATTAAGCAACATTATTATGAGCGACTTGTTGGTACTTACCGGCGGAACCAAAGGAATCGGTCTTGCTGTTATCAGGAAATTTGTGTCTTCCGGATTCGAAGTCATTACCTGCGCCCGTTCAAAGGACGGGTTAAAAGAAATGGAAGTAAGTATTAAACAGGATTACCCCCAGGCTAAAGTTAATTACCTGCCGGTTGACCTGTCCGTGAAAGAAGGCGCGGAAGAATTCATTTCCTTTATCCGTTCCTTTAACAGGCCTGTAAGTGTATTGGTTAACAATGCGGGAATATTTTTACCCGGACAGGTTCATAACGAGCCGGAAGGAAATCTTGAAGAACTGATGCAGCTAAATTTATTCAGCCCTTATCATATCATTCGTGGTATTATTGATGCTATGATCGCCGAAAGGAAAGGGCATATTTTCAATATGTGTTCAACAGCCAGTAAAACTGCCTATACCAACGGGGGGGCCTATTCCATATCCAAATTTGCATTATATGGTATGACGCTTGTGTTGCGGGAAGAAATGAAGAAAAAAAATATCCGGGTAACGGCAGTGCTTCCCGGCGCGACCTTAACGGATAGCTGGAAGGGAACGGAATTGCCGCCGGAAAGATTTATGAAACCGGAGGATGTGGCTGACGCAATATATAATGCATGGTCCATATCCGATTCATCGGTGGTGGAGGAGATAATTATCCGGCCTCAGTTGGGGGATATTTAAATGAATTAATATTATAAGGCGCAAGTGATCCTGCCCACGGCCGGCGCCTAACACTTGCGCTAGGGTGATCCTGCCCACGGCCCGCGCCTAACACTTGCGCTAACGGGGGTGGGGATTATAATACATTAATAATATATAATACGAACGGCTATCACATCGTTATTTATTTGGTTAACGATATCAAGATTAGTAATCTATTAAAACCTGCCTTTTAAACGACCTTCTGAAAATTTAATGCCGGATTAAACCTTTGGGCTCAACGGGTGTCTAAGAGACGAATTAAACAACCGGGGACTGTGAGTTATAGGGCCTCCTTTCCTGAGTTTACGAAATATTTCTTTATGTTTTCGTGATTAATGAATTGAAAGCCACTTCGGAAACGGGTGACTTTCTTATTCAATAGTAATACTGACCTCGCTTTCTTTCAACCCTTCCGCTTCAGCCTTCAGAATTACAGTCCCGCTTTTACCGGTCGGACGGATAATGACCATACCCACACCTTTAAATGTTTTACATTCAGGCCGGGTAAAGCTGTGCATTTCATCGGGACACCCACTTCCTGCTGCCACCAGTTCGCCGGCGCCGGTAACGGAAAATTTTACAGGTACTGAGGCATCCGGTACAAGCTTTCCGTTTGGATCTGCAATTTCAACCTTAACAAAGGAAAGATCATTCCTGTCGTTATGGATCGTGGTACGGTCCGGAAGAAGCCTTACAGCGGCGGCTTCCCCTGTTGTTACCAGGGTTTTCTGGCATACCTCTTTGCCATCCTCCAGACCAGCAGCCTTAAGTACGCCGGGTTCATAGGGTACTTTAAATACGGCAGTCAGCAACGCACTGTCGGATACCGGCTGAACCCCTATTATTTTCCCGTTCAATTCAAGTCTTACCCTTTTACATTTAGTAAACACGCGCACCTGAAGGCTATCACCTTCGTGACCTTTCCAGTTCCAGGAAGGCCATTCGTCGGGCCAGCCCCAGTAACTGATAACCTCTTTCCTGCCCGGAGGAACAGGAGTATGTACCAGCATTTCAATTTTACTGTTATCCCATACCACATCGCGGTAATAAGACTGTGGCTTTTTATCCCCGATTAAGTCGATATCACCGCAATAGGAATCAAACCATGGCCAGGGAAGGCTGAAATCATTATGTTCATTATCCAGTATGCTGTGACCGATGGCAGTTTCACCCATGTAATCCATTGCCGTCCAGACAAAATCGCCAATCACGTAAGGATGTTTTTCCACCATTTCCCAATTTTGATAGGCTTCCATTGCAATTGACTCCGTTCCCATCATAACTCTTTCAGGAAAAAGCTGATGATCGGATTCATATTTTCTCCACTGGTAATTGTAGCCTCCTACATCCAGCAGTGCAAAAGCCGGCGCTGTAGTATTCCAGTTTCGGCCCGGGTGATCCCAGAAATCGCAGATCGCTTCAGTTATCGGGCGCGTAGGGTCAAGATGCCTCACTTCATCCGCCAGCATTTTACCGATCGCCAGGCCGGAACTATCGGCCCGTTCATTGATTTCATTTCCAATGCTCCAGAAAATTACCGAAGGATGATTCCGGTCACGGAGGACCATGGAAGTAATATCCTTTTTCCACCAATCATCAAAAAACCTGGCGTAGTCCTGTGGATTCTTAGGCCTTTCCCACATATCGAAAGCTTCATCGATTACCATGATCCCAAGTCGGTCACAGGCGTCCAGGAATTGCCGAGAAGGAGGATTGTGGCTGGTTCGCACGGCGTTGAATCCATTGGCTTTTAATAATTCAACACGACGTTCCTCAGCCCTGTCAAAGGTAGCCGCACCCAGTAATCCGTTATCATGATGCATGCATCCGCCTTTCAGAAGATAGTTTTTCCCGTTTATCCGTAAGCCGTTTTCTGCATCTACCGCGATGGTCCGTATACCAAACGTCGTACGGGCGATGTCCATAATTTTATCACCGGATACAATTGTTACTTCGGCACGATATAGATCCGGGCTTTCAGGAAACCATAACATTGGATTTTTGATCCCGATAGTCTGATTTATAGGGAAGGTCTGGCCGGAGGGAATTTTCTGGGAAGATTCCACTGAAGCAGCCAGGTTTCCGCTCGTATCATAAATACGGGTCTGAACACTGATTTCGACATCCTTTTGGCTTGAATTTTCAATCGTGCTCACAATTAATGCAGTGGCATTATCGGCTGAAGGTTGATAGGTGGTGACATACAGGCCCCAGGGGATTATGTGTACTGAATCAGCTACGATTAATTCTACGTGCCTGTAAATTCCTGAACCGGAATACCAACGGCTGTTCTTACCCAGGTTTTGTACCCGCACAGCCAGAACATTTTCCTTTCCGGCCGGATTCAAGGAGGAGTTCAACCTGAAATTAAAGGGAGTATATCCGTAAGGATGTTTTCCCAGGTGTTTGCCGTTCAGCCATACATCGCAATCCATATAAACGCCGTCGAAATTGACCCAGATGATTTTATTCATTTCTTCCCGGGTAAGGCTGAAATGTTTCCGGTACCAGCCGGTTCCGCCAATGAAATAACCTGTACTCGTTTTACCCGGGCTGTTTTTGGAAAAGGGTCCGATTACCGAGTCGGATGGATTGGGCAGATCTTCCACGCTCCAGTCATGGGGAAGATCGACCCGTTGCCAGCCTTTATCATCGTAATCCGGATTTTCGGCTCCCTTTACCGAGTCTCTGAGAAATAACCATCCTGCGTCAAAGGATACGAGTCGTTGTTTCACGGGTTTTTGACTGCAACTGGAATAAAACAAGATCAGACTCGTGAACAAAACAAAATAAAAAATTGACTTACCCATAAATTTAAATTATTGATATACAAAAAATCATCCTTTCCAATGGACCGGATCCAGCTATAAACTTCTTGCCGTTTCCCTGATAAAATCCCATGCATCCAGCACGTGTCTTTGCTGGAGATAAGTCTGGCCTGCGACAAACCTCATTACATAGTTTCCGTGGATTACCGTATGCGTCATAAATAACCTGCCCGATCTATTCAGGTCTTCCAGCAAATCTTTATTCAATTTATTCAATTTTTCATTATCATCCATTCCTGAAGGGCGGTAACGGAAACATACCATATTCAATACAGAAGAAACCATTACCTCAAAATCATCCTGTTTTTTAATTTCTTCAGTAATATTCTGAATCCATTGAATATGGTTCCGGAAGGTATTTTGAATCCCTTGTATACCGTAGCTTCTCAGCACGAACCAGAGTTTCAGGGAACGGAATCGCCTTCCCAGCTGTATACCCCAGTCCCTGTAATTATTGACCTGGCCGTCAACGCCGGTTTTCAGATATTCAGGGAGTATTGAAAATGTCCGGGTCAATGCTGTTTTGTCGGCCACGAAATAGGCGGAGCAGTCAAAATTGGTAAACATCCATTTATGGGGATTAAAGACAAAGCTGTCGGCGGATTCAATTCCCCGGATCATCCACCTGAATTCCGGCATCACCAGGGCAGAGCCGGCATAGGCGGCATCCACATGCAGCCAGATTTTATATTTTTTGCATATGGCGGCGATGGCTTCCAGCGGATCGATTGCGAGCGTGGCAGTGGTGCCCAATGTTGCGACTACAAATAATGGAACCAGGCCTTTTTGCCGGTCGGCCAGGATCATTTCTTCCAGATGTTCCGGTATCATGGCCAGGTTTTCGTCGGAATTGATTTTTACCAGATTATCAGTTCCCAAGCCCGCGATTCTCACTGCTTTGTCAACGGAAGAATGAGCTTCCTTTGAAGCATATACCCGGTATGTGTTTTTGCTTATCCCTGCCTGGTTGATCGAAAACCCTGATTCTTTTTCCCTCGCGGTCAGTAAGGCGCAAAGGGTAGAGGTGGAGGCGGTATCCTGGATAACCCCTTTCCAGGAGCCGGGTAGCCCGGTTAGTTCTATCAGCCATTCCATCATCCGTTCTTCGAGCTCCGTAGCGGCAGGGGATGTTTCCCAGGACATGCATTGGGCGCCCATAGTGGCCGTCAGCATTTCCGCCAGCAGGGAAGGATAACTTGAATTGGCCTGGAAATAAGCAAACCAGTTCGGGCTTTGCCAGTGCGACATACCCGGTAAAATAATTCTTTTAAAATCATTCAGGATATCTGCCATTTCCTCACCGGCGATAGGAGGACTCTCCGGGATCTTTGCCAGTATTTCCCCCGGTTGAACCTCAGGCTTTACGGCATATTGTTCAACATTCTGAAGGTAATTGGCCATCCAGTCTACAATCTCATGTGCTACAAACCTGAATTCTCTGCTGTTAATCATTTTTATATTAATTTTTCTTCACAAATAACCATAAAAATCTTCAAAGAATTGAAAGTAATTTATAAATTGGCTTCCTGAAATTTTTTAACAGAACTAAAATAAAAATACAATAACATGAAAACAGTATTCAGAATCAGCCCTCTGCTTTTTATTGCTATATTATTATTATGGACGGGGTGTGCCACCAATAAAGTAGCCAGTGTAAATTATGCCGGAGTCTACAACTGGTCGATTTCAACCGACAACGGGGATATGAACGGCAATATCACATTGAACAGGAGTGGAGATTCCTATACAGGTACGATCGGAGGTGACCAGGGTACGCAGGATTTAACAAACCTGAAGATTGACGGCACCAATATAACCGCTAATTTTACCTATATGAGTTATGATGTAACCATGAAGGGCACATTGAGTGATCAGGATATTAAAGGTACATTTTCGGCGCAAGGATACGACTTCCCCTTTGATGCCAAAAAGCAGCAAAAATAAAGGCCCGTTAGTATTTTCGATTTTCGCCGCATTGTATTTTTAGCCGTGCGAATCCGGCGGGAACAAGGTTCGCTTTTACAGTTTACCTTTATCATTCCATTCATAAAATTCTTATGTCGGGGAAAGTTCTGATTGAACTAAAAAATGTTCAGGAAACCTTATTATTGCCTTTGTGGGGCAGGGCAGTGGAATCACAGAAGTCAAACCCCATGCTTATTGACAATAAGGCGGTTGAAATAATAAACGCCATTGATTACGATTTCAGTAAAATTGCTTCCAATACCCACAATTTATCCCAACTCAGCTGGATCGGCCGGGCCTTGATTACTGATAAGGTTATCCGTGAATTTATCGAACGATTTCCCGAAGGCTTGATTGTTGATATCGGATGCGGCATGGATACCAATTATGAAAGGCTCGGGAAAGTATCAGTAAAGTGGTTTGACATCGATCTGCCTGAAGTAATTGACCTGAGGAAGAAATTCTTCAATGAGACTCCGAACAGGAAGTTTATCCCCTGTTCGATTCTTGACTATACCTGGAGGCAACAGGTACCTTCTCGGACTCCGGTTTTATTTATTGCTGCCGGTGTTTTATACTACTTCGATGAAAAGGAGGTAAAGGATTTTTTCATCAGGATGGCGGAAGATTATCACGGGACGGAATTTCTTTTTGATGTCGCTTCGCCAGCGGGGATACGGGCTGCCAACCGGATGGTTATTTCCAACACCGGAATGAGTGAAGATTCCCTGCTCAAATGGGGTCTTAAGCGTTTAAAGGATCTTGAAACGTGGGACCGGGATATAAAAATTATCCGTAAATATTCATTTTTTAAGGACTTGCGAAAGAATCTTTCATTCCGGAACAGCATGGGAACCTATCTATCCGATTTTTTGAAAATTATGTATATGGTGCATCTTAAAATTGTATAAAGCCCTATTAAGTTAAAACCCATATCTCAATTATAACCGACAGTAGCCAATATTCAATATTCAATTTTCAATATTCAATTTCCAATATTCAAATTATAACCATGAACACGGGGATATTTACGGAATCCCGGTTATTGGAAATTTGGGATCAGGGCTTGCCTGGGGGTTTAATACCTTTTATTAATTTTTTTGCGATAATCTGAAGTTTTATCCTTTTATTTGAGTTTAAACCCGAAATAAAAGTTTTTATCAGGATTTAATGGTTTATTGATGGAGTTAAAGCAATTGTTCCGGCGGAAATCGGTCGGAGATGTCATGAAGCAGTTAGAAGATCAGGAACTGCAGGATGCTCAAGACCATCAACTTTCACGTCAGCTTGGAGTAAGGGACCTTACGGCGTTCGGGATTGCTGCCATCGTTGGGGCAGGGATATTCAGCACAATAGGGAAGGCCAGTGCAGATGGCGGACCGGGCATTATTTTTCTTTTCATTTTTACGGCCATAGCCAGCAGTTTTGCCGCCTTTGCCTATGCAGAATTTGCAACCCGTGTTCCCGTATCCGGCAGTGCTTACACCTATTCTTATGTTGCCTTCGGCGAATTGGTAGCATGGGTGATTGGGTGGGCCCTGATCATGGAATATGCCATCGGGAATATTACGGTTGCCATTTCATGGTCGGATTATTTTACGAGCCTGTTGTCGGCTAACGGGATCCACCTGCCCGATTGGATGACCATGGATTATCTTACTGCCTCCAATGGTTATCATGAAGCGGTTACGCTCATGAACAGCGGAAAGGCATTCGCCAATATCAATGAAGGAGTGCAGGCTGCCTACCAGGCGTGGGTTGGCGCACCCAGAATCGGGAGTTTTCATGTTGTGGCCGACTTGCCTGCCCTGCTGATCATCTTCCTGATTACCTGGCTGGTTTACCGGGGTATAAAGGAATCGAAAAATGCAGGTAATATCATGGTAGCGATAAAAATCACCGTGGTAATTTTCGTGATCATTGTCGGGGCTTTTTTCGTAAAAACGGCAAACTGGCATCCCTTTATGCCGCAGGGAATCCCCGGAATATTGAAAGGAGTCTCGGCGGTATTTTTTGCCTATATCGGATTTGATGCGATCTCCACCACGGCCGAGGAATGTAAAAACCCCCAGCGGGACCTTCCGCGGGGCATGATGTTTTCAATCATTATCTGTACAATATTATACGTTGCCATAGCATTGGTGCTTACCGGCCTTGTGAAATATAACCAATTGGCCGTGGGTGACCCGCTTTCCTTTGTCTTTCATAAAATCGGGCTGAACTGGATTTCCGGGATTGTTGCTGTTTCAGCCATCGTCGCTATGGCCAGCGTATTTCTTGTTTTTCAGCTTGGGCAGCCGAGAATATGGATGAGCATGAGCCGTGACGGACTGCTTCCTCCGGCATTTTCCAGGATACACCCGAAATATAAAACGCCGGGTTTCGCCACGATCGTCACTGGCTTTGTGGTTGCTGTCCCTGCCTTATTCATGAACCTGAAAATCGTAACGGATCTTTGTAGTATAGGTACGTTGTTTGCCTTCGTGCTGGTGTGTGCAGGAGTGCTCCGGCTGCAATCCGACCATGGATCTTTGAACAGCAGCAACAGTAAATTCCGGATACCTTATTTGAATTCAAAGTATATTATGCCTTCTCTCCTTATAATATCGATGGGATTACTATGGGAAAATAACCGCCAGGGAGTAATTGATTTCGTTACCAACCAGCCAATTCTTTATGAACCGGTGGAATTTCTTAAAAACCTTAAACCCGGGGAAATCGAAACCGTACGTTCGGAAATTATTGAAAAGCACCTGAAAAATTCTGCCTCCCAGGTGGACCTGGAATCAATATTAAGCCAGATGGACGAGGATACGTACGCCTCCTTTATTGTTGGGCTCCCCCTGCCGGAAAACCAAAAAGAAGAATCCGGCCTGATGGCCTTCCGGCATAAGATACCGATATGGATATTTATCATCGTTGCTGTTTATACTACCTGGCTTTGTTTCAGGAAACAATATTCCCTCATACCGGTTTTGGGTTTCCTGTGTTGCCTGTATTTAATGTCGGAGACCGGAATTACCAACTGGATGGGCTTCTTTTCGTGGCTTGTCGTCGGGCTTGTAATTTATTTCGGATATGGCATTAAAAACAGTAAGCTCAACACTAGCCCGGAACAGGCCGGATAATTTATTGAAATCATTATTGTTCAAAAGACAAAATCTTGGCATTATGAAAATTAAGTTTTTTATAAGTCTATGGTTGGTCTCCATATTATTGACTAAAGGGTATGCCCAGGAAGCTTCTCATTATGCATGGCCGGCATTTACCCGTGCAGATTCATTGCGTGGAACATTATCACCGCTTCGTTCCTGTTATGATGTAACTTTTTATCACCTTGCCATTAAAATAGATACGGCAACTCACGAAATCAAGGGATCTAATACCATTTGTTTTAACGTTGTCAATCCGTTCAGGAAAATGCAGGTCGATCTTTTCCCGAACATGAATGTAGATAAAATTGAATTTGAGAATGGTAAGAAATGCGAGTATACAAGAGAATTCGGGGCTGTCTTTATTACGCTGCCCGAAGAATTGAAAAGCGGGAATCATAAAATCATTTTTTACTATTCCGGGATTCCGCAGGTTGCCCAAAGACCGCCCTGGGACGGAGGATTTACCTGGACGAGAGACAAGGAAGGAAATCCCTGGGTGGTGGTAACCTGCCAGGGAACAGGAGCCAGCCTGTGGTGGCCAAACAAAGATCACCAGTCAGATGAAGTCGACAGTATGCTGATAAGCATAACCATACCCAAAGGATTGGAAGATGTTTCCAACGGCAGGCTTCGCAGTAAAACGGATTCAAAAAAAGGATGGACCACGTACAACTGGTTTATCAGCGCCCCGATCAATAATTATGATGTGACTGTCAACATCGGGAAGTTTGCCCACTTCAGCGACCTTTACACCAGCGAAGACGGGCAAAAGCTCACCATGGATTATTATGTGCTGCCCGAAAACCTTGAAAAGGCCAAAAAGCAGTTTACGGAAGCCAAAACCATGATGAAGTGCTATGAACATTATTTTGGTAAATATCCCTTTTATCAAGACGGTTACAAACTGATCGATGCCCCGCATAATGGAATGGAACACCAATCGGCAGTTGCTTACGGGAATCATTACTGGAAAGGATATGTCGGGAGGGCCTCATCGGCTGTCGGCCTGAAGTTCGATTTCATTATCATTCATGAAAGCGCTCATGAATGGTGGGGCAATAGCGTAACATCAAAGGATGTCGCCGATATGTGGATCCATGAAAGCTTCGCCGCTTATGCGGAAGCACTGTATGTTGAATATAACTGGGGTCATGACGAGGCGCTAAAGTATATCAACGGAAAAAGACAAAATATAAGAAATGACAAACCTATCATCGGACCTTATGGAGTAAACCACGAAGGTTCCGGCGACATGTACGATAAAGGACAGATCGTGCTGAACACCCTGCGCGATGTGATCAACAACGATTCACTATGGTTTTCAATCCTGAAGGGCATTCAGAAAACTTTCTACCACCAGACAGTGACCTGCGATGATATATTCAATTATATTAACCGGAGAACCGGTAGCGATTTCAATTACTTTTTCGACCAGTACCTCAGGTATCCAACGATCCCTGAATTCAATGCTATTGTTACTCAAAAGGGCGATGTAACCGAATTGCGATACCGTTGGAAGGCAGATAACCGTGACTTCCATATGCCCATAGAAGTAACGACTTCCAAAGATCATTATGAATTCATTTATCCCACCATGGAATGGAAGGAAATGGAATTGAAAAACCTGGACCCGGATGATTTCCGTATTGCAGACAGTTTGTTTTATTGCGATAAGAAAATTACCCGGTATTATATTGACCCCGAAAGTAGTATTCAGATTAAGTAAATTGTACCTGACCTGCAACTTGCAACAGTTATTCAGTTATTAGGTTATTAGGTTATTAGGTTATTAAGTTATTAAGTTGAGTTCCTGTTTCTAACTGGCAGCAGGGAAGTCGCAGTAGTTAAAAATGTCCTTCACAATTATAGAAGAAATAAAGATTAATAAGCCCGTGGAACAAGTCCGACAGTTTGTTTTCGAACCAGGCAATGAGCCTTACTGGATCACCGGCGTTCAGGAATCGCATATGCTTTCCGTTCGTCCCATCGGGAGAGGAACCCAGGTTCAGAGGATCGGGAAGTTCCTCGGAAAACTCGTGATCTATAATATGGAAATGATCCAGTATGACCCTGAAGACAGCCTGACCTGGTTATCCATGAACGCACCGATTCCCATGCAGGTAAATTATAAAGTGCTGAAATCCGCGGAAGATATAACTATTTTCAAACAGACCTTCTCGGCTGAAACAAAAGGGATGAAAAAACTATTGGATATTTTCTTTCAACCAATGATGAAAAATAATATCAGCAGAGATATGAATCATTTAAAATTGCTTCTGGAAAAGAAATAAAAAGGATTTCTTTTGTTGTTCGAAGGTACATAGTTTAGTAACATGGTTTCGCAGAGGAATTGTATTTTAAAGTTCTATGTCTTCTCCTGGGAACCATGCATAATAGTGAATTAATTTTTCCAAATCATTCATATTTTATAATATCCGCAGGATTCCGGCGTGCTGCCTTTAACGTATGCCCGCCTACCGTAAGTATCGAAGTAAACAATATAAGGATCAGCGGTATAAAGAAAAACCACCATTGCATGCCGATCCGGAAGGCGTATTTCTGAAGCCAGTTGTTCATCAGATAATAGGAAAATGGAACGGCTACTATAAATGCGAATAGTACAAGTTTGAGGTAATTTCGTGTCAATAATAATAAAACATTAGGTAAAGAGGCCCCAAGGATCTTTCGGATGGCTATTTCCTTCATTTTTTTATTAATGATAAAGGATATCAAACCATATAACCCAAGACAACCAATTAAAAGAAACAGCACCGAAAGGATCTGTGATATTTCCGAAAAACGAAGATCCTGTTTGTAGAAGGCTTCAATATTTTTATCAAGGAAACTGTAATCGAATATTTTATCGGGAAATGCAACAGCCCAGTTCTTTTTTATGAAATCAATGGTTTGATGGATCTGCCCGGCATTCAATCTGTTTTCTGAAGCGGATAATTTGATACTCGCAATATTAAAGGCCCGGGGGTTATAGACCAGCCCAACTTTCTCCATGCCATCCTTGAGTGAACCTGTATGAAAATCTTTTACGACTCCCACCACGGTAAGTACTTCTTCTCCCATTTTTACCAGCGATCCGATGGCTTCTTCAGGATCTTTATAATTTAATTTCTTTACCAGAGTCTGATTCAGGATTATAGATCCACTGGTGTCTGCCGAAGTAAAATTCCTGCCTGCCACCAGTTTCATCTGGTACAGGTTAATATATTCCGGATCAACGAACTGGCATTCGAAAACCTGATTATCATTATCAGCCGCATCTTTTCTGCGGATATCGGTTGCCTGGTGAGATCTATCATTGCCGCTGGGAAGGGTGGAACTGAAACTGATCTTGCTGATCAGGGCATTGGACAATAGTTCGTTCCGGAATGTACTTAATAACGAAGCCTGCTGCTCGGGAATATGCACATTTACAACGGCGTCTTTATTAAACCCCAGGTCTACCTGATTAAAAAATTTCATTTGCCTGTAAATGATAAGGGTCCCCGTTACCAGGATAAGGGTAATGGTGAACTGAACTAAAATAAGCACATTACTGAATTGCAGACCGCTTGAAACTTTTGTTGTAAGCGTGTTTTTCAGCATGGTCACCGGCGGAAACCCGGATTGCATAAGGGCGGGGTATATTCCTGCGACCAACGTAACTGTAAGAATGATGACACCAAGAGTTTTAAGCACAAAAATATTCAGAAGGAATAATCCGGTAACATTGAAATTAAATAATACCTGAAGTTCCGGTTTGATGGCTTCATCAAGTAGGATCGCCAAAATTCCCGCGATGAGAGTTATAATAAAAGTTTCAGCCATGAACTGGGCTATGATTTGGGAACGGCTTCCCCCGATCACCTTCCTGATGCCCACTTCCCGGGAACGTGCCATTGAACGCGCAATTGAAAGATTGATAAAGTTTATACATACCAGGAGTAAAAGAAATAGTCCGGAAAGGCCTAACGCCCAAAGCGTCTTTTCACTGATCGTTCTGCCAGTGAAATTTCCAAACCGGCTGTCCATCTTTACTTCATGAAGGGGTTGTAATAAATAATGCCTGAATTTTGCAATTTCCGGGGCATGGCTGGAGTGCAGTTTAGCTATTTGTTTTTCCATTTCAATTTTGCTGACATGCGGAGGAAGTATAATATAGATCTGATTGTCATCATCCACTGAACCCCAATCCGTCATTCGGCCGCTATGGATTAAAGAAGTTAAGGTTGAATAGGATATGAAAATTTTAAAAGGAAAATCTGTGTTTTGCGGCAGATCATTGACAACACCTGTTACCGTAACGCCCAGTCGGTTGGCAATCTTTAATACTCTTCCCAGGGCTTCATCATCGCCGAAATATTTTTTTGCAATGGAAGCTGAAAGGACCACGGAATTTGGCTGACTCAGCGCCGTTTCAGGATTTCCTTCAATCCAATGAAAACGGGTACCGTGAAAATCAAATACTTTAAAGAAGGAAGAATCTACAAATGCACCCCCGTCATTTTCAAGAAACTTATTAACGCTGTTTCCATCTTTGTTGAGAATATCGATCTGGGCGCCTCCCCAGTAATTCACAGTCGTAATTCCCTTTAGGGAGGCGATTTCGGACTTCATGGCCGGGTATAAAGGCAAACTGGTCCCGGTTCGGTATTCTTCCGAACCTTCGATTTCGCTAACCCGCACCACCCGATATATCCGGTCGGCATGCGTATGAAATGAATCAAAGCTTAAATCATATTTGACGAGATAGGCGATTACCAATGAACAGGCTATTCCCAGGCATAAGCCGGAAATGTTAATAAAGGTTGACACACGGTGCGACAATAAACTTTTAGCTGCAATTTTTAAATAGCTTTCAAACATGATGTTGTTGTTAAGTTGTTTTGAAAACTTGTTTCTTAAAATAATCCCCGGACGGAAGAATGATAACACTTTAAACAGAAACCTTCTACGGGCTCTCTTTATACCGAAACCCGAAACTTCGGAATCGAATTGCTCTAGCAGATCGCCTTCAACCCCTTCGAGCAGATCAGGCGGGCAGAAAGATCGAAGGATACGTAAAAGAGGCTTCGGTGGCAAATTTTTATTATTCATCCTTAAGTACAAGAGCCGGATTCAGCAAAGCGGCGCGAAGGGCAATAAATCCTACGCATAACAAGGCAACTCCTAACTCGATCATTCCTGCAAGAATAAAAATATAACCATGCAGGCTGATCTTATAGGCGAAGGTGTCTAGCCATTTCTGAAACGCCCACCAGGCAACCGGTGTGGCCAGCACAAGGGCGACGGCGATCAGCTTAACATATTGATTGTTCAGCATCATCAGGATTTGTGCAGCCGAGGCGCCGAAAACTTTTCGTATTCCGATTTCCTTTTTACGGATCTCAATAGAATAAGAGACAAGTCCGATTAACCCGATAAGCGCCACTATGATCGACAAACCGGATAAAATGGCGAGCATACTTCCCATCTTATTTTCCTGTTCATATTGTTGCGCGAGGTCCTGATCGAGAAAGGAGTACTGCATCGGAGTTGCGTTGACCGAAGCATTCCATTTATTTTCGATTCGGTTGACCAGCCCCTGAATAGAATTCGTACTGAACTTTATCGCAATCACCCGCATATCGCCCCAGACTTTCGCGCCCGTAGGAAGAAAAACCAACGGGGCAATCGGTATGCGTAAAGAATTGAAATTAAAATCTTTCGCAACACCAATGATTTCAAGCCTGGCATTATCATCCCCGGGATAAACAATATATCTGCCCAAGGCCTGATCTGGGGTAAGGCCGAACATCCTGACCAGGGTTTCATTGGGAATGGCGACCATCTTGTCATCCGGATTATTTTTGTCAATGAACCTGCCGGCGACCAGTTTCAACCCGAGAAGGTCAAAATAATGATGGTCGATCTTTAGTTCATCAACGGGAAGCTTTGTACTGCTTCCGTCTATCGTCCAGATGTCTTCATAATGAACCTGATCGGGTACATTCATGGCAATTGAAGCGTCGGAAACCTCAGGCATTTTTATCAATTCATCACGAAAGCTCTCAATATGCTGTCCCAGTCTTTCGGCATGGTTGATCACCAGGATATTATCCTTATCGAAACCAATGTCTTTCGTATTCAGAAAGTTTACCTGTTTGTAAACGATCAGGGTTCCGGCGATCAGGGCAATGGAAATGATGAATTGAACCGTTACAAGGGAATTCCGGAGATTAATATTCTTTGTTCCCGATGATAACTTACCTTTTAATACATTAATGGGTTTTAATGCCGTCAGATAAAGCGATGGATAAAGCCCGGCCAGGGAACCTATTACCAGTGGAATGAGAGGCAGGGCCAGGAGAAAGGATGGCGTGGTGAGTGTATTAACCGGAATATGGATATTTACCGTAGTGTTGACGAGTGACTGTAATCCATAGGTGAGCAAGACAGCAAGGAATGTTGCCAGGATGGCAATAAAGATCGACTCTGCCAGGAATTGCCAGACCAATGAATTTCTCATCGCTCCCAGCGTTTTTTTAACGCCTATTTCCTTTGCCCGTTTCGAAGCCCTTGCCGTGGAAAGGTTTATGAAATTAATGGTGGCAATCAAAAGCACGAAAATCCCGATGATTCCGAATATCAGGGGATAGGTAATATCGCCATCCGGGCCTAAACGGTTTCCAATATTTCCTGAATGAAGATAGATATCCCTTACCGGTTGAAGATAAAAATGCCAACCACCCTTTCCTTTTGTAATCTGGTCATAATCGATCCCTTTCGCTTCACAATCGGCCCTCACCCGGTCTTTTCCCAGGTCCATGAGCTTTTGTTCAAGCGCTGCTTTATCCGCTCCGGGATTTAACTTCACGTAAGTGACCACCTGGGTCCAGATCCAACTCCACTCAAACTTTTTTATATTCGGGTTGCTGTAAATGGATAACAAGTAATTAAAGTGGAAATGTGCATTTTCCGGCTGGTGTTGGGTTACGCCTGTGATTACCAAGGGTAACCTTGCATCCCCGAATAAAAGAACTTTACCCAGGGCCGGTTCATCACCGAAAATCTTTTTCTCGGCAACATCGGAAATCACGATCTTATTTATCCCTTTCAAAGCGGTTTTCGGATTGCCTTCTTTGAGCTTAAATCCAAAAAAATCGAAGAAGTCGGAATCGGCAGCGAGTACATTATCTTCATTGAATGCACTTACTTTTCCCTTCCCATCGTTATAGCGGATCACATTACTATATAGTGTATTGATCCTTAAAGCTTCCTGTATTTCAGGAAAGCCCTCCTCCAGGGCGGGGGCGAGGGCCGGCCCCGTGGAGCCGAATTCACCTCCCTGCGGGCTCCAGATCAAAGTTTCATTTACGCGGTAGGTTCGGTTCACGTCGGGGTGAAAATTATCAAAGCTTAATTCAAAGCTGATGTAACTGAAGGCCAGCAGGCAGGCGGCAATCCCGATAGCAAGGCCCAGGATATTGATAAAAGAATATCCTTTACTCCTCCACAGGTTCCGGTAGGAAATTTTAAAATAACTTTTCAGTAGTATCATGTTGAATGGGTTTTTCGAAATTTTATTCCTGAACAGTATACCGGGACGGAAAAAACTGATGGCCTTGATAATAAGTTTCCTCCTGGCGACGCCCGGGTTCGTGTCCGCTGAGTCTGTGGCAAAGTCTTCCAACAAGTCTCCTTCGATGCCCTCCAGTAAATCAGCCGGGCAAAACCATCTGAGAAAGCGCAAAGCCCATCGCGGCGGTTGTTGTTTATTTTGGTTTTTCATATCCTATTCTTGGAACAGGATATCCCGTTCCGGGACACCGACCTCCGACTTCGCTTTCATATTATTTGCAGCTGGGGTATCATTTTCCATAATTGAACACGTGATTCTTTGATGGACTTCAGCATGGCCAAACCGGCATTCGTAATGGAAAATATTCTTTTCCGCCTGCCGCCTCTCGCGTTGGTGGCGCCGCCCATATGCGATTTTACCAGGCCTTTATCTTCCAGGCGGTATAAGGTAACATGAACGGCGCTGAGGTTTACCTTCCTGTTTACCCGTGATT
This sequence comes from uncultured Roseivirgaceae bacterium, assembly GCA_964395765.1. Taxonomy (GTDB): domain Bacteria; phylum Bacteroidota; class Bacteroidia; order Cytophagales; family Cyclobacteriaceae; genus DATDPY01. The sequence continues at coordinate 357 of CAYNCU010000070.1, read as the reverse complement.
TGATCTCATGAACAATAGTGTTCCCATACGCATCCTCCTGTAAAATACCCACCATGGTTAACACCAGTTCTTCGAATTCGCCAAGGTACTCTTTATTCATTTCTATATATTTTGTCAAACAAATATATGGATTTGTATATATTTTGTAAAAGAAATAATTAGAATATTTTCGATCGGGCCGGTCGGATCAGTGGGGCTCGTCCGACCAGTAGGGCTCGTCGGACCAGCAGGGCTCGTCCGACCAGAGGGGTTGGTCGGACCAGCAAGGCTCGTCCGACCAGTAGGGCTCGTCGGACCAGCAGGGCTCGTCCGACCAGTAGGGCTCGTCGGACCAGCAGGGCTCGTCCGACCAGTAGG
>CAYNCU010000069.1:0-18418 GCA_964395765.1 uncultured Roseivirgaceae bacterium | reverse complement strand
GAACGCAAATTTACTGATTTCACAGTCCATGGATTTTGTCTTGGTATTTATTTTAGTAATTTATTTAACCGATAAGGAAAATCTCAGTTTATTATTTTTCCGCCTTAAAAGCCGATGGAAATAAAAATTGTTAACACCTCGGTCAACCCTCTGCCGGAATATCAGACCGAACATGCTGCAGGAATGGACCTGCATGCCGCTATGACAGAAGATGTCATCTTAAAACCCATGGAAAGGGCTTTAATTCCTACCGGCTTATTTATTGAACTGCCGGAAGGATACGAAGCCCAGGTACGGCCACGAAGCGGATTAGCGATAAAGCACGGTATTACGGTATTGAATACACCGGGCACCATCGACGCTGATTACCGGGGCGAAATAAAAGTCATTCTTATCAATCTTTCCGCCTCAGAATTTATCGTAAAAAATGGCGATAGAATTGCACAATTAGTCATTTCCAAAGTCGAAAAAGCCCGCTGGATTCCGGTATCAGCATTAAATGAAAGTAAAAGGAAATCAGGAGGCTTTGGAAGCACCGGTCCATAATTTGGCATATATTAAGATTCGGATTGTTATTTATTGCCTATAGGACGTAAATTTGCTGTTCACTAAAATAAGAATACATTATCTCGCTTCGTTTTGTTATTGCATCTTACCGTTTGAAATACTTAGCATGACTTCCTTTAAAAAGTTATTCATCTTTTCGGTTTTCATGGCAATACTGCTGACCTCCATCCTTCCGGCCGTTGCCCAGAAAAAAAAGGGAAGAAAAAAGGACGAAGCAAACAGTCACGTGCTGTCCATGGCCACAGCCGATCCAAGACTCGCCATGAATTATTTTATGGAAGCCGAAAAATATTATATCCTTGAAGATTATGCCAAGTCATTGCTGTTATTTCAGCGCACCCTGGAAATGCAACCTGCTAATGCTGCGGTTGAATTTAAAATTGCACAGATCTATGTACATACCGGGGACCTGAGCAAGGCCCTGCCCTATGCGCAGCAATCGGTCTCCCATGATCCTAAAAATAAATTCTATTATCTTTTGCTGGCTCAGATTTATATCAAGAAATCCGATTTTACTGCTGCTGCCGATACCTATGAAAAGCTGATCAATACCATACCCAATACCGATGATTATCTTTTTGAATTGGCAGCGATTTATTATTATCAAAAGGATTACGATGATGCTCTTAAATGCTATGACCGGTTTGAAAATGCTTACGGAATCAATGAACAGGCCAGCCTCCAGAAGAAAGAAATTTATATAAAGCAGGGTAAACTGGATAAGGCAATTGAGGAGGGAAATAAACTGATCAACGCCTATCCTGACGAACCGGAATATGTCGAGGACCAGGCAAAAACCCTGATCGCGAATGATAAATCCAAGGAGGCCATCGATTTTATTCAAAAATGGCTTCCATCCTATCCTGATGATGGCAATCTCCTTCTGGATCTTTCGGAAGCCTACCGGAGCCAGGGGAATAACGCGAAATCGAAAGAGTATATTGATAAGGCTTTCAGCAGCTCTGATCTTGACCTGGAAACAAAGCTGCAGTACATAGAAGAACAGATGAGCAAACCCATGGACAGCCTGAACCGGCAATTTGTCTATGACCTGGTGAATAAAACAGTTGCCACTTATCCCGGAAAAGCGGAATCTTATGCTATATACGGCGACCTGCTGACCCAACTTGATTCATTGGATGCCGCGAAAGAGATGTACCTGAAATCCCTTGCGATCGATAATAACAATTTCCAGGCATGGCAGAATGTGATTAACATTGAGATTAATGAGAATCAATGGGATAATGTAATTAAGCATAGTGAAAAGGCGGTGGAAATATTTCCTAACCAGGCCATCCTTTATTATTTTCTCGGTTCCAGCTATTATATGAAAAAGGACTATACCAACTCTGTCGCTAATTTAGAAATCGGGAAAAAGTTTTCAACTTCCAACTTGAAATTAACCGCATGGTTTAATGCACTGCTGGGAGATGATTATAATAACCTGAAAGATTATGCCAGGTCAGATTCTGCCTATGAAGCGGTTTTAAATTTCGATCCCGATGATGATCACGTACTGAATAATTATGCCTACTTCCTCTCCCTTCGTAAAGAAAGACTGGATTATGCCAATAAGCTTTCGGCCAAGTTAATTCAATTACATCCCGATGATGCCAATTACCTCGATACAAGGGCATGGGTATTGTATAATCTTGGAAAAGTTGAAGATGCAAGAAAAATCATTGAAAAGGCACTGCAGGAAAACGGTGATATTAACGGCGATATTATAGAGCATTACGGAGACATATTATACAAGTTGGGAAAGACGAAAGAAGCGATGGAACAATGGAAAAAGGCTAAAGATATAGGAGGCGCTTCCAATCCCGACCTGTTAATGAAAAAGATCTCCGACGGGAAACTTTATGAATAAAAAAATTTTTTTGTTTTTTGTCCTCTCTCTGGTTTTGTTCTCCTGTAAGAAACAGATATATTCTTTAAATCCATTTGAAAAAAAGAAATTAAATGTCGACCAGATCAATTTTGATTATTTTACAGCAAAAGCAAAAATAAAATACCTGGATGGCAATGAAAGTTTTAACGCCATCGCCAATATCTGGATTAAAAACGACAGTATTATCTGGCTGTCGGTCAACCCGGGAATCGGTGTTGAAATCCTTCGCGCTGTAATCACGCCCGATTCCATTTATTTAATTAACCGAATAAAAAAGGAATTTTACGAGATCAGTATTGATTCTATCAGCCAGCGATTGAATTTCAACTTGAATTATTCTATGTTGCAATCTATATTTATCGGTAATCTTATTTTACCCAGAAATCAGAATGAAAAAGTTTTACGAAGCGGGGATTATTACATGCTCAAACAGCAAAACGGAGGTATTTCTGTAGATAATTTCGTAAACTCCAATTCCATGAAAATTGAGAAGGTGAGTATTACCGACGACAGCACGAGGAATTATATGAATGTCGATTACCATAATTTCCAAACCATCGACAGCGTTTTATTTGCCATGGATAATTCAATTAGTTTATTTTATTCCGATAAAAACAAGACTATAAATACCCAGATTATTTTCACCTATACGAAAGCCTCCTTCAGTGAAAAAAGAGTAAGATTCCCATTCAATATACCCAACCGGTATGAACCCAGGGAGAATTAAATTATTATTTTTTTTCATAACCGCGCTTCTTTTCCTTCAAGGCGTCCACGCCCAGCAGACCCGGGAATCATTGGAAGCCGAAAAAAAGGCCGCGTTACAAAGAGTAAAAGAAGCACAACAGATCCTCGACGAAACCCAGCAACAAAAGAAAAACAGTTTAGGCCAGCTGGCAGCCCTGAATAACCAGATCGATGCCGGTGAATCGCTTATTAAATCCATCAATAATGAAATGGATCTACTCAACAGCGAAATGAATGAAATGAATGAGGTCATCCATTCGCTGCAATCCGATCTTGATAAACTGAAGGCAGAGTATTCCGTTATGGCCTTAAATACCTATAAATCCGAATTCGGGTTACGTGACCTTACCTTTCTCTTTTCTTCAGCCACCTTTTCGCAGTTGGTTATGCGCATGAAATACATGAAACAGTATTCGGAAGAAAGAAAAAAACAACTGGAACTGATCAACCAGGTTAAGCAATCGCTGATCACCCAGGAAAAAGCCCTGGAGGAAAAAAGAATTGAAAAAAATAAATTGCTTACCCAGGAAATTTCGCAACAAAACATTCTCATAAACCTTAAAAATAAACAGGGAAGCCTGATCGCCAACCTGAGTAAAAAGGAATCGGAACTTAAAACAGAACTGGATAACCGGAAGAAAGATATTGCCAAACTGGATAAAAAAATTGCCGATCTGGTAGCTGAAGAAATCCGCAAGTCATCAAAAGGAAAATCCAGTGAAAAAATGACAATGACCCCCAACCTTACCAATCTTTCCAGATCTTTCGAAGAAAACCAGAATAAACTTCCCTGGCCTGTGGCAACAGGATTTATTTCATCCCATTTCGGAACCCATCCGCATCCGATTTATAAAAAACTAAGCGTTCCGAATTACGGGGTCGATATCCAGACCAATTCCAACGAAGTGGTGAAAGCAGTATTTGATGGCGTGGTTAAAGCTATCGCCTTTGTTCCGGGGGACATGAAATACTTTGTACTGATCCAGCACGGGGAGTATTTTACCGTTTATGCCAAGCTTAAGGATGTATCCGTTAAACAGGGGCAAGTCGTTAAAGCCAACGACCCGATCGGAATAGTCAATACCAATAATGATGATGTTTCGGAGGTGCAGTTCCAGGTATGGAAAGATAATAAAAAGCTGAATCCGGAAAACTGGCTAGCCAAAAAATAACTTACGGTTTTATTTGTCATATTAATGTCCAAATACAGTAATTTTGATGCTGTATTTATTTCTACTGTTTCTTTCCATTAATGTTATAAAAATATGATAAAGCTGGGATTGATTTACTTACTCGAAATGCCGGGTGGGGGAGAAATGATGGTTATTTTATTTTTCTTCATTATCTTTTTCGGAGCAAAAAAGATACCCGAAATTGCCCGGGGCCTTGGAAAGGGAATCAGAGAATTCAAAGACGCTTCGGCAGGCATAAAAAAAGAACTTGAAGAAGGAATACACGCCGCCGAGGAGAATCATAATCCTCCGCCGCCCCCTCAAAACCCTCCTGCTAAAATTGAAAACTGAATTACGGTAGCCGGAATAAGTCAGGCAAGGTATTCATTTCAGGCGTAAAATATATTGAGGTTTCATTATGGGTGAATCCTTGTGATCTTCTTTTATAATACAGCCGGTAAATCCTGTTACTGAATTCATGATCATTGAGTCTTGCGTTTAATTGCTCGATTATTGGGCCTGAAATGCTTTAAATAATGTTAAAATCGAACTTTCACTGACTTTATGTGTTTTCAAATAAGATAAGCAGCAATCGTTCGGGAAAAAGATATTTTGTTTATTTCATATACAAAGAGCTTAAATTTGAGAGATAATATTATTTCGGTATATTTACTCCTCTTAATAAATTAAATATATGGCAAACTTTGATTTCATATTATTGTTTGGAATGCCTGGAGGATCTGAATGGATTCTTATCATTTTATTCGTTATTATCTTTTTTGGCGCCAAGAGGATTCCCGAACTGGCCCGAGGCTTAGGCAAAGGCATCCGGGAATTCAAAGATGCCACGAAAGGTGTTCAGAATGAAATAGAAGAAGGAATTAACTCTACTGAAGACCAACAGAAAAAACTCAATAAAAATTGATATTAAACTTACTTCGGAAGGATATTAGTTCTGTCTTTTACGAAGGGTTTTATTCCTTTTTCCATCAGGCCGCTTACCGTTTATTCATTACCAGGAATTGTGTCCTGTTAAATCCTGTTTTTGATTATTCAGGAAGTGCTGCGTTTGATGATACGATAAAAATTGATTTGTTTGCATTTCCGGCAAATACAATTTCTTTTAATAACCGTTAAGAGAAAAATCCTGTTATAATGCAATACCTGTATACTTATGCACTGCAATACAAGAATTATGGAACAAAGAATATTTTTATTATCATCGTTTCCGCTTTTTTAACCGAGTTTTTTGAATTCAAAATTATAAATACCCGCCAATTTTTTTCACCCGATAAATCCTTTACCAGGTCCTGATCTGTAAACCGAATAAATATAATAATGAGAAAAATTATTTATCTATTGATTCTTTTCATTATCGGTCAAAAAGCATACGCGCAACTGATACCCGATGAAGATATTTTGCTGGCGCAGGATTCATTGATTTACCCGGTATATGATTACGAATATATTCCGGATGTCCCTTATGATACGATTGCACAAAAATTATCCGAACTTCAAAAGATTGTTCCGCTGCATTTCAACAACAGGGTAAAAGCTTTTATTGATTTTTTCACAATTACCGACAGGGATTACACGAAGGAAGTATTGGGGAAAATGAATCTTTATTTTCCTTTGATAGAAAAAGTATTGGCCAAAAACGGACTCCCCGATGAATTAAAATATCTGTGCATCGTGGAAAGCGGTTTAAATCCGAGGGCAAAATCCAGGGCCGGAGCGGTGGGTTTGTGGCAATTCATGTACGGTACCGCCCGTTTGTATAATCTAAAAATAAACTGGTATATCGATGAACGAATGGATCCTGAAAAGTCTACAGAAGCCGCCTGTAAATATCTTCAGAATCTTTACGATCAGTTTAATGACTGGGAACTAGCCATGGCAGCCTACGATTGCGGACCGGGAAATGTAAGACGCGCCATTCGTAGATCAGGATATAAAAAGAAATTCTGGGATATATACCGGTACCTGCCGAGGGAGACGCGCTCCTATGTGCCTCAATTTGTTGCCATCAATTACGTGGCAAATAACCTGGAAGCTCATAATCTCTACCTTGATAATTATGAGCAATATTTTCCCGAAAAAGATACTATTATTGTCGACCAGCCGCTTTATATTAAAACACTGGCAGACTTGACAGGAATTTGTGTCGATGAATTGGTAGATCTAAACCCGGTTTTAAAAAGAAGGGAAGTGCCGGAATCATCCGATGATTTTGTTTTAAATATTCCTTATGATATAAAAGCATTAATTGTTAAAAATCGTAATTATATTCTTGACTCGGCTCAGCATGCAGATAAACAAGAACTGGAATATATTGCACGTAACGAAGCCGGCAGTACCTACGGGAGAGAAAGGTTGATTCATATTGTTCGAAGCGGAGATGCATTGAGCCTTATCGCCGATCATTACAAGGTCCGGATCAACGATATTAAGGAATGGAATAACCTGAGTAGCAACCTTATCCGGGTAAATCAAAGACTCGCCATCTGGGTAACACCGAATTTTTATGAATCCGAAACCAAGCCGGTATTTAAACCTCAAAAAACAATTGCTCCTGAAATTACTTCCGATGGAAATTATTATATTGTTCAACCCGGCGACAGTCTGTGGAAAATTTCACAACAGTATGAAGGCCTTACAATTGAAATGTTAAAAAAACTTAACAATCTCAATTCCAATAAAATAATTCCGGGACAAAGACTGAAGATTGGGTAAGTTTTTACTAAATTTAATGTGACTAACTTTTTCTTCAATGAATCTTAAGTCTTCCGTTTATTTATTTTTAACCGTCCTGTTATTTGCATGCAAGGGAGGTTCAACGGACGAAAGAACACTGCCGCCGGGTACCGGTAAAGCCGGTGAAATCCTGCTCGTGATCGACTCGGCAAAATGGAACGGACCTATCGGGCATGAATTACGCGTAACTTTTAATTCACCGGTGGAAGACCTTCCCCATTCTCAAAGTATGTTCGAACTGAGACATGTTGGCCCGCTGGCCTTTAAAAGTATTTTAAAGGAAGCAAAAAATCTTATTTTGCTTATCCCGTTATATGAGAATGACAGCCAGAGCAAAAGAATGCGAAGCCTGTTCGATCAAAAATCCATCGATTCTCTCAGGGCCAGCCCCAATCTTTTCCTTGTTGAAAAGAAAAATCTTTACGCCTCCAACCAGGAGGTATTGTTTATCATCGGCCATAGTGAAAATGACCTGGTTGAAAATCTTGTGAAATACCGCGACGGTATGCGAAGATTTTTCAATTTGGCGGAAGATAAAAGGGCTCTGAAAAATGTTTATTCCGTGAAAGAAGAAGCTATGATTACCAACCGACTTAGTAAAGAACATAATTTTCATTTACGTGTTCCTTACCAATATCGGCTTGTTACAGATAACGATGGATTTATCTGGTTACGACTGCCCGGACAGGAAATTGACCGGAATATCATTGTTGCCTATAAAACCTATAAAGATACCAGTGATTTTAACGCACAAAATTTAGTGGACTGGCGTAATAAAATTATGAAGGAAAATGTATTTGGTGATCCGCAAAATCCCGATTCCTATGTCATCACCGAGCCTTCGATCCCTCCAACGGTAAAACAAGTCTCCTTCCAGGGGAAATATGCAAAGAAAATAACCGGTTTATGGAAAACCCATGATATAACCATGGGAGGACCCTTTGTCGCTTACAGTTTTGTTGACCAGAAACTCAATCGCATATATTACGTGGAAGGCTTTTTATACAGCCCAGGAGTGGAACAAAGGGAACTCATGAGGGAACTGGATATGGTTTTACAGACTTTCCGGACCAGCGATATGTAATAACCCCGTTGATAGGCCTGAAAACCTAATTTTTTATCTTTGTCTGAATTAAATTAATCTATTTTTTATCTTTCAGTTTTTAATAAATTAGTCAATATTAAGTATTAAACATCGTTTTATTTAAAATTACCTAATGATTGGATACATCAAGGGCGAGATCTCTTTTTTAGATCTTACCTATGTTGTCCTTGAAACGGGCGGAATTGGTTATGAAATTAAAATTTCAATCAATACTTATGCCCGGATTAAGGATCTTAAGCAGGTGAAATTATTTACTCATCTTCAGATCAGGGAGGATGCGCATGTTTTGTATGGATTTTTTGACAATACTGAAAAAAATTTATTCCTGCAGCTGATCAGTGTTTCCGGGGTTGGTCCCAGTACTGCTTTGATGGTGCTTTCATCGATGGAAATCAATGAAATAGAAGAAGCCATAGCCGGAGGGGACGTGATGACGCTTAAAAGTATTAAGGGAATCGGTCAGAAATCCGCTGAAAGAATTATTGTCGAATTGAAAGACAAGATCAGGAAGTCAAAGGGATTTGAGAAGGACTTTGAAAGTTTGACCGGAGTTTCCGGTGAATTAAGAAACGAAGCTTTATCGGCGCTGGTGACTTTAGGGATTCAAAAATCTGCCGCTGAGAAAACCATACAGGCGATTATCAGGAAACATGGAAAAAATATTACACTGGAGGAATTAATCAGGCTAGCATTAAAATCAGCATAAAAAGAATCAAGAGGGATTGGGAAAGTTTAATAGCATACTCTTTGGTCTGGTTGGCAGTACCTTGGCTTTCACATTGATAATGGCCAGTGGCCGTTCCTGGACAGGAGACAGCAAATTGTCATCCGGTAAGTATCCTCGGTATGACACACTGAAAGGAGATACGACAAGGGATACGCTGCAAAACAAGCCCTATAAACCGGAACCTCTTCCGACTTTCGAACCGAAGGACCGATACGGAAATCCTTTTGTTTTTGAACCCGTGGAATCCCCGCTCCAATTAAAAGATCCCAGCAACCTGAAGATGGATCTCGAAATAGATACATCCGATAATTATATTATCCACGAAAAAATAGGGGATATCGATTACCGTCCGGTTTCTACCATGACTTTTGACCAATTCCAGAAGATTCAGGAAGAAAGGATGATTAAGGATTACTGGAAAAACAAATCGTCCAGTCTCGACGGCGAAAGTGCGGTAAGCGGGAGAAGCCTCATTCCACCTATATACATCAGTCCGATTTTCGACCGGATCTTCGGTGGCAGTTATGTGGATATTAAACCCAACGGATATGTTAATCTTGATTTTGGCGGAAGATGGCAACGGATCGACAATCCCGCTATCCCAATCCGTCAGCAGAGAAACGGCGGATTTCAGTTCAACCAGCAAATCAACATGAACGTAGTCGGCAAAATCGGAGATAAACTCAGTGTGCTTGCCAATTTTGATAACAATAATACATTTGATTTCGAGAATAATCTGAAAGTCGAATATACGGGTTACGACGAGGATATTATAAAAAAAATTGAGGTAGGTAATGTCAGCATGCCGCTTAATAACAGTCTGATTTCCGGCGCCCAGAATTTATTTGGATTAAAAACCCAGCTACAATTCGGAAAATTATACGTTACCGCTCTGGCTTCCACACAAAGAGGAAAAACCAATACCATTACCGTTGGCGGCGGAACAGAGGGCCAGGGAAATGAATTCCAGGTAAAAGCTTCCGATTATGATGAGAACCGTCATTTCTTCCTGGGACATTTCTTCAGGGATAATTATGAAAGATGGTTATCGAATCTTCCCCAGATCCTTTCGGGAGTTAATATTACCAGGGTAGAAGTTTACATGATCAACCGAAATAACAATACACAAACACTCCGAAACATCGCCGCCGTTATGGATCTCGGTGAGGGAAAGGATATATACAGGAGTAATAATCCTTACATCGGATCCGGCCAGGGAAATGTACCGAACAGCAATGATGCCAATAAACTTTATGCCTCCCTGACCAGCGATGCAAATGTAAGAACCGTCGATAATACGAGTACAGTACTGGATAATAAATTCAACCTTGTTAAATCCACGGATTATGAGGTGATTACCGCAGCCCGGAAACTTGATGCGAACGAATATACGATTAACCCGCAACTGGGTTATATTTCCCTTTATCGCAAGCTGCAAGACGACGAAGCACTGGCTGTGTCCTATGAATATACTTATAACGGGAAAAGATATAAAGTAGGAGAACTGACGGAAGATTACCAGAACGTATCAGATAACCAGGTGATTTATCTGAAACTTCTCCGGCCATCCAAGGTGAATACTGCAGTGCCCTCCTGGGATTTAATGATGAAGAATGTATATAATATCACTTCCTCCCAAATTAACAAGGATGGTTTCGAATTAAGGATTATCTACAGGGATGATAAAACGGGGATCGATAATCCGAGCCTGCATGAAGGCAGACACACCAAGGACATTCCATTGGTACAGCTTTTCAATCTTGACAGGTTGAATTCCAATGGCGATCCCCAGCCGGATGGTGTTTTTGATTATGTAGAAGGGGCAACGGTTAATTCCGCTTACGGTGACGTGATATTCCCGGTTCTGGAACCATTCGGATCATACCTTAAGGCCAAATTCGACCCCGATGAACAACAATTCATTGATAAGTATGTATATGATACTCTCTATAATGCGACAAAATCGGACGCCGAACTGGACGCCGCCAAAAATAAATTCTATCTGGTCGGCCGCGTGGTCGGTGGCTCTTCCTCCGATATTTCCTTACCCGGCGTTAACATAGCGCAAAATTCAGTTCGGGTGATTGCCGGGAACATTCCTCTTACAGAAGGCGTGGATTACCGGGTGGACTATAACCTTGGTAAGGTGAGTATCATTAACCAGTCGGTTTTGAATTCGGGGAAACCAATTCAGATACAATATGAACAGAGCGACCTGTTCAACTTCCAGGCCCGAAGTCTTTTCGGAACCCGGCTGGATTATGTATTTAATGACAATATGAGTTTGGGAGCGACCTACCTTTATTACAATGAACGGCCGTTGGTATCCCGGGTAAGTATCGGCAGTGAACCGGTGAGAAACTCCAAATGGGGACTCGATTATAATTACCGCAGTGATTCGAGGTTCCTTACCAAAATGGTGAATATGATTCCTTTTATTTCCACAAAGGAACCGTCCGTGCTGACCTTTAATTCGGAAGTCGCACAGTTGATCCCCGGCACTTCCAATATTGTACAGGGACAGGGAACATCGTATATCGATGATTTTGAATCGGCAATCACTCCTTATAACCTGGGCGGAAATGTGCAGTCGTGGAAACTGGCCGCTACCCCAAAAAGAAGCGATAACCTGTTCGACGGGGGAAGCCAGATGCAGAATGATCTTTCCATCAATTTTAAAAGAGCCAAAATGGCCTGGTATATTATCGACAATATATTTTACCGGACTGCAGGAGCCAACAAGCCCAGGAATATCACCGATGAAGACCTGAAGAATCATTATGTACGGGCTGTCAGCCCTCAGGAAATATTCAGGAACCGCGACCCTGAAGTGGTAAATACCAATGAAGCGATATTCGACCTCGCTTATTACCCCTCAGAAAGAGGCCCGTATAATTATAACCCGAATCTAACCAGTAAGGGACAGTTGCCCGACCCGAAAGATAACTGGGGCGGGATTACCCGCGCCGTTCCGTCTGATGTTGATTTTGATAAGACCAATATTCAGTACATTGAGTTCTGGCTTATGGATCCCTTCATCGACGTTACCAACGGCGATTTATCAAATCCAAGAGGTCAGATCAATGACGGTGTGAACCCACCTACGGCCAATTCTACCGGAGGTAAGCTACTCTTTGACCTGGGAAGCATTTCGGAAGACTTAATGAAAGACGGCAGGCATGCATTTGAAAACGGCTTGCCTGCCGACGGAGGTACACAGGGAACCACCGAAAATGCATGGGGCAGGGTAACTACGCAACAATATCTAACCAATGCTTTTGACAATTCCGCTTCTGCCAGACACAACCAGGATGTTGGCCTGGACGGACTGAAAGACGCAGATGAAGATTCTTATTTTAAAGATTTTATCAGCAAAGTAAACGTGACCACCGATGCTTTAAATGAAATTAAAAAAGATCCTTCTGCAGATGATTTTCATTATTTCTTAGGCAGCGACCTCGATGCAGAGAATGCCAAGATCATTGAAAGATATAAGAATTACAACGGCATGGAAAATAATTCCCCTATTTCGACGAACTCGGGGGGAATTCCACCGGTAGGAAGTACGATCCCTGATAATGAAGACGTTAACGGCGATAATACCATCAGTGACCTTGAAGAATATTATGAATATGAAGTGGACTTAAAACCAGGGCAACTGGCAGTGGGCAAAAACAATATCGTCGATAAAGTTACCAATACGGTAAACGGGGACCAGGTAAGCTGGTATTTATTCAGGATTCCGATTAAGGAACCTACTCGGGTAGAAGGAAATATCAGCGGCTTCAAATCCATTCAGTTTATGCGAACCGTACTTACCGGGTTTTCACAACCTGTGGTGTTGCGTTTTGATAATTTTCAACTGGCCGGCTCACAGTGGAGAATTTATTCCGGGAACCTAAGGGATAAAGAATTGGATCAGCCTCCTGAGAATTATGATGCGAATTTTACGGTTTCCGTAGTCAGTTACGAAGCCAATGGCTCTTCTGCAGATAATAAAATACCTTATGTTCTTCCCCCGGGGATTAAACAGGATATTGATAATACTTCTCCGGTATACAGACGTAATAACGAACAGGCTCTTAAACTAAACGTTCAAAACCTTGAAGACGGTGATTCCAGGGCTGTATTCAAGGATGTTACACTTGATCTTATCAGCTATGGACGATTAAAGATGTTTTTCCATGCGGAATCACCGCAAACTTTTAAAGACACCGTGACTGCATTTCTACGACTGGGCACGGATTATACCGATAATTATTATGAAATTGAGGTCCCGCTTGTAATCACTCCGCCCGGATCAACAACGCCGGATGAAATATGGCCGGCTGCCAATAATATTGATATTGCACTGAATGATCTCTACGCATTAAAATCGGAAAGAAACCGACTTAATTTCAATATCAGTCTTCCTTTCGTAAAGCAGATCAATCAATATAAGGTCACCGTCGTAGGTCGTCCGGAACTTAGTTCCATCCAAACACTCATGATCGGTATACGAAATCCCAAAACGCCCGACCAGGCGCCCAGGAATATTACGATATGGGCTAATGAACTCCGTGTTACCGACTTTGATAAAAAAGCTGGGTGGGCGGCTAATGCCAGGGCCAATGTTAAGCTTGCCGATTTTGCCACTGTAAGCGGAAATGCCCGTTATACCTCCATTGGCTTTGGCACCATACAGCAAAATATATCAGAACGAACCAGGGAGTCCACCCTCGAATATGATTTGGCGGGAAATGTGGCCCTGGAAAAATTTTTCCCGCAAAAATGGGGGCTGAAGATTCCATTATACCTGAGCTATGGGCGGACGAACATTACGCCGGAATACGATCCGCTCGACCCGGATGTTCCTCTCGAAGCCTCCCTCCTGAGTTTTCCATCTACCCTGGAAAGGGACAATTACAAAAATCTTGTGCTCGATAGAACCACCCAAAGAGGTTTTAATTTTACCAACGTCGGCAAAATAAGAACCAACCCGGATGCAAAAAGCCATATTTATGATATCGAAAACCTTTCGTTAACCTATGCCTATTCGGAAACAAGTCAGCATAATATTTACCGTGCCGAGTACATAAATAAAAGTATGCGGGCCGGGATTACCTATAATTTCAACCCGAAGCCCGTTTCGGTTGAACCGTTTAAAAATATTAAACTTTTCAAATCGAATTACCTGGCACTGATCCGGGATTTCAATTTCTCACCTACATTTTCTAATCTGAATATATCCTGGAATATTGACCGGCAATATGTAAAAACCCAGCTCAGGAATTCCGATCTTACTACGAACGGCATACTACCTACCTTCCAAAAGTATTACGATTTTAACCGGATGTACAGTTTTCGATGGAACCTGACGAAAAGCTTGTCTCTTGATTATACCGCTCATGCCAATGCTGTTGTGGATGAACCTTCCGGTGAAATAAACACCACGGAAAAGAAAGACTCCATTCTAACCAATCTGAAACATTTCGGGCGAATTAAAAACTTCGATCAGGATATAGGTCTTACTTACCAGGTACCTCTATCCAAGATCCCTTTCCTCGACTGGACTAATGCAGACATCCGATACGATGCCGGTTACATTTGGACGGCCGGGGCTATCGATCAGGCTGACACCTTGGGGAATACGGCCCAGAATTCCCGGAATTATAATTTTAACGGTAAAATAGATTTTGTAAAACTCTATAATAAATGGAAATTCCTTCGATCTATTAACAGCCCACCCAGAAGCCGGCGGTCTAATCAAAAAACGAAGGCCGATACGACCAATACGGTTCACAGGGAGCTGAAAGGAGTAAAGGGCTTTTTGCGCTTACTGATGATGTTGCGATCGGTCAATTTCAGCATTAACAATCAGAGAGGTACGGTTCTTCCCGGTTTCCTGCCGAGACCATTTCTGCTCGGAATGGATTCAACATTTTCATCCCCTGGATGGGGATTTATTCTCGGAAGCCAGGATATCAATATTAAACAAAAGATGGTAGATAAGAACTGGCTGGCAAGGAGTGAATACCTGACTTTCCCTTTTACTCAATTCCTGAACAATGATTTTAGTGTAACCGGGGTGATTGAGCCTTTTAATGATTTCAGAATTCAAATCGCCGCCAGTAAGAAGCAAATGGATAATTACCAGGAAATATTCCGATACGGGCCTGATACATTGGCAAACGGAACGGTACTTCAAGCACCGCAGTCCCTCGCCCCTACACGTACAGGGAGTTACAGTATCTCGATTATTTCAATAAGTACGGCATTTTCCAAAGATGATAAGGATAATAATAACCCGATATTCAACCAATTTGTAAATGAACGCGAAGTTATCCGTGACAGGCTTAACGCCCTATACCCCAAAGCAGAATTTAAAGCTAATTCCCAGGATGTGATCATTCCGGCCTTCCTGGCTGCCTATACCGGGAGGGACCCTTTAAAAATCGGGCTTACCAGTTTCCCGAAGATTCCACTTCCTAACTGGCGTATTGATTATGCCGGATTAAGTAAGATTCCAGCCCTTCAAAACGTATTTTCGTCCATTAATATTACACATAGTTACAGTTCAACCTATAATGTCAGCAATTACACCAATTCCCTGGATTACGAAAATGGAATTGACCTTGGCAATTCAATCGACAATTTCCAACCTGGTCTTGTACTTAATGAAAACGGGGAACCCGTGCCGGTATATGTCATCGGGCAGGCGGTGATTTCCGAAACATTTGCACCACTTGTCGGAATCGATCTTCGGACCAAGAGCAAATTTTCGGCCCAGGTTAATTATAAACTGTCCCGGGATCTGGCTTTAAATATTTCTAATT
The DNA here is from genome assembly GCA_964395765.1 of uncultured Roseivirgaceae bacterium. Lineage (GTDB taxonomy): Bacteria > Bacteroidota > Bacteroidia > Cytophagales > Cyclobacteriaceae > DATDPY01. Next base: position 2,640 of record CAYNCU010000069.1, on the reverse strand, counting down.
CGCAGGTTACCGAAGTAGACAATAAAGAGTTTTCAATTGATCTTGGATATACCAAAAGCAATATGAAACTACCTTTTAAATATCAGGGAGCAACCATTGTACTGAAAAATGATATCCAGTTCAGGACGACTTTTGCGATAAGAAACATGAAAACGGTTCAGCGAAAAATTAACGACTTGAGTGTAATAACAGGGGGAAATACTGTATTCCAGTTACGTCCCACAATCAAATACATGCTTAATGACAAGTTAAGCACCGAGCTTTTTTTGGTGCGGAATATCAATAATCCGCTGATCTCGAATACCTTTAAACAATCTACCACAACCGTGGGTGTTCAGGTTCGTTTTAGTTTAGCTCAATAGTTTTTTTTATTATGAATAGATAGTATTTTTAAACCAAATAAACTTTTTATGAGTTCCCCAGATAATTTAAAATATACCAAAGACCATGAATGGTTAAAGATTGATGGTACCACCGGGATTGTTGGCATCACAGAATTTGCTCAGAATGAACTTGGTGATATTGTTTATATTGAAGTGGATACAGTGGATCAAACAATACAGGCAGGAGAGGTTTTCGGTACCGTTGAAGCGGTAAAAACGGTTTCGGACCTGTTTATGCCTGTTTCGGGAAAAATAATTGAATATAATAAAGAACTGGAAAACCAGCCCGAATTGGTTAACAAGGACCCCTATGGTAAAGGCTGGATGGTAAAAATTGAAATTTCTGATCCGGCCGGGATTGTTAATTTATTAAATGCAGAGGCCTATAGTGCTTTAATTTCCTGAATCCTCGATTCGATTGCGACTTAGTTTACTTCTTCTGATTATCTGGACAGTAATCATTCTCGTCCTCACTTTGTTGCCCGGAAGCTATGTGGCCCGGGTTGATTTTATTAAAATTGCGAATTTTGATAAATTTGTTCACTTTTTGTTATTCGTCATATTCGCCATCCTGTTTTACATTTCCATGGCTGCCGCATTATTTCCCGGGAACAGAAAATACATGCCGTGGCTTGTTACCATAATTATTAGCATCGGGTATGGTATAATCATTGAATTTTTTCAGAAATATGTTCCTGGTCGTGATCCCGATATCCTGGATGTCCTGGCCGACAGTTTAGGTGCTTTATTCGGGATTATTATGGTTTTCATTAAAAAAAATCTCCACGAAAATAAAATTAATTAATCAAATTTTCTACTTTTGTAAATTGGCGGAATTTTATATCGCGAATTATCAATTAAATTTATAAGTAATGGAAGCTAAAAAGAACCCCAAAGTCGACCTAAACAAAAAGGCCTTCCTCTTCCTGAACATAGGATTTGTATGCAGCCTGCTGATCAGTATCACAGCATTCGAATACAAATTTTATGATACCGGGAAGCATATGGACCTTGGGCAGGTGAATGAACAATTCGATAAAACTATCGAAATTCCACCTACCGAACAGCCCCCTCCTCCTCCTCCCAAGATCAAACAACCACAGATCGTGGAGGTTGCCAATGACAAGGATATCGAAAAAGATGTGAAAGTAGACCTTGATATTAATGTAAATGAAGATACCAAGGTTGCTCCGGTAGTTGTTCAGCAGGAACCTGTTAAGGAAGAACAAGCTGAACAGATATTTACCATCGTTGAAGACCAGCCCACTCCTGACGGGGGGATGCAGGCTTTTTACGAATATATCAGCAAACATCTTAAATATCCGGCCCAGGCACGCCGCATGGGTATTGAGGGTAAAGTTTATGTTCAGTTCGTGGTTGACAAGGATGGTACGCTAACCGACGTAAAATCCATCAAAGGCATCGGGGCAGGTTGCGATGAAGCCGCTGTGGATGTGATCAAGGATGCCCCGAAATGGAACCCCGGGAAACAAAGAGGACGCCCTGTTAAGGTTCGTATGGTGCTGCCTGTAGTGTTTAAATTAGGTTAATTAAATAGAATTTGAAGGAAAATACGACCCCGCCTCAAAAGCGGGGTTTTTTTTGCCCTTTTAAGTGGGTTAAAAGATCAATAATCGGCCAGTATATTCTAAAAACGGAATTTTGGCCCCATATAACCGGAACTAACTTATATCATATTTCGTTAATATTTTTAGAAGTATGTTTAAATCCTTTTAAGGAACCATTGTTTTAATTATTGAAATCAAAACTTTTTGAACTATGAAAAATCAGGATCGAAGAGATGATGTAGGAAATAAAAACCTGTCACCGACCAACAGTGGTAATAGCACTGTTCCAATCCCTGGTCTCCATGATGTGCTGACCATTAAGGAAGACAGAACTAAGAATGACCAAAGAAATTCGAGTCTGTTTTTGAGCATTGGCTTATGCCTAAGTATGTTTCTGGTAATAACAGCCTTTGAACATAAGTTTTATGATTCGGGAAAAGCCGTAAAGCTGGGTACCATTGACGCTAATTTTGAGAAAACCATTGAAATTCCGCCCACTGAACAACCGCCCCCTCCTCCGCCAAAGGTTCAGCAACCCTCAATCATTACGGTGGCTAATGACGAGGAAATCGCCAAAGATGTTAAGGTGGATCTGGATATAAATGTAAGTGAAGATACAAAGGTAGCTCCTGCCCCTGTTATGGTACAACAGGCCCCGGTGGAGGACGAAGAAGCACAGCAGATATTTA
>CAYNCU010000068.1:0-18758 GCA_964395765.1 uncultured Roseivirgaceae bacterium | reverse complement strand
TATAAGAATCGATCTGATTGAGCCTTACATTACTGTCTTCCCCGTTAATTTCTTTCACCTGTAAGGTCCTCTGTATGCCATTATCCTTTACTTTCCCGGAATTAAAATAAATTGTCCAAGCGACAACCTGAAAACCTAAAAAGAGTAGAATTCTGAACCTCATGACATTTACATTACCCTTGTAAAAACGAATAAAAACACCTTAATTTCTGAAATTAATTGAACAATATCCACAAAAATACAAATATCATACCAACGTTACATCCGATCAAAGATATAAAAATTTTATATAAAATCTATCTTTGATCCAATTTTTTCCTGTTTATCCACAATTTTTTTATTTATAAACATCATTTTAATGCGCTCAGGTACTATAAAAGACGCATTATTAATATCTAAGTTAAAATATTTATAATTAGATTCAACATTTTCAGGGGAAATTAACATTTCACCTGATATATCCCGATTTCTCCTGCCATTTTTATTAGCCATCATATAAAGAAATTTCCCGGTCGGAAAGGAAGGAATATCGGAATAATATAAATGCAGGTCATCAATCTTAAAATAATCACCCAACCGCTGAATGTAATTTTTTTTCTGTTCTAATTGGGAAAATGGTGAACCGAGAGGGATGATTGCGATTCCTGTTTCTGACAAGATGGAGAATATGAATTCAAATACCTCGGATTGCAATCGAAAGATGGAATTTAATACGTATAAATTATCAATTATGATCAAATCATATTTCTCAATCTTTTTTTCCTTAATAAATAAATCAATTGTTTCATTATAATATCTTATGCCAGGACTATGCAAGTTTGAATATAATCCAGGAAAACTGTCTTTTAATCCATCATTAAACAATTTATTATCAACTACCGATAAAGTTACCCGGTCCTGATATTTTAATATTTCCCGGACAGATCCGCCTAATGTAGGACCGATGATTAATGCATTAAATTTATTTTTAAATCGTATAGCTGCTGGATGAACCAGCATCTCATGGTAGATATATTCATCTCCTTCAGTAATAAATAACTTATCATCAATGATAAATATATTTCCAAAAGCAGTTGTATTAAAAATTTCTATCCTGGATTTCTCCTTTATTTGATCAAATATTTTTTCTCCAATGTACTTGAATGATACGGCTGTTTCTTCATCTCTCAATGTAATCCATGATTCTTTTTTTACCGGTTTATCACGGACCTGGAAGTGAGAAGCAAGTTGCGTCGAACCTGCAGATCCATTGATCAGTGAAGCCTCCATATTCGTCCCACGGCTCATCTTCAGTGCTGTTCCATTCTCAGCTTTTAAGGATTTTTTTATATAATCGAAAGCTTTCCATGGGTCGACTGTTTCACCGCAAGTGAATATATCGACGGATGCGTACCGGTATTCAGGCCATGTATGAATAGCGAGGTGACTTTCCTGGATTACTACGACGCCGGAAATTCCGTAAGGTGAAAAATGATGAAAAGAAGAGCTGATAATGGTGGCTCCTGAAGCGGAAGCACCTTCAAGCATTATTTTTTCAATATAAGACACATCATTGATTAATGATGGATCACAATGCGTGTATTCAGCGAGCAAATGAATCCCTAAAGCTTCCATTTTTTCATGAGATATCAGCTGGTGATTTAAAATCCGCCAACACAGCAGTTGCTTTATTTACATTTTCCCACGAGATATCCTTAAAATTTAAAATACAAATGCCGGCAGGAGCCATTTCACCTATGGTTTCCGGTGTTAAAAATTCACAAAGATAGGATATGGACGGATTATGGCCTATCATTAAAACAGACTGATTTTTTTCATTTAACTGGTTGATGATTTTTAAAAGAATTCTTAAGGAGGCTTCATAAAGGTCCTCTACGATAATAATTTCCCTTGTACCCAACCCGGTTTGCTCAGCAATCAACTGGGCTGTACTCAGGGCGCGTGCCGCATGGCTTGTATAAATTAATTCAGGATGTAAATGAATGGTTGTCAGATAATTTCCTATTTTACTTGCATCCTGAGTTCCTTTATCCGTTAAATTTCTGTCAATATCTTTAATCCCTGATTGTATATTTACACTCTGGGCGTGCCGTACAAGTACAAGCGATTTTGTCATAGATTTCGATATATCGCAATATTGTTAATTTATCAAGTTTAACTCTCAAAAAATCATTTTTTTTATTTTTTTGTTTAAAAAATAAGATATTTGAAACCCTTAATTAAAATTTATGCCGAAAAATCTTGTTATAGTTGAGTCTCCTGCGAAGGCAAAAACCATAGAAGGCTACCTTGGAAAGGATTACCAGGTTGAGTCAAGCTATGGCCATGTACGTGACCTTCCAAAGGATGATGAAGCTATCGATGTAAAAAATAATTTTGAGCCCACTTATGAAATCCCATCCAGTAAAAAAGAAATAATTAAAAAGTTAAAGAAGGAGTGTGAAAAATCCGAAATAGTTTATCTGGCTACTGACGATGACCGTGAAGGAGAAGCCATATCATGGCATTTAAAGGAATCGCTCAACCTCGAGGACCAACGCACCCGGAGAATTGTATTTCATGAAATTACAAAAAATGCCATATTAAACGCGATAAAGAATCCGAGGGGAATTAATATCGATCTGGTCAATGCGCAACAGGCAAGAAGAATTCTGGACCGCCTGGTAGGTTTTGAACTTTCGCCGGTTTTATGGAAGAAAATTAAAACAGGTCTTTCGGCTGGAAGAGTCCAATCGGTAGCTGTACGGCTTGTGGTTGAACGTGAAAGGGAAATTGAAAGATTTAAAACAGAAAGTTATTATAAAGTCACCGGTTATTTCAAAACTTCAGGCGGCAATACCCTTAAAGCGGAATTATCTTCAAAATTAAAAACGGAACAGGAGGCATTTGATTTCTTGAAATCTTGCATTTCTGCCGGTTTTTCAGTCGGAAATCTTGAGAAAAAACCATCAAAAAAATCACCCTCCCCTCCTTTTACTACTTCCACCCTGCAACAGGAAGCAAGTCGAAAACTGGGATTTTCAGTTGCGCAAACCATGGTGATTGCGCAGAAATTATATGAAGCCGGCAAAATATCCTATATGAGAACGGATTCCGTAAATTTATCAGAGGAAGCATTACAAAATGCCAAATCGGAAATAGTAAGCCAGTACGGGGAAAAATATTCAAAGACCAGGCAATATAAGACCAAATCGGAATCGGCGCAAGAAGCTCATGAGGCCATCCGGCCAACAGATTTTGCATTGCACAAAATCACAGGCGATAGAAATGATCAAAGACTTTATGAATTGATTTGGAAAAGGGCAATTGCCTCGCAGATGTCTGAAGCAGAGATTGAAAAAACAATAATTACTATTACTATATCGACCCTTGATCATAATTTTATTGCCAGTGGAGAAATCGTTACGTTTGACGGTTTTCTGAAGGTGTATATTGAATCCAGTGATGATGACGACAATGAGAACGGGAATGGAATTCTCCCCCCTCTTGGTATCGGGGAAAAAATTGACCTGGATAATATCCTTGCTAAACAAACCTTTACCCGTGCTCCCGCCAGATATACGGAAGCCAGTCTCGTAAAAAAACTTGAAGAGCTCGGCATTGGTCGACCCTCCACCTATGCCCCAACAATTTCCACCATTTTGAAGAGAGATTATGTTACCAAGGAAAAACTTGACGGCAAAGAAAGAAATTGGATTGAAATGGTGTTGAAGGAAGGCAATATAGATAAACAATCAAAAAAAGAAATTTTCGGCGCTGACAGGAATAAACTATCCCCGACAAATATGGGAATGGTAGTGAATGATTTTCTGGTCGAATATTTTCCCAAAATCTTTGAATACAGTTTTACAGCAGACATCGAAAAACAATTTGATGAAATTTCACAGGGCCGAATCAAGTGGAATACCATGATTAGCAGTTTTTACAGTGAATTCCATCCGTTGGTAGAGGGCACCGGAAAATTATCACGATCTTCCGTGGGATCGGTCAGGGAATTGGGAACCGACCCGAAAAGTAATCAGAAAGTTTTCGCAAGGTTGGCCAGGTTTGGCCCGATTGTTCAGCTTGGAGAAGGGAATGGTGATACCAAACCGAAATTTGCCAGTTTAAGGAAAGGACAATATTTAGACACCATTTCATTAGATGATGCCCTTGAACTTTTTAACCTCCCGAGAGATGTTGGTTATTATAAAGATTTAAAGATAATTGCCGGCATTGGAAAATTTGGGCCCTACTTAAAATACGATAATAAATTCATTTCTATAAAAGATGATGATGACCCCCTACAGATCAATGAAGAACGGGCGATTGAACTCATTGAATTAAAATCCAAAGCCGATTCGGAAAGAATTATTAAAGAATTTGAACAGGACGGTAATTTAAAGATTCTCAATGGACGATATGGACCTTACATCCGTCATGGAAATAAAAATATTAAAATTCCAAAAGGCCAGGACCCCGTGAACCTCACCTTCGAAGAATGCTTATCTATATCAGAAAAAGCACCTGAAAAGAAGGGCCGGTACAAAAAGAAAAAGTAAATAAGTGAAAAAACTGGTAGTATTATCCGGTTCCGGAATAAGTTCCGAAAGCGGATTAAGTACTTTCAGGGATTCGGGCGGATTATGGGAAGGATTCAGCATCAATGAAGTAGCCACCCTGGAAGGATGGAAGAAAAACCCGGCTAAAGTTCTTGATTTTTACAATCAGCGAAGGAAAAATGCTTTGAAAGCCAGCCCCAATGCGGCCCATCTTATACTGGCAGAACTGGAACAATATTTTTCTGTGAGCATTATCACTCAAAATGTGGATAATCTTCATGAAAAAGCCGGATCAAAAAATATAATACACCTCCATGGTGAACTTTTTAAATCCAGAAGCACGGGAGATGAAAATCTGATCTATGATATCCCGGGCTGGGAATTAAAACTGGGCGATAAATGCGAAAAAGGATTCCAGCTCAGACCACATATCGTCTGGTTTGGCGAAATGGTTCCCCGAATGGAGGAAGCCATCGATGAAACTATTTCGGCCGACCTGTACCTGGTGATCGGCACCTCCCTGGTGGTCTACCCCGCCGCCAGCCTTTTGTATTATGTTAAAAAAGATGTTCCCCTCTTTATCGTAGACCCGGTTATACCGGAGTCGATTTCGCGATCAAATAATTATTGCTATGAAGAAAAGGCAACCACGGGAATGGAAAAGGTAAAAAATGAATTGCTTAATAACTTTCTCTGATTTTTATTTTATTGTTTGACCTTATTAAAATCGTTTTCGATTGTTTTCCCGTTGTTGACTCCCTTTAATATCAGCTCTTCGGAAGTAATTGTGCGTATGCCGTAATGAAGCGTATCTTTTCCTAAAATCATTAATATACTATCATTCGTATTAGCCCCTGTTACTTCATTTATAATTGACCACTTACCCTGTGATATCATCGAATCTTGTCCGTTACAAACATCCGGATTCAGGTAAACCTTATATATTGCATTGGAATCAGCCACCGGTTTATAAAACCTGTAAATCTTCTGAATATCACATGGGTTGGAATTTTGATCAACTCCGTCTATCGTCTCCCTTATCCTGACCCATTCTTTTATGCTGTCACCACAAATAAGTCTTGATAACTCACCCGAATTGAAATCAACATAATATTCTTTCCTCGAGCAATTGAAGACGAAGACCAAGATAATTAAAGGTAAATAAAATGCTTTAATTCCAGTCATTCTTGTACCGGCCTGATTACCCAACAATCTATGGTCTACTGAATGATTTGATAAACGGCGCATCCAGATGCAATTAAACAACAATAAAGGTACTCACGAAATCAAACATTACAGAAAGTCAGTTATATCGAGCATAATAAAAGCATAAAAACTTTGATAAATAAGTTATTTTTGCACTTCTTTTAATTTAAACACTGATAATGGCGGAATATAATTTCACTGCGATTGAGAAAAAATGGCAGAAATTCTGGAGAGAGAATTATATATATAAATCTGAAATAGATAAAAATAAACCAAAATTTTATACCCTTGACATGTTTCCCTATCCATCCGGTGCAGGTTTACATGTCGGCCATCCGTTGGGTTATATTGCCACCGATATTGTAGCAAGGTTTAAAATGTTAAAGGGATTCAATGTTCTCCACCCGATGGGTTTTGATGCCTTCGGTTTACCGGCTGAGCAATATGCCATCCAAACCGGTCAGCATCCGGCGATCACTACGGAACAAAATATTAAAAGGTACAAGGAACAACTTAATAATATCGGTTTCAGCTATGACTGGGGCAGAGAAGTGCAAACATGCGCACCGGATTATTACAAATGGACGCAATGGATATTTTTGATGCTGTTTGATAGCTGGTATGATAATAAGTCCGGGAAAGCGGAACCCATTGAAAAATTAGTGCGAATTTTCGAATCCTCAGGAAATAAAAATCTTGACGCCTCCTGTGACGAGGATACCCCATTGATCGAGGCCGGCACCTGGAAAAGCATGGAAGAAAAGGAAAAACTCAGATTCCTTTTGCATTATAGATTAGCTTATCAGGCCGATGCCATAGTTAATTGGTGCCCGGACCTGGGAACAGTACTAGCCAACGATGAAGTGAAGGACGGCCTTTCGGTCAGAGGAGGGCATCCGGTAATCAGGAAAACCATGCGGCAATGGAGCCAACGAATCACAGCATATGCCGACCGCCTGCTTGAGGGCCTCGAACGGATCGACTGGCCGGAACCACTTAAAGAAATGCAGAGAAACTGGATTGGGAAATCTCTGGGATGTTCGGTCCGATTCAAGGTTTTTGATAAAAATCTTGAAATGGTTGTATTTACAACAAGGATTGATACCATTTTCGGCGTTACTTTTATGACCATCGCCCCAGAGCATGAATGGGTGAAGGAATTAACCGCGCCAGAGCAAAAAACGAGTGTAGAGGCTTATGTTGAGACTTCCAGAAATAAATCCGAACGTGAACGAATTTCAGAAGTAAAAACTGTTTCCGGCGTATTTACCGGATCTTATGCCATTCACCCTTTTAAAGGGAACAAAATTCCGATATGGATCGCCGATTATGTATTGGCAGGTTATGGAACAGGAATGGTAATGGGTGTACCCAGTTCCGATACACGTGATTACGCATTTGCAAAATTCTATGATCTGCCGGTTATAAGAGTCCAGGAAGGTGAAGGTACCGATATTTCGAAACCCGATTTCGATGCAAAGAAGGGTACAATGATCAATTCGGAATTTTTAAACGGACTTCCTGTTGCTGAAGCTATTAAAAGAGCGACTGCAAAAGTTGAAGAAATGGGCATTGGAAAATCGAAAATAAACTACAAACTGAGAGATGCCGTATTCAGCCGGCAACGTTATTGGGGAGAACCATTCCCTATCTATTATCAGGACGAGGTTCCGCGTTCCCTTTCTGCTAACGAGCTTCCCCTTCTTTTACCTGAAGTAAATGCTTATCTGCCTACTGATAAAGGAGAACCTCCGCTAGCCCGGGCAAAAGACTGGAAATATAAAGGAAAATTTAATTACGAACTGAGCACCATGCCTGGCTGGGCCGGATCGAGCTGGTATCTTTTCCGATATATGGACCCCCAGAATAATGATGCCTTTTGCGGTAAAAAGGAACAGGAATACTGGGAAAATGTCGATCTGTATATCGGTGGAACAGAACATGCCACCGGTCACCTGCTTTATTCCAGGTTCTGGACCAAGTTTCTCTATGACCGGAACTTTCTGACCGTGGATGAACCCTTTAAAAAACTTATCAACCAGGGCATGATCCAGGGACGTTCCAATTTTGTATACCGGGTTAAAGGAACGAAAAAATATGTTTCCTATAACCTGAAGGAAAAATATGATGTGCAACAACTTCACGTTGATGTGAATATTGTTGAAAATGATATCCTGGATTTAGAAGCATTTAAAAAATGGAACCCCGAAAATGCAGAAGCGGAATTTGTGCTGGAAGACGGGAAGTATCTTTGCGGATCGGAAGTGGAAAAAATGTCGAAGTCATTATATAATGTCGTAAACCCCGATCATGTGATTGAAAAATACGGGGCCGACACCTTCCGCTTGTATGAAATGTTTTTAGGACCCCTGGAACAATCCAAACCCTGGAATACGCAGGGAATTGACGGTTCGAGTAAATTCCTGAAAAAATTCTGGAATCTTTTCTTTAATGAAGACAATAAATTCAATATCTCCGAGGAAGATCCCGATGAAGAAGAATTGAGGATCCTTCATAAAACCATAAAAAAGGCCGAGGAAGATATGGAGAAATATTCATTCAATACATCCGTCAGCTCTTTCATGATATGTGTGAATGCATTACAAGCATTAAAATGCAATAAGAGAAAAATCCTTGAGCCTCTCATTCAGATAATTGCCCCCTTTGCGCCCTTTATAACAGAGGAACTTTGGCATTTATCCGGACATGAAGAAAGCGTATTCCGGTCAGCCTATCCGGAATTCAATCAAAAATATGTAACGGATAATTCGTTTGAATATCCGGTATCGGTTAACGGAAAACTAAGAACGAAAATTACTTTTGACCTGGATATACCCCACAAAACTATTGAAAAGGAAGTACTCGCTTCTGAAATCATCTTGAAATGGCTCGAGGGCAAAAAACCCAGGAAGATCATCATTGTTCCAAAAAAGATTATTAACGTAGTAACCTGATCAAAAAATATCAGAAACCCTCATCCTGCTGTGTAGAATCTGCAGGAATAGTCTTTGGTGGCGGGGGCGTTAATGGCTTATTGGCCGGTGATTTGTTTACAGGCGCTGATGGAGTTGAAACGGGTTTATTTTCCGGCGTATTTTCGTTCTCCTTTTTCACATTGTTTTCAGCTCCGGTATTTTCCTTTCCTTTCTTCCTGAAAATATTGAATATTGATTTTTTCCTGCCTTCATTTTCTTCACCGGCCTGAACGGTGTCCTTACTTATTTTATTTTCAGCCGATGGATTTTCCTTGGGTCCTTTCTTTTGATTTTTTTTAACCAGGTAGGATCCGAAAAGATCATCATATACCAACTGATCATTGTTAGCCATTGAAACATAACCCGGGTTCCGGTTCCGTGTGCTATCCATATGGGTCGTATCTGAAGCCATCATTTTTGTCGTATCGTTTTCCGGCGGGAATACCTTCACCATAGCAATAGTTTGCATTTCATTATTCCGCCTTGCGTAGGATTTTCTCACGCCTAAGCCATGCCGGTTTCTTTTTTCACGGGCATGCGGTTTGGGTGTTGAATCTGTTTGGAATAAGCTGAATCGTTCCTGGCGCACTGAATCATCGATTAAAAACTGGCTTTGAAAGGCAGGGCAGGTTATATTCCTGTTACATGCCATTACTCCTGACAAAATCAAAAAGACCAAAAATATTATATCCCTTTTATGCAGCATTTATGCCCTAACGGATAGCGATTGGTGAAAATTGTATACTTAGTGCCCTGAACTGAATTTCAAAATTATAAATATTTTTATATTATGTCGGGTTTCAATCATATTTAATAGGAATTAACAGGCTAAAATTAATATTTTATGTCCCGTAATTTATTCACCAATGCTCGATTTGAGTTTTTTAGGCAATCCACTCCAAACCAGCCGGTATGAATTATCGATCCATTCTTTGATCAATTTATCAGAAACAGATCCATCTATCATTACAGTAATCCAGTGTTTTTTATTCATATGGTATCCAGGTTGCACCGCAGGATATTCATCTATCAGGCGAACAATTTCTTCCGGATCACCTTTTAAATTGATGCTTGAAAATTCATCCACATTGGCGAGCGTAAACATTTTACCTCCAACTTTAAATACCAGTGTTGAGGTATCGAAGGGAAATTCTTCGGTGACACCCGGCTTTAATAAACAATAATCCCTGAAATCCTGAATATTCAATAAATGATATGTTTAATGATCAGAATTAGGATGGCCATTAAAAAAATCAGGATGGCTAAACGGTTGATTCCGTGCATAACCCTTAAATTAAAATTAGGTCTGGAACCTTCCTTCTTCTTTCTGAAAAAATATCGGAATACTTCTCCAAAATCAAAATACCTGCGCCATTCCGAATTGTTACTCATTTATAAAACTGTTAAGCCGGTGCTGGTTCCGTCCATTTTCCGTCCTCCCTGATCAGCGATATCAATTCATCCACTGCACCTTCGGTAGGAACATTTCTTTTTACAATATCTTTACCCCGGTAAAGACTTACCTTTGCCTTACCGGATCCTACATAGCCATAATCGGCGTCAGCCATTTCCCCGGGTCCGTTAACGATACATCCCATAATGGCTATTTTAACGCCCTTGAGGTGGTCTGTTCTTTTCCTGATTACGGCCGTTGTAACCTGAAGATCGAATAAGGTGCGGCCACACGATGGACAGGAGATGTATTCCGTTCTGGTGATCCGGGCTCGGGAAGCCTGTAATATTCCAAATGCGGTTGTATTATAGAACCTTACTTTATTTAAAGCCGTACTTTTATCGGTTATTTCTTCTTCAAGGAAGAAAAGAATTCCGTCTCCAAAACCATCGGCCAATAATGCCCCTGTATCTGTCGATGAATACAACATAAATCCTTCCTGGTCTTCACCCGGATAACTCCTTCCTATGATTACAGGAGCGTCAATCTGATTTTCTTTGAGTGTCACGAAAAACCGGCGTTGTTCCGCATAACCGTGAAGGTTACCGGTTTCAAGTATAATAATTACGGTAGAATCATTTTTGATTTTTTCAATAAGATCCTTGCCCAGGTCGGAAAGTCTGAGACATATAAAATTTGCCTGGGGATGCCTTTTAATCGAACTAAGATAATTGACCCTATTAAATACAGGGAATTTATTTTCAATATCCTTGTGCAGTAACCATGCCTCGTAATCAATCAATTCCTTTACACCGGATGGAAGCATAAAATTTAGCGGGGTGCTGCCGGAATAAATATAATCTACTCCATTATCGTTCATGATAAATTTGTCGGTATCTGCCAGGTAAGAATGTCCCACTGCTTTAAGGTCAAAGTAAGAGGGGGAAGATATTTTCCTGAAATCCGCAATCACCCTGGGAACATTCCTTCCACCGAAATTCAGTATTTCAACGGATGATCGTCTGGTATAGGAAAAAGGATCATAATTAATTTCTGTTACCTCAGGAATGGGTTCATGATTTTGCCGTCCGATATAACGGTCAACCAGTTTTTGAGCAACCGGAACCTCCACCTCGGGTTCTTCCGTCAGGGAAACCCTGACCGTGTCTCCCAGGCCATCCTCCAGTAAGGCGCCAATACCAATGGCTGATTTAATACGGCCGTCCTCCCCTTCTCCGGCTTCGGTTACACCCAGATGAAGCGGGTAAGGCTGTAAACCTTCTTCATCAAGCCTGTTTACAAGCAAGCGATATGCCTGGATCATCACCTGCGGGTTGCTGGCCTTCATCGACAGCACAATGTCATAATAATCAAGATCTTCACATATCCGCAGAAACTCCAACGCCGATTCAACCATCCCCAGCGGTGTATCGCCGTAGCGACTCATGATCCTGTCGGAAAGGGATCCATGGTTGGTGCCAATCCGCATAGCCGTACCGTATTCCTTGCATACTTTAACCAGGGGCATAAATTTTTCCCTGATCCGGTCAAGCTCTGACCGGTAAGTTTCGTGGGTATACCTTATATTTTCAAATTTCTTTTTATCAGCATAGTTGCCGGGATTTACCCTGACTTTTTCAACGATCCTGGCTGCCAGTTCCGCCGCATTCGGAGTAAAATGTATATCGGCAATTAACGGCGTAGTATAGCCCCTGTTTCGCAACTCAGCTTTTATATTCGAAAGGTTTTCCGCCTCCCTTAACGATGGGGCCGTGATCCTTACATAATCACATCCGGCTTCGATCATTCGTATGGATTGCTCTACCGTACCTAAGGTGTCCATGGTATCCACGGTGGTCATGGATTGTACACGAATCGGATTATCGCCACCCAACGGAACATCTCCTATTTTAACTTCCCTGGTTTTACGCCTTATATATTTCGTAAGACTGTTACAGTAATTTTTTACTTCTGTGATTGTTTGGGAGGAATTCGACATATCATTTGCAACTTGGAATGAAAACCTATCTGCTAATATAATTGTTATCGCGCATTATGTTTTTTTAATCATTATGAACTTACGGCTGTCAGTCGATAAGTCCTGCCGCCTTTCAATATCAATTCCTATAATTATAACTAATTTTTTTAGCATTTATTTTGAAAACTTCACCATTTACTAATTATATTAGTATTATGTATTTTAATTGTCACACCTATTTCAGTTTTAAATACGGAACGCTGTCACCGGAATCATTGTTTAATGAGGCCCGGAAGAACAAGGTCAGGAAGCTGGTATTAAGTGATATTAACAATACTTCGGCGTGGATTGAAATGCTTCGGCTTTGTAATGAAAACGCCGCAACCTGTGAAATGGAAATTGTTCCGGGCATTGAATTCAGGCTGGAGGACAGGTTTTTATTTATAGCGATTGCGATGAATAACGAAGGTTTTATGGAAATCAATAATTACCTGACCCTTCATAACCTGAATAATACCTTTCCGGAAGAAAAGGCCCCTGCATTTTCCAATGCATTGGTCATCTATCCGTTCGGGTCATTACATCCTTCGACGCTACGGGAAAATGAATATATCGGCATAAAGCCGCATGAAGTAAGGCTTATCAGCCTGATGAACCTCGAAGCCTATACTCATAAAATGGTAATATGGCAGCCGGTGACCTTTACCGATAAGATAAGTCATAATGTCCACCGGTTATTAAGGGCCATGGATAAAAATACGATATTGAGCAAGTTATCCTCTGATTGCCAGGCCCGCAGCGACGAAGTGATGGTTCCCGAACCTGCACTGCTCAGAAGCTACTGGCAGTATCCGGAGATCATAGCCAAAAGCCAGCAGTTGATGGAAAGCTGTTCGGTAAAATTTGAATTGGGAACATCCAAAAACAAAAAGACCTTTCTTGGCACACAAGGCAAAGATCATTACATCCTCCGAAAGAAGGCCCTGGAAGGTTTTCAACGGAGATACAAAAAGTATAATGATTATGCCATGGAGCGACTGCTCCGTGAACTGGATGTTATTGCCAAGCGAAATTTCGAAGCCTACTTTCTCATTGCCCTTGACGTGGTAGAGTTCGCCAGGCAGCGGAAATTTGCCCATGTCGGCCGGGGAAGCGGTGCCAACAGCATGGTCGCTTACTGCCTGGGAATTACGGATGTGGATCCGATAGAACTGGACCTGTATTTTGAAAGATTCCTGAACCCCTATCGCAGCTCGCCACCTGATTTTGACATTGATTTCTCATGGAACGAACGGGATACGGTTACCGAATATCTTCTTGACAAGTACAAAGGATATGCAGCCCTCCTGGCCACTTATGTGACCTTCCAGGGACGGTCTATCATCCGGGAACTCGGGAAAGTATTCGGCCTTCCGAAGCATGAAATCGATGCCCTTGTGCAGTACCCTGCTGAAAACCAGGGCCGTGATGACATCACCCGTTTGATTTTCCGTTATGCCGACCGTCTGCATGACATGCCGCAAAATCTTTCGATACATGCCGGCGGCGTATTGATCACCGAGCTTCCGATCACAGCCTATACCGCTCTCGACCTGCCGCCGAAAGGATTTCCGGTTACTCATTTCGATATGATGTCGGCCGAAGATTTAGGCATTTATAAATTCGATATTCTCAGCCAGCGAGGCCTGGGGCATATCCGTGACACGATCGATGTTGTGAGGCGAAACAAGGGAACTGCTATTGATATCAGCCAGGTCAGGGCTTTCAAGGAAGATCCGAAGCTTAACCGGCTTTTAGAACAGGGCCGGGCAATGGGTTGTTTTTATATTGAATCGCCGGCCATGCGGCTTTTGCTGCGAAAACTTCACTGTAATAATTATCTCACCCTGGTGGCTGCCAGTTCCATCATCCGGCCGGGAGTTGCCCGTTCGGGCATGATGCGGGAATATATTCAACGACATCTTAATCCCGGGAAATTCGGGTATATCCATCCGCTGATGAAAGAGTTGATGGAAGAAACCTACGGTATCATGGTTTACCAGGAAGATGTGATCAAAGTAGCCCATCATTTCGCCGGGCTGGATCTTGCCGAGGCGGATGTCCTCCGGCGGGCCATGTCGGGAAAATACCGGTCGCGGAAAGAATTCACAAAAGTAAAAGACAGGTTTTTTTCCAATTGTAAAAATTCCGGGTACCCGGATGAAATTACCAATGAAGTATGGCGACAGATAGAAAGTTTCTCCGGCTATTCGTTCTCCAAAGCACATTCGGCAAGTTATGCCGTTGAAAGTTACCAGAGCCTTTTTCTTAAAACCTATTATCCCCTGGAATTTATGGTAGGGGTAATCAATAATTTCGGCGGATTTTACAGGACGGAATTTTATTTTCACGAAGCAAGAATGAACGGGGCCGATATAGAAGCCCCTTGTGTGAACCGCAGCGATTACCTGACAACAATCTACGGTAATTCACTGTATGTCGGACTTATTCACCTGAAAGGCCTTGATACGGGCATCGGTAAATACATCCCGGAAGAAAGAATGAGTAACGGCAATTACAAGAGCCTGAATGATTTCCTTCAGCGGGTCTCGATCGGACTGGAACAAACCTGTCTCCTGATCAGGGTCGGAGCTTTCCGATTTACCGGCAAAAACAAACGGGAACTGTTATGGGAAAGTCATTTCTTTTTCGGGAAGTCCAAAAACAGTACACGGAATAAGGATCTGTTCAATCTTGAAATTAAAAAATTCGAACTTCCCCGATTTGAAAAGGAGTTGCTCGAAGATGCCTTTGATGAAATAGAATTACTCGGTTTTCCGCTTTGCAATCCTTTCCTGCTCCTTGCTTCAGAGAATAAAGATGAAATAAGAGCCACTGATCTGGAAAAATATGTAAACAAAACCGTTGTCATCACCGGGTATCTTGTTACCATAAAATATACCCAAACCATCGACCTGAAACCGATGCATTTCGGAACGTTTATTGACCGGGAAGGCATTTTTTTCGATACAACGCACTTTCCCAATGCCTCATTGAAATATCCGTTCCGGGGTAACGGATTTTACAAGTTGAAAGGCCTCGTAACCGAGGATTTCGGATGTTACATGATAGAAGTAAAATACATGGAAAAACTACCGATGGCAACCAGGAAAAAGGTGGATGAAATTCCGGGAGTCGCAACGAATTGATTCCTGAAATAACCTAAAAAGGTTCAAATGACGATAAAAAAACCGGACCTTACGGTCCGGTTATATATATTCATATAATACCAGGTACAAAAAGTAACAGCTTAAAAAATATCGCCAACCTGATAGATTAAAAAATAATCTTTATAACAGTACTAAGTTAATAAGATTTAACATTTATTAACAAATATTTTAACAATAACCTTTTGTTGATTTTCTTATTTCTATATTCGATACGTGAATTTTAAATTGAATAATTAGTAATATATCTGATATAATATTTTAATAATTACACCTAAATGACTAATATATTACCAATAATTCAAAGAATATTTCCGCTAAATAGATAAATTCTATAAATGAAATCGAGATTTATAATTACTAAAATTCAGGCATAAATTTTCGGGTGATTTTATTTATCATTCAGGGGTCATGGTCACCGTCCATTCGTCGCCATAAACATTGGTAACCGTAAACGTAATCACACCGTTGGAGACAATACCGCTTGACGATATTACATCATCTCCCCCACCCAGAGGATCATCGTTAAATCCTGCTATTGAAATATTACCGCAGGCGTCTATTAACGTTGCAGTCACCATGCCCGGGTCGGCATAATAGATCCCAAGGTACCACGCGTCGTAGATTCCGGCAGAAGCATCGGAAATGATGTACTCTCCTATTTTCCCGGTTGATTTAAGGCTCACTTCAGAGGGCAGGTCAGTAACCGGATTAGTGGCTGCACCCGGGTCAGTTGAGGTGCCGCTTACGACCGTTGAATAAGTACCCGCAAGATCGGAAGGACATACTACCTCAATTTCCACGCTTTGCGGAACCGATGATTTCCTGACAATTTTGCCTTCACTGTACTGTTTATCATAGACAGTAAAAGTAATGGTAACCGTGGACGCCATATTCTTATCAGCCGTATAAGTGGCTAATATTTGTCCCTTGGTTTGCCCCTTTACAGAGTTGAAGTTATCCAGTGTTACCATTCCCACTGAATCGCCATTTTCGTCGGTAATTATGTATCCAACCGAATCAATTCCTGCCGGAGCATCTACCACATCAATATTAATTTTGGTGCTGCTACCGTCAGTAATTACTTCATCATTCGCAGTGACAGACGAGACTGCAGGAGAATCCTTAAGTCTTGGTGGATTGGCATCCTGGTAATCTTCCACGCAGGAATACAGCAACAAGATTAACCCGGTAAATATTGTAATATAATTCAGGTTTTTCATTTCATTATTATGATTTTAAGGCTTCTTATATTTTTTTAAGTGTCAGAGAATAACTGCCGAAGGAACCAGCAGCAACGGTATGCTCAAGGGTAAGAGTAATAATTCCTGAACAGGAAAATACGAACCCGCTTCCCGCGACACTTCCGGTTCCGTAGCCTTCCTGACCCGTATACCAGTAATATTCCCAGGCAGGCTGCTGGGCCACTGTAGCAAGGCCGGTATTAGGGTCAGTTATTACAATTTCGACATCATACGGACCTCTGTCATCATTCCTGAATTTACTGTACATCCCCTTCACAATAACCCCGGTACCATCTGCGTTAGCTATTACATCAAGTTGTTCTCCCGGATTCCAGTCCCCCCAACCATCATTGACAACCTCGTAGGTTCCTTCAGATTCGGAAGCAATAAACGGGCAGGCTACGTAAACAGTAAACTGAGAAGTAAAACTCGTAGTGGCTGAAGTTTGTGTTATTGCAGGAGGTACGTTCAAGACACCTCCCTGGACCGGAATTGTATCGGGAAACACAAGTCCATTCGTTAATCTTGTTATATTAAAAAAATCGAATCGGTCCCCGCCTCCGAGATCATTGATAGAACTAAGACCAAACGCCTGAGCCAAATCACCCGAAGTAAGGGTAATATTCCGTATAGCACCGTCGGAAGCATCAAAATCATTCTGACTATAGGATTCAATTACCCTGCGTGAATACAAAGAGTCAGTGGCAAAATTGTAATACTGGACAACTAATTGTACCTGGTTAATATTCTTATTCTCCGAGAAAACCGAAAATACAATTTTAGCGTTGGGAATATCATCGGCGCGGAGAGATGAATAGTCCGGATCAAGCAGAATTCTTACATTAGCCGCCTTTTCCACTTCCGGGATCCTTGAGTCGTCGGTTGTCGAACAAGAAATATTGATTAACAATGTTATTATCAATAAAAGTATTGGATATTTAATCAGTTTCATTATTGTCATTTTTAATTTTTATCCCAGAAAACACGATAAGAAGTAACATCCTATTGCCTGGGTGAATTCGGATTGATATCCAGGTTTGCGGTCACCCACGGAAAAGACAACGGATAAGTACGGGTGCGAACCGTAATATTCAGGTTATCCGTATTGCCATCATGTAAAACAGGATACCCTGTTCTGCGGTAATCCGTATATTCATCAACACCATACCCGAAACTTGCTATCCATTTCTGAGTCATAATATTCTGTAGTTTTACCTCTTTATTTCCGGCGTCATATAAGGCCAGTATATTTTCCATATATTTGGAAATATCGCTTTTTGATATAAGCGGGGCGCTGGCCGCCTGAGCGACTTCATTTACTTTATCAAAGGAGGCCTGCATTCCTTGCTTGAAATAGTCCCTGGCATTGCCTGAAATCAGTCCTTCCAGGGCAAGTTCAGCTTCAATGTACTTTACCTGGAAGTAGGTAAGAATCCGTTGCGGTGTATCCCCTGCCCCATTGAAGTTTGCTTTCCCTCCTTTTCCGTCATCATATCTTCCTCCTATCGGGTAAAGTCCGAGAACAGTTTTGGAAGAACCCTGATCGTATCCTTCATTCGGGTCAATATTGAAAGAAAAGGCATAAATGGATACAAATTGTCCATTCTTATAGGATGTAGGGTTTTCAGGGGGTTGCCCCGGAGCCAGTTGATTATAGAAATAGTACGGAATTCTCGGGTCAGTAATTCCTTCATAAATATTTACAGGAAAAAATGAATCTATTCCTTTCATAATTTCAAAGAAATACGGGCTCACATAATTATAGGAGGCGCCGGGCGCGTATTCCTGTGAATATCCAGGATTCCTGTTATCAGGTGAAATACTTGTTCCATACCTGAATTCAAAATCATCACCGGGTCCGATCAGGTCGCCACTGGAAACCAAAGCCTGCACATCGCCTGAAACATCCCATACAAGTCTGGCCTGATTATACAGTTTAAGTTTCAACGAATTGGCAAATTTTCTCCATTTGGGAAGCGCCTGATCGCCTCCTCCGTAAAATAAATCATCATTCAAAGGGGTAATGGAAGATTCTTTGCTGAGATTGGCAACTCCTTCATCCAATAGATTCAATATATCTTTATAGATATCTTCACCTTTATCATAAGGCGGATAAGGGTCTTCAGAGCCAAGATTTGCATTAAAATAAGGTACATCGGCATACATATCAACCAAAACGCTGAAGATGTAAGCTTTAAGTATTTGGGCAATACCA
>CAYNCU010000067.1:0-18873 GCA_964395765.1 uncultured Roseivirgaceae bacterium | reverse complement strand
GCAAAGGGCATGTGATCGGCGATCAGGAACAGGCTTCCTCCTTTATCTACCCAGCGTTTAACGGCCTTGATCTCATCGGCGGTAAAAGCGGAGAGGACAGGCTTATACCACGCAGTGTCATTCCTTGCATTCAGGGCATTGGAAATGACCAGGATCCTGCCCCGGGATAATTCTTTATTCTGAAACGAGCCGGTATAGGGCATTACCTGATATCCGTCCCTTTTCACGAGATTGGCGAAGGACAGGTATCGTCCGCTCATCGTATGAAAATTGTGATGGCCTTCATCGATGAAAACGACAGGACCTTTTCCCTGCGGGTAGGCCGGGTGAATAATTGCAGGATGATAGGATGAATCGGCTACCTGCTGGGAAAATAATCGGAGGGGGCAGGCGAGGAGCAGGAGGAGTGTTAAATGTTTCATTGAATTAGAGGTTGTCGGGTTAAAAGTAAAGAACGGGTGATTCCATCATCAGAGTCCCCTTCGGGAGACGCTGATGGGGAGCTGTGTACTTCCGTCATCAGAGTCCCCTTCGGGAGACGCTGATGGGGAGCGGTATGCGTTTGTCATTTTTTCCATGGCGTATAGGACATCCAGTCGATTTCCAGTTCGTAACGATGTAGGGGTTTTTGGGTTGAAGCGGGGTTGGTCTCCGAAGCCCAGTCTTTGGTGCGCCAGAGATTCATGCGGTAGAGACTCTTGTTTTTCGGAATGCCCAATGAGGAGCCGTGGTAATCCCACAGGACAAGGGTGTCGCCGGTAGCGGGGTGGATCATCCACCAGCGGAGCCGGTCGGAATACCAGTCGAAACCATAGGTATAAAATTGTGACGAGGCATTATAATTTTCAACAGCGGGAATACTTTCCGGCTGATCCTGTTCCCCGGTCAGCGGACTCCGTTCGCCGTTAAACCCGACATGGGTGTTGGTGCTGTAAATGATTCCTTTGTTCAGGTTAATGGTCCGCCCGATCCTGCGGAGTTGGCCATGCGGGCCCGTCCATGTGCCGATATAAATAATTTCCGGGTTGGCCACCAGCCATTCGATATCAATTTCACTCAATCCCTGTTCCTTGTCCATATAGTAGGTGAAGTATCCCACCACAACGCCTGCATCGGGCTGCACGGAGACCACATCGGGGATCTTCAGGCGCGCGGCGTAACGGCCGTAATACGTAAACCGTTTCGAGGCGATCTCCGGTCCCCTGCCTGCTCCTGCGGAATCGTCCGGGTCAATTTTAAAAGACAGAATTTTATCTCCCGGTTCACTCGGCGAGGTTATCCCGAAGGCGCTTTTGAACGGGGCGGGAATGCCGGTGGTATGGTATTGAAAATACCGGGATGAGGAATGGTTGAAATCTTCGTGGAAGGATTTCTGGTAGTGATCGTGGACCGCACAAGCCGAAAGGCCGGCAATAAGTAGGAAGGTGAAAAAATGAAGGGGTTTCATAAAATAGTTTTAGGCTCAAATTAAAGATTTTTTTCTTAATGAGCCTATTTTGAAACCGAAGAAACCGCAGAGGGCGCAGAGTTTTCTTAGAGCATAGGCGGAGGAGTGAGGAATGATCCTGCTGGTTAGAATTAATCAGCCCCGGGTTTCAACCCGGGGCGGTCTATCATATTATAAATAAAATCTATATTGGTTCATCAATACTTCTTGCTATATCTTTAATAAGCATCTCAACGGTAAAGAATTTCATTGCCTGATCTCTTGTCCATGCCAGCGGCACATTTTCAATAAAGATCAGTCTTGCCAGACCCCTGGAATTATCCTGCGCAGCTTCCACACGACGGCGGTGGCGTTTCTCGAAGAGGTCGAGGGCTTTTTCAACAAATTGTGCATCGGTGCGGGACAGCTCGTCATTTAAGGCGGCGGCCGATTCCATGGCCATGGATGCTCCCACTCCTGCTGTCGGTAAAAATCCCGCTGCGGCATCGCCCAGGAAAACAACGCGGCCGTTACGCCAGTGCTTGACACGACAATCATGAAAATCCCAGAAAAAGGCTTTGTCGTTGATGGCATCGGATTCAAGGATCTTGGTAATGTCTCCGCCGAACATGCCGAAATGTTCCTTCACGTGGGCGGCAAAATCTTTTATGCCTTCCTTTTTCAGCTTTTCTACCGGTCCGCCCATGAAGACGCCCAGGAAGTCTTTCACGGGGTACATCCAGACGAACTTCCCGGCTCCCCAGTATTCGCTTACCGTGTTGGGAGGGCCTAGCTTCGGGTCCACCCAGAAAAGCCAGCCGCCCCAGCCGGTTTCGAGGTAGTCGTATTCATCTTCGCTGAAGACCATCTTCCGTGTTTCGGAATGCAGGCCGTCGGAAGCGACGACGAGGTCGAAAGGATGGGAAGATCCGTCGCTGAAGGTAATGTTCACTTTATTTTCCTCCTGGCTGAGGGATTTTACGGTGGTGCCGAGATGGATTTTCATTTCCCTTGCGGAGGAGAGGAGCAGGTCGATCAGCTGGCTGCGGGTGATGCCCTGGACGGAGCCGTATTTTTTATTGAGCTCTTCGAGGGGGAAGGCGTGCATCAGTTTTCCTTCGCCATTGAAGATATTGTAGTTGTACATGGGAATGGTTTCGGACATATATTTTTCATACAGACCCAGTCCGTGGAGGACGCGGGCGCCGTGGGGGTAGAGGGCGAGGTGGTAGCCCATTTGGTGGAGGTCGGGCTCGCGGTCGATGATGACGGGGTGTTCCCCTCGCTGGCGGAGGAGGGCGGCGAGGGTGAGGCCGGCCACGCCGGCGCCGATGATGAGGATTTCCATCCTGCCTTTTGGAGAGGCAGCGATTTTTGCTGCAAGGGTGCTATCAGCCATAATTAATCATTTAAGTTAAGGTTCCAAAGAATAAAATATTTCTTAAAAAATCCATAGAATGAAAGTAGGAAATGAGAATTTTAACTTTTATTAACAACTATTTCATAATTATCGCCGGGAGACTATCAGAATTAGGTTGATAATGAATTAATGATCGATGTTCCGGCCTGTGCGCCACAGGCCAGGGGTTAATTTTTTCCCGTTAGGATTCAATAGCCATGTGTTTTAAAACGAGGTGAATGAATAAATTAAGAAATTATTTTTCTTACGAGCAGGATTTTAACCACAATGTTCACAAAGCTTACACAAAGGACACAATGTTATGGAGATCCGGGGTTTTAACAGAGCAAGCATTGTGCAGAAAGGATAGCTATTGTAGTGAGGATATTGCCCGTAAGAATTCAATAGCCCGGCATTATAAAAGGGCAAACAAATTCAATTAAAAAATTATTTTCCTGACGGGCGGGAGCCTGACCGCAGAGCGCGCAGAGCCATGCGTTTTAAAACGAGGTGAATGAATAAATTAAGAAATTATTTTTCTTACGAGCAGGATTTTAACCACAATGTTCACAAAGCTTACACAAAGGACACAATGTTATGGAGATCCGGGGTTTTAACAGAGCAAGCATTGTGCAGAAAGGATAGCTATTGTAGTGAGGATATTGCCCGTAAGAATTCAATAGCCCGGCATTATAAAAGGGCAAACAAATTCAATTAAAAAATTATTTTCCTGACGGGCGGGAGCCTGACCGCAGAGCGCGGAGAGAACGCAAAGTTTTTGCCGGGCAAGGTGTAGGGGTGAGGAAGGATTTTGCCTGTTAGGGTTCAATAGCCCCAGGCTTTGGCTTGGCCATGCCTTAGGGATAAATCGGGGCGGTCCAGGTAGAATTACTTGGCCCCGTCTTTTAAGGTGGGGCGAACTCACCCCACCGCCTCTTTCATGAACAGCTCCGCCGCGAGGTTCACCTGCTCCGGGTTGCCCATGATATAGGCAATGTCTCCGGCGAGAAGAATGGTATCGGGTTCGGGATGGCCCAGCACTTCTTCCCCGCGGCGGATGGCTAGCAGGGTGACGCCGGTTTTACTGCGCAGGCCGATATCACGGATTGATTTTCCATGGGCCGCCGACCCGCTTTCGATCGTGATAGCGGTGATGTTGATATTGGTGAACTCGTCGAAGATGGAAGGTTTGTTGACGGAATCCTTTTCCACGAAGTTCCCGAGATTCAAACTACGGATATGCGTGAGCATCCGGTTGACTTCTTTCTGGGGATACAGCCGTTTCACCAGTACGCGTTTGAAGAGATCAATCGCCAGCTCCAGTTTTTCCGGGAACACCTCGTCGGCGCCCACGCGGTACAGCGCTTCAATATCTTCTACCTGTTTAGCGCGCACCAGGACGAAGGCATTTTTATTGATCTTTTTTACCGTGTCAATGATGGCCATGGCGGGGATCAGGCTACCCACCGAGATCACCACCACGTCGGCCTTGTCGGCATGGGCTTTTATCAGGATGGGTTCGTTGGTGGCGTCCCCGTAAATCACGATATCCCCGTTGTCGAGCTTGTGCCTGGCGGTAACCGGGTCGAAGATGATGGAAATATTAGGCAACTCGTACAGCCGTGCCATGACCGATAGCTTGAGGGCGCTGGAATCCTTGCCGATGATTACCATGTGATGGCTGAAATCGGGGATCTCGATTTCTTTGAGCGGGAAGAGACCCTCGGCGATATATTTCGGAAGGTGCAGCTTCAGCAAACTGTCCGCCACCGGCAGTGACAGCCGTACCAGGAAAGGAGTGAGTGCCATGGTAATGATGGCTACGGCCAGGAAGAGCTGGTAATGGAATCCGGTGATGATGGAATAATCGAGTCCTATTTTCGCAAGGATGAAAGAGAATTCTCCCACCTGGCTCAGGGCGACGCCCACCATCACCACGCCGCGGATGGTATGACCGAGCATGAAGCCTGTCGCGCCGCTGATCAGCGCTTTCAGAAGGATGAGGAGCACGACGGCCAGGAGAACGAGCATGTAATGTTCCCTGACAAAGGACAGGTCGAGCAGCATGCCGATGGAGACAAAGAAAAAGCTGGTAAACGTGTCCTTGAAGGGGATGAGGTTGCCGAAGGCATTATGGCTGTATTCCGACTCGGAGATCATCAGGCCGGCGAGGAAGGCACCGAAGGCCAGCGACATGCCCATCTCGGAGGTCAGAAGGGCGACCGCCAGGCAGATAAGGAAAACGGTCATCATAAATAATTCCTGGTTCCTTGTTTTGGCGACGAGGCGGAACAGCAGGGGCAGCAGCCATTTATTACCGGCATAAACGAAGCCGATGATCAGCAATGTCTTAAGGGCGAGCAATACTAATTCACTGCCGATGTTCATGGAGTCCCTGCCCAGGAAGTTGGCAAAAAGAAGAAGCGGCACGAGCATCAGGTCCTGGAAGATGAGAATGCCGAGGACGGTACGGCCGTAGTTGGAGGTTATTTCGGAGCGGTCTTGCAGCAATTTCAGCACCAGGGCCGAGCTGCTGAGGGCGGCGAGGAATCCCATGTAAAAGCCTTCACGACTGTCCATTCCGTAGAATCTGGATAGCGCTAAAAAGGCCGCTGCCGTGAGCAAGACCTGCATCAGCCCGCCCAGGAAAACAATGCGGCGGATCTTCATGAGATGCTTCAGGGAAAATTCCATGCCGATGGTAAACAGCAGCAGTACCACGCCGATTTCTGCCATCAGCTCGATTTCATGCCGGCCATTGACCAGGGATAACAGGTGCGGCCCGGCGATGACGCCGGTAAGAAGGTAGCCCACAATCGTAGGAATCCTGATGCGGGTGAAAACCAGGTTCACCAGGGTCGAAAGGGCGAAGATGATAACGATGTCCTTTAATATCGACAGGTCCATGGGGCTGGCACGTTTTGGGTTTCAGGCGAAAAATTAAAAATAATCATCCTTCAGGCATCCGTTCCTGAAGTCACGGCAAGATAATAATTCCAGTGATAATATCCGGGGTGCTTTAGCGGCTAAAATCCTGCGCGTTACGAATTTATTAGCCACGGGTTTTATCCCGGGGCGGTCAAAGGAGATAACCCATGGAGATCTGATTCACGCCGCCTTGATCTTCCTTATTCCATGGTATACATACACCCGCAGCCCGAAATAATTTTCGAGCATGAGCTTAAGGCGTACCTGTACGAGGTGCTGTGTGACAGGATCGGGTTTCAGGAAGGCGCCTTCGATCACGGCGCGTAGAAAATGCTTATGTTTCAGGAAGTCATGCGTCCAGCGGTGGAAGGATCTTTTCCAGTCGCGGAGATACTTGTCGAAATGTGTGGTGCCGTCGAAGAGGATCTCGAGCTGGTTCTCGCCGTGCTTGTAGCGGTAGATCCCGGACAGCTCATGGTAGAAATGTTCCAGGAATTCCGTTTCGGAAGTTTCGGCAGCGGAAAGACAGGTACAGGTTTCATCCATCAGCCCGAGCGGGTTAAAGTTATGGAGGTAAGTTTCTTTGGTATGGGCAACCAGTTCCTTTAACAGGAAATCCTTCAACTGCTTCTGTGCTTCTTTGAGGAGGTAATTTTTATCGAGGGTGAAAAGTTTAGCCTGGCTTCCCGCGTCGGCTTCTGAAGGAGGAATCAAAAGGGGTTCAGAAGCGAATTGGGAATCCGGATTTTGCTCCGCGGCGATTACCAATTTATCCAGCATTAATTTCAATGCACTGGTATTCAGACAAATATACGCATTAATTGGTAATAATCAAGGAGGGTCCTTCAATTTAAGCTGAAAATATATCTTTCAGTTGAAGGATAAATTCCAATATTCAAGCATCGAAAAACAATTAATATTCAATATTCAATATTCAATTTCCAATAATCAATTTTCAAATTTCCGTTTCTTTAATTGGTTCGCGTTTATTCCCCTTCACTCCTGGTTTTGAGCATGGGTTATTCGGTAATGCCGTTCATTTGATATTTGTCATTCTTAAAGCTTGATCACGCATTGGGCGCGATTCTTTTTTTTGGAATTTAAGAAAGCCGGATCTCCGGTTATTTTTTCTTTAACAGTGCCAGGCTTTTTTCGAGCGTTTTGATCTTCGCTTCGGTGTCTGCCTTTTTCTTTTCTTCCGTGGCCACTACATCCTTCGGCGCATTGTTGACAAACTTTTCATTGCCGAGTTTTTTCAATACTGAATTTAAAAATCCGCGGGCATAAGAAAGTTGCTCTTCCAGATCGCTGATTTGTTTCGGGATGTCAACATCCGATTCCGTGGGGATGTAAAACTCGTCGGTGTTGATCACGAAATGCAGGGCACCGGCCACCTGCTCTTTCACAAATTCTATGGATTCCAGGTTGCCCAGCTTTTTAAGGACATTTTCAAAATCCCTGAACCTTTTCGGGTTTGCCGTTTTCACGAGAAGTTTCAGTGCCTGCCTTGGCGACAAATTATTCGAATTCCGGATGTTCCTGATATTGGTGATGATATTGAAAGTTTCATCCGCTTCCTGGATGAGCTTGCGGCTGTAATGTCCTTTTTCCGGCCATGGAGAAACGGTGATATAATCTCCTTCCTTTCTTTCCTTCATGTTGCGGTAAATTTCCTCGGAGATAAAGGGCATGAAGGGATGCAGCATCTTCATCAGTATTTCAAAAAATGCTACGGTTTTTTCATAAGTTGCCTTGTCGATCGGTTTCCCGTATGGTGGTTTCACCAGTTCCAGGTACCAAGAACAGAAATCTTCCCAGATCAGGTGGTACACGGTAAGCAGGGCATCGGAGATCCTGTACTTGCTGAAGTGTTCTTCCAGTGTTCCCAGCGTATGATTCAGCTTGGATTCAAACCAGGTAACGGTTAGCTCGTTTTCGTCCGGCGATATTTCCGCATCCACCGTCCAGCCGTTGATCAGGCGGAAGGCATTCCACACCTTGTTGGCAAAGTTCCTGCCCTGTTCGCAGAGCTTCACGTCGAACAGCAGGTCGTTCCCGGCGGGAGAGCTGAACAGCATCCCTGTCCGCACGCCGTCGGCACCGTATTGTTCGATCAGGTCGAGGGGTTCCGGGGAGTTGCCCAACGACTTGGACATTTTCCTTCTTTGCTTGTCGCGGACGATGCCGGTGAGGTAAACATCGTGAAAAGGTTTTTCTCCCATGTACTCATAGCCGGCGATGATCATCCTGGCTACCCAGAAAAATAAAATTTCCGGTGCCGTTACCAGCACGTTGGTGGGGTAGAAGAATTCGAGGTCCTTGTTTTTCTTTACATCGATCTTTCCTTTTTCCCGGTCAAAATATTTTTCATGGAAGCCGTCGAAAACCTCGATAGGCCAGAGCCATGACGAAGCCCATGTATCCAGCACGTCGGAATCCTGGCGGAGATCGGCGGCTTTCAGTTTTTTCCCTGTCTTTTCCGAAGCGAGCCGCAGCGCTTCCTTTTCCGTTTCGGCGACGACATAATCGTCCGTTCCCTCGTCGTAATACCATGCCGGGATGCGATGTCCCCACCAGAGCTGGCGGGAGATGCACCAGTCCCTCACGTTTTCCATCCAGTGGCGGTAGGTGTTCTTGAACTTGGAAGGATAGAGTACCACGTCATCATCGGCAACGGCTTTGGCTGCTCTTCGTGAGATCTCCTTCATGCGGATGAACCACTGCAGGGAAAGCTTCGGCTCGACGATGCTGTGTGTTCTTTCGGAACGCCCGATCCGGGTCACAAATTCTTCGGTGTTTACCAGGTGCCCTGCTTTCTCCAGGTCCTTGACAATCATTTCGCGGGCTTCGAATCGATCGACGCCGACGAATTTTTCCAATCCGCAGTTTTCATTCAGCGTGCCGTCGTCATTGATCGTGTCGATAATCGGAAGTTTATGTTTCATTCCGATCTCGTAGTCGTTGGGATCGTGGGCTGGTGTGATCTTCAGGCAGCCGGTCCCGAATTCCTTGTCCACGTAATCATCGGCAATCACGGGTATCTCCCTTTCAATAAAAGGAACCAGCACGGATTTCCCTATTAGCTTTTTATATCTTTTGTCGGTGGGATTAACGGCAATGGCCGTATCGCCCAGGATTGTCTCGGGCCTTACGGTAGCGACCGTCACCCATTCATCCTCCGTGTCTTTTATTTTATAACGTACCGAATACAGCTTCGCCTTTTCGCCCTCTTCCTTATAAATAACCTCTTCGTTCGACAAGGCCGTCTTGGCTTCGCAGTCCCAGTTGATCATGCGCAGGCCACGATAGATATATCCTTTTTTATGCAGGTCGACAAACACGCGGATCACCGAATTATAATAATCGGGATCCATGGTGAAGTGCGTTCTTTGCCAGTCGCAGCTCGCGCCCAGCTTTTTCAGTTGTTCGAGGATGATGCCCCCGTATTTTTCCCGCCATTCCCAGGCATATTCGAGAAAGGTTTCCCGGCTGAGCGTATGTTTCTTTATTCCGCGTTCTTTCAGCATGGCGACCACCCTTGCCTCAGTGGCAATAGAAGCATGGTCGGTGCCCGGCACCCAGCAGGCTGCTTTTCCTTCCATCCTGGCCTTGCGGATGAGCACATCCTGGATGGTATTATTGAGCATATGGCCCATGTGGAGCACGCCGGTTACGTTTGGAGGGGGAATGACAATGGTATAGGGGTCCCGGTTTTTGTCGGGTTTGGCGTGAAAGAAACCATGTTCCGACCATTCCCGGTATAATCGGTCCTCTACCTGTTTGGGATCATATTTTGCAGCAAGGTCCATAAGCCAAAATCACGTTATTTCTGTCAATGCGTGGCAAAAATAACATAAAATTTTTCAAACTGGCCGGGTATCATCCAATGAAAACCGGTCGTTTTTACAAAGGCCATTTAAACCATTGGCGTGATTGTTGTGTCTAAGGAGTAAAAAAGGATCATGAAGAAAAGGATCATATTAATCATCGGGATACTCATTGCGCTGATCGCCATCTGGCAGAGCGTAATGGGCCAGCCTTTATTCCGGGATATGATCTCCAATCAGCTAACGAACTTTCACAGTAACCAGGCGATCTCCGTTAAATAATGTAATTTCCGGTATCTGTTATTTAGCCTTGTCCGTTGCCGGATGCCTGTTGCCCGCTGCGTAACAGTCTCCCCAACCGGTAACGGGCATCCCGCAAACCACAGCGCTGGTTCAATAAGCAATCAGTTTTAATTACAAGTTCCAATGTTATGTTCCTCGTCCATAATTGAGTAAGGACGCTTTGCCGATGGTCATTTTGATTGTATACTTGCACCATTAGACAAGGAATGGCTACCGGTTTAAAAGAAATACAATCCCCGATAAGCAATGAAATGGCGGAATTCGAGCATAAATTCCGCGATTCAATGAAGAGCAAGGTGATGCTCCTGGATAAGATCATGAATTACATTATCCGGAGGAAGGGCAAGCAGATGCGGCCCATGTTCGTCTTCCTGTCGTCAGGGGTGGCCGGGAAAATCACCGAGGCTTCCTACCGCGGCGCCTCCCTGATCGAGCTGCTTCATACCGCCACCCTCGTCCATGATGATGTGGTGGATGATGCCCAGTTCAGGCGCGGATTTTTTTCCATCAATGCACTTTGGAAAAACAAGATCGCCGTTTTAGTGGGAGACTACCTTTTATCCCGCGGGTTGTTATTATCAGTTGAGTATGGCGACTATAATTTACTGCAAATCGTTTCCAACGCCGTCCGGGAAATGAGCGAAGGGGAACTGCTGCAAATGGAGAAGGCGAGGAACCTCGATATTACCGAAGATATTTATTATGATATTATCCGCCAGAAGACCGCCTCACTGATCGCTTCCTGCTGTGCCGTGGGCGCCTGCGCCGGTGAAGCGGATGAAGAAACGGTGAACAAGATGAAGTGCTTCGGCGAAAAAGTGGGCATGGCCTTCCAGATCAAGGACGATCTTTTCGATTACGGAGAGGAAGAAATCGGCAAGCCGCTGGGCATTGATATCAAGGAAAAGAAGATGACGCTGCCTTTGATCTTTGCGCTGCAACACTCGTCCTGGATGGAAAAAAAGAATGTGATCCACAAGATCCGCCACGAAAGTGATAAGCAGAGCAAGGTGAAGGAGGTCATTGACTACGTGAAGGCTTCCGGCGGCATCGAGTATGCGAAAAATGTGATGAACAATTTTTATAACGAGGCGATAGGAATTCTGAGCGAGTTCAGCGATTCCCCCTACAAGCAATCGCTTTCGGACCTGGTGAAGTTTACTATTGAAAGGAACCGATAACTTTTAGCTCGAAGCCGGAAGCTAAAGGCTCGATGCGATGGATGCAAATCATGAAGTGGTCTGACGGATAGAAACGAATTCTATTTAAGAAAATAATCGTTATAACATAGGAATACTCAATGAATGTGTCAGAAACTCCTGACCGTCTGACCGCTATTGATAACGGAATCTTGTCAACCGGCGACCATTCTTTCAAATCGTAAATCAAACATCGCGAATGCCCCGGTTTTCAAACCGGGGTGAAAAAATAACCCATAGTCAATTTCACACTTTTATAAATAATGCGTACAAGAACGGCCGGAATACTGAAGTGGTCGGACGATTAGGAACGGGCTCCCGTTCATCAAAAAGTCGATTTAGCCGGTTAAAATTCAAGTTAGGACAACGAACTATAAATCGTCAGACCGCTATTGATAACTAAAATTTCCGACTCATGGATTCAGTGCCGCAGCAAATTATTTTTTGTGGCCCTTCGGTAGAACAGGTTCATAGATTCTATGCAACTGATCACTTCCCCCGGGGTTGATGACGCTGATCCTTCCCGATCCGCTGGCGGAATAGACAAACATCTGGTTCACGATCTCGGGAGAGTTCGGGTTATACGTATAGAAGTCAATTCCCTGGCTCGAATAACTGTAACCTGTGAAACTCGGATCGCTGGTATCGGTAGATTCCGGGTTACCATAGATAGCCTTCACCTTTGTCAGGGTACCGGTTCCGAGGGTGATTCCTTTTGTAGTGGTGCCGATATAATTGGGCATGTAAACCGTTACAATAAAAGCGGGATCCGCTTTATCCAGTGTTGCGGTTTTCGATACAAAGCCCACACCAATTCCTCTACTGTCATAATATACCCAATTGGCATAAAGATTCTGATCGGCATAAAAATAGGAGGCATACGCCGTATCGGTTGTAGTCGGGGGGAGCGTAGTTTTAACATCCGCCCAGGTATCGCCGATCTTTATTTCCGGAATCCCCTGGCCTTCGGTAATCACGCTTCCTTTATAGGGAAGTATAATGATGGTCTGTGAGGTGGAGTCGCTATTGCCTGATCCGATCGCTTTCAGTGAGACCGTATAGCTGCCTTTGGTTGTATAGACATGGGAAGGATTTTGTTCGACGGAAATACTGCTATTGCCATCGCCGAAATACCAGACATAATTATTGGCATTCTGGGATTTGTTGGTAAAATAGACGGTGTCAAATACATTCGCACTGTCGGAGCTGGCAGTAAAGTCGGCCTTGGTTTGCGGTTTGTCTTTTGAGCATCCTGCCATGAAGAATAATCCCGCAAAAATGAGGTAGAAAATTGAGTTCCAGTACTTCATAACCCCCTGAGTTAGTTGAGAATTTGTTAACGATAACTGTTAGTAATCTATTATTTTAAATTGTAAAATCCACTTCAAATATTATCAATTATTCCGATAGCGACATTATTTGAACCAAATAATAAACGAAGGGTGCCGTGATATTATTCTCAAAGCCTTTGTTTTTTTAATGCTGATCAGATTTTAAAGTTAATAAATTTCCTCTCGAAGTAAAGGGTTGGATGATTTTTTATAAATGCGGCACCGGCAATTTACTGTGAGTACTATTCAAGTACCAACTTGATGGTGAGTAAATCCGGATATTTTATCAATGCAGGTTTATGGTCATTGAGATTTCCTCTTTCTTCAATTCAAAAAGGGATTTTTCAAAGGATGGCCCGGTTACGATCCTGGGATTATTGGAAAATCCGTAAGGTTCCGTAGGGATCCCGATGAAATTTTTATCCAGTTTCCCGTTATCATTCAGGTCCTGGTAAACGCTGATCGCGTAGAAATTGTAGGGAATGCCGCGAAACACAACTTCAACGGACCGGCGGCCCTGGGCAGCTTCCCTGAAATATTTTATGGGTGAAATATTAAAATCATCCTTGTTGTCGAACAAACCGATCACCAAAGTGCCTTCATCGGATGAAATTCCGTCTATTTTCACCATAATAGTTCCGGTAGCGGAAGGATGGATAGGCAGACTCAAAAAAGCCGGGATTAAAAAATAAAGCAGCATAAAAAATTCTATGGTTTACCGAACCAGGATTTGGTTTTAAAAATTTCTTTAATCCTGTCATACGAGAATAACACGATTTGGTTTTCATTGAGCCGGCCGACCAGTAATCGGTCGCCGGGCAAGCGCGGAAAAAACTTCACCACGCATGGCGACGAAAGACTTATGGCGTCCACGGTAAGAATGGCCCACGGTTTTGTTAAGGACAGGCTGTCATACCGCGCTACCCTGCCGCTGTCGAGGTACTGGTCCACGGCAAAAGTATGGAACAGGTTGATATACTGCATAAGTCTTGACGTATCGGGCTTATTGATGCCTTCCACATTTGGAAATCCCGCCCCTGAGCGGATGATAAAACTTTTATCCTTGTCGTCGGTATAATCAAGCGCTAGTTTTTTGATGCCCATCCAGGAGGTTGAAAATACAAAACGGTCACGCCAGTCATTTTCACTGACTTCAAAAATGCCGGAAACATAACTGTTGTAACCGGGCAGGTGAACCACATAGGGCTCGCCGTCATCCCCCATAAAATAGGATACGGAAATATCATTTCCCCCTGCAAGGTAGGATTGCATGAGATCGTTAGCATCATATATCGAGACCCTATACCCGTTTTTTTCAAGGTGTCGGGCAATACTGTCTTTAAGATTTTTGGGTGCTTTCCGGTGAATCCTTACCCGGTTCAGTACGGCCATTAATACCTTTTTCATGGATGGGTCAAGCGGGTATTTATGATTAACCATCCATGTCCCGGCGGAATCCTGTAAGGTGTTGGTAAAGGAATTGCCTTTGATAACAATTTTATGAATCCGGGAAGTGTCGGCGATGGTAAACTTCGTCTCGTCGAAATCTACCTTCCGCGAAGGCCCGCCGGAAAAGTAAAGCAATGCCGCGGTTCCTGTGAGAACCAGGATGGCGATGATCAAGGCAATATTTTTCGTTTTCTGATCCATAAATTACTTTCCTGCATATTGACGTTTTCGTATCGCGTTCCGGATAATGCCGAAAACGATCACGAGAATTACCGGGATCAGCAGGTTAATGACCTGCCATTTTGTTTTATCGTTACTGATCTTGATTTTATCCAGCGGCCGCATGATAATCTGCCTTGACCTGGAAAGGATAAGTCCGTTCTCATCCAGCAGGTAGGATACGGCATTGAGCAGGAAATCGCGGTTGGCAAAGTTCGCCTTCAGGTAAGGGTCGTAGCCCAGTTCATACGGTTCGCCTGTTTTCGGATCGGTATCATTCCGTATCAGGTCGCCGTCGGAGCAAACGATGATCCTGGTCGGAGGGCTTTGGTCCTTAAATGTTTTTTTGTCGGTACCTTCCGGCAGGAAGCGGTTTTTAAAGACGGAGGTAAACCGGCCTTCCAGGAGGCAGGATACCATGGCCGGGCCGTGGTTGAAATATTGCGGTTTCATCTGGTCGCGGAGATCGTTCAGGCTAACCTGCACCGGGGTGCTGGCGATACGTGTATATGGCGACGAAAAGATCAGCGGTGTTTTTTTGATCCCCGGGACTTCAATGGTATCCATCGAACTTACATATTTGGAACTGATAGCATCCATATTCCTTACGATCGGGTGGTTCCCGAACTGGTTCAGAATGGGGTAAAACGGCCATTGCATCAGTTGAAGCTGTGGCTGGTTGCCCAGGTGCCCCGTCACCACCGGGAAGGCCCCGGAGTTGAGGTCGAGGATGAGGTCCTTATTGATCCTTACCCCGTATTTAAAAAGCATGTCGTCGAGATTGGTATTTAAAGGAAAGCCGATGGTCCCTTCACTGCTGATACTGTCAGGGTTCACATGAAGGACATCGAGCAGGAAAAATGCTTTTCCCCCGTTCATGATGTACTGGTCGATTTTATAAACTTCCTTATCGGTGAAAGT
The DNA here is from genome assembly GCA_964395765.1 of uncultured Roseivirgaceae bacterium. Classification (GTDB taxonomy): domain Bacteria; phylum Bacteroidota; class Bacteroidia; order Cytophagales; family Cyclobacteriaceae; genus DATDPY01. The sequence continues at coordinate 3,871 of CAYNCU010000067.1, read as the reverse complement.
GATTTCCGGCTTGTCGACAATGATGGCGTCGTACCCGCTAAGGTCCTTTTTTGCATTAAGGTTTACCTTGAATACATCATAATATTCGTTCAACGTGGCGATCGCGGATTCGGTGGAAGTGGAATCTATTTCGCCGTTGCCGGTGATCATGGCAATCCTTTTCCGGTCGACATTCACCAGTTTGGATATCCCGCTTGCCAGTTCATATTCCATTCCTTCGATGGATTGATTCAATCTTTCTTCCGGCGTGCTGGCCTTATTCCCCTTCAGCAGCATGACGCCGGCTTCCCTTCCGCCATAGGAAATTACGGCACCGGGAAATATCAGTTTTTCAATTTTCTGGCCGTTCTGGTTGTCGACCAGGTTGGTGGGCTGAATGCCAAGGTTGCCGAGGTATCTTACGAGATCTTTTTTCCCTGCCGGTCCGCCGGTTTTATCAGGATCAATGAAATCGTACTGTATATTGGAGCCGGCATAGGTTCTGAATTCCCGCAGCATTTCCCGGGTGGCATTGGCAAGCCTTTCGAAAGCGGGAGGGAAGTCGCCGTCGAGGTAAACATCAATATAAACGGCATCATCAAGATTCTTCAACATGTTTTTTACAGGCCTGGATATGGTATGCCTTTTATCCTGGGTAAGGTCGAACTGGATATGAACCCGTGTCAGGGCCAGGTTAATGTTGATGAGCACCAGCAGGCCCGCCACCACCGTTAAATAATCGCCCAGTTTTTTGCTTCCCAGATCTACCATTTTCTGCTTCCCGTAATAAGTTTCGTTAATAAGAGCATAAAGGTGATCACGCTGAGGAAATAAACGACGCTCCCGATATCGATCAGGCCGCGGCTCAGGTCATTATAGTAATAGGAGATACTTAGGTACTGGAGGAGGCCGGCGATTTTGCTCCACACATTAACGGTAGAAAAGGATTGAAGTCCGTCGTAAAAAATAAAACACAGGAATACGGAAATGATAAATGCAACCACCTGGTTTTCTGTCAAGGCTGATGAAAACAGACCGATGGAGGCAAACACGCCTCCCAGCAGCACCAGGCCGATATAGGATCCGATCACGCCGGCGGTATCGATATTGCCGGGCGGGCTTCCCAACACGTAGATTGAGTAATAATATAACAGCGTCGGAACGAGGGAAAAAAGAACGATGAGGACACTGGCGAAATATTTTCCCAGTATGATCTGGTAGTCGCTTAAGGGGCGGGTAAAAAGAATTTCCATAGTCCCCGATTTTTTTTCTTCTGAAAACATGCGCATAGTGATGGCCGGTACCAGGAACATGAATACATAGGGGCCCATCCTGAATAGCGTTTCCATATCAGCAAAGCCGTAAGCAAGGACGCTGGTGTCGGGGAAAACCCACATAAGAAGGCCTATGGTAGTAAGGAATACTGCCACCACGATGTAAGCCGTGAGGGAATTGAAAAAATTATTAATCTCCTTATACAGTACCTGGATCATTTTCCTGTGATGTATTGGTTAATTCCCTGAATATTTTTTCCATGGACAGTTCTTCCTGGGTCAGGCCGACGACCGGCAGATTGTTTTCCGAGGCGATCCTGAAAATATCGGCGCGGGCGTCGATATCATTTTTAAATGTCATCCGGATCACATGTTCTCCTTCCGCTTCGATTTTTTCCAGGCCGGGCAGCTGGCGGAACAGGGAAATGTCCGGAGCATCCGAGAATTCGATCCGGATTTGTTTCTTCCCTTCCCGGGAAGTCACCAGGTCCTTGATCGTGCTGTCGGAAATTATTTTTCCCCGGTTAATGATGACCACGCGTTCACACAAGGCCTGCACTTCCTGCATAATGTGGGTCGATAATATGACTGTCTTCTCTTTGCTTATATTCCGGATCAGCTGGCGGATCTCAACGATCTGGTTGGGGTCGAGGCCGGAAGTAGGCTCATCCATGATCAGAACTTCAGGATCGTGGATCATCGTTTGTGCCAGACCTACGCGCTGGCGGTATCCTTTCGAAAGCTGGCCGATGCGTTTGCCCTGCTCCCTGCCGAGGCCGGTGAGGTCGATCATTTCCCGGATGCGGGAAGAGATATTATTGACTTTGTGGATCCTTGCGATCAACGCGAGGTATTCCTTGATATACATATCGTGGTAAAGCGGGTTGTTTTCGGGAAGGTAGCCCACTCTCCTCCGCACTTCCATGGATTGGGTAAGCACGCTGTAACCCGCAACTTCAACATTACCGCTGGTGGGGGAAAGATAGCAGGATGCGATTTTCATCGTAGTGGATTTGCCGGCACCATTCGGGCCGAGAAAACCCATGATCTCACCGGGCTTCACAGAAAAATTAATATGATCTACGGCTGCTTGCTGTCCGAATACCTTGGTAAGGTCTTTAATTACAATCGACATACAGTATTATCAACGATATTCCTGGTTCTACAGTATATTATCCCCTGGGCTTTAAAGGCCGCAACTCCACGTCAACGGTCAGGTAGTTCGGCGAAGTATAAAGTACCTGGATTACAGTGCCCGCAATATCTTCCGGCAACATGGGATTATTGGCCAGCGGAACCGCTTTGTCCTTATCGGCAATATGGGTTTGCACGGATCCCGGGTAAATACAGGTAACCTTAATGCCATATTCACGGAGTTCCATGTACAATGAATGGGAAATCCCACGGACGGCATGTTTGGTGGCAGAATAACCGGCCATTGATTTTACCCCGTTTAATCCGGCGATGGAAGAAATGTTCACGATATGGCCGTAGCCCTGTTTCTTCATGACCGGGATAACCTTTCGGGTGCAGTAAAATATTCCATCAACATTTACTCTGAACATGGACTTCCAGTTTTCAAGGGGAAGGTACTCGAAGTCTCCCGTGTAAGCGATACCCGCATTATTGATCAGCACGTCCGTTGTCCCTTTAAAGTGGTCGAAAGTTTTGTTATAAGCCGCTTCAACGGATTCCGGGTCGGAAACATCCGTAGAAATGTCTATGAAATTTTCATGTATCAAGTCCGTTGCGCTCCGGCTCCATCCGGCCACATGAACACCTTTTTCCAGCAGGGTTTTTGTGATGGCCAGGCCAATACCGCGGCTTGAACCGGTTACAATGGCATTTTTTATGACGTTTTGCATCCCTTGCTGTAAATTATATAATTTTGCCTGTGGTAAGTAGCATCTTGTACTCTTGAGACATTCATTAGGCGCAATAATCATCCTTTTCAGCTTATTAATCAAGGTAAGCGGGCAGAGTTTAGCCCAGGGATCTCCTTATACTTTTACTACCGGGGCAAATCTGTTAGAAGGATTTGTGGTCAAGCACGATCGCTATATGGGTCACCTCGCACAGGGCATGACCCGGGGGTTTGAAATTGATTTTAACAAGAATACCTATGGTGATAAAGTGTGGGAGCAGGTTTTTAAATACCCGGATGTGGGATTCGCTGTTTCTTATTTTGATTATGGTTCAAATATCCTGGGTCAATCCGTCGGGTTGATCGCTTATTCGGATTTTTATCTCTGGCGGACAAAATATATTGAAGGATGTTTTCATATCGGGGCCGGTTTCGGATTCCATGACAAGCCCTATAACCGGGAAACCAATAACCAGAATGTTGCCGTCGGAAGCCCGGTGACCATGCAGTTAAGATTCGGCTTGCATTACAAGCTTTCGGACCGCTTCAGGCTGATCACCGCACTTTCCATTACCCATTTTTCACTGGCGGCTTTCACACAACCGAACAAGGGAGTGAATATTGTTACCCTGAACGCCGGTATTACGTACCGGGTCAGTGACAGGGTGCCGGATTATAAGCCTTTGCAAAAGGATTATCAATGGAATAAGTCGCTTCATTATAACGCCAGTTTTAAATATGGCATGAAGGAAAT
>CAYNCU010000066.1:280-18975 GCA_964395765.1 uncultured Roseivirgaceae bacterium | reverse complement strand
TTTATGTCAGGATTTCAACATTGTGAACGTAGTAATGTAATCTCTGCGCCCCACCGTGCTTTCCCTCGTCGTAGCGTCTCGCTACGTTCAGGGTAAATTCACCTTATCAAGCAAAACCAGCTATAAGTTTAACATTAGCATCTGGTATATGGGATGGAAGTGATATTGGATAGTTAAATGTGACAGTTAGTAGTTGGTCGGGTTATAATGCACATGATTTTGATCCTCAAATGTCATAAAAAAAGGGAGTTAAACTCCTTATATTTTATAATTATTAATCTAATTAATTAGATTCATTTTAAAATCAGCTTCTGTCATAAGGTCGCAATTATTTATACTATTCGATAAAATCACATCTGTGCTTTGATTTGAGGAAGGATAAAAAAGAAATCTTTTCCAAGTTGCATTAACTGATTTTAATTTGATATTATATTTAAAATGCAATTGATCAATCATATAATTTCTAGTATCATCACTTATATTCTGATTTGTAATTTTATTTAAATTAAATTGTAAAATTAATGTGCTATCATCTGAATTTAGATTTATGAAACCCCCATATAAAGTATCTGATTCTAACATATGATTAGCATCATATTGATTAGAAAAATTAATTAAATATCTATCTTCATATCTCTTTGTAAAAAGATTGAATGATATAGTAATAAAAATAGTATCCCCATCATATTTGTTTTGGATTTCTGTTTTATTACATATTCCATAACCATAATACGTTAAAGTTGTATCATCATTATTTATATCTTGATTATTGTCAACTATTGAGGTTGTGTCAATTATTTGTGTTGTATCGATGACATTTGAAGTTGTGTCAAAATTATTTATAGGATTTAAATCATCTTTTTTACACCCGCTTATGAGTATAAGAAATATAAAGGTTGTAATTAATAATGAAGTTTTCATGTAAAAATAATTTAAGATTTTTAATATTTATTAACAATAAAAACGGTGAGTTTTAATAACTCTTGTTACGACTGAATGAAGAATGTGGACCCCCTCTGATCGTAGTGTCTCGCTACGACCCGAGTGAATCTGAAGGAAGAATGTGGAATCGGTGTTCGGTGTTCTGTGCGCCAAAGACCACGGGAGTTAGCTTTTTTCTCCGCGGCCCTCTGTGCCTTCTTCTGCGTAACTCTGTGTAATAGCTACCCCCGTCTTTCATTCCAGCATCTCATGAAAAAACAAAACCGGCGCGCCGAATTTCAGCAACGCCGGTTTTATTACGAAAGCAGATATTTTTAATCAATTTAGTTATGGCGCAAGGGTTTGGTGCGGCATGTGCGTACGGTCACTTGCGCCATTCATCAAATTCAGAACTTCTCAAATTCTTCAAGCTCCAGATCGATCTTATTGTTGATTTTAATTTCCTTTTCTGCTCTTCCGGGCTCCTCTTTCTTTTCATAATGAAATGGAACGTTGTCACCGGAAGAAATTTTTTCGTTGAATTTAACCTCCCTGTTTTTTACAGGTTTATTCTTTAACTCTGTTTTCTTTTCTTTCCCATCATCAATCCGGAAGATGGAAACCATTTCCTGCAGGGACTCCGCCTGGGAAGCCAGTTCCTCGGCACTCGAAGCCAGTTCCTCGGAGGTGGATGAATTGCCCTGGGTCACACTATTCAACTGCTGAATGGTAATGTTCACCTGGCTTGCACCGGTATTCTGTTCCGCGCTTGCGGCAGCAATTTCCTGCAACAGGCTGGTGGTGTTCTTTATCTTGGGCAGCATTTCATTCAGTTTCGTTACCGTTTCCTTCGTTACCGAAAGACTGTTGGCTGCCAGCTGTACGATCTCATCAGCCGCGGTTTTACTTCTTTCCGCCAGTTTCCTTACTTCCGAAGCCACTACCGCAAAGCCTTTTCCCTGCTCACCGGCACGCGCCGCTTCTACCGCCGCATTCAAGGCGAGAATATTGGTCTGGAAAGCTATCTCATTGATTACTTGTATCTTATCTGCAATGATAGTACTCGATTCCAGGGCTTTTTCTGACCAGTTATTCACCTCCCTGATCCCTTTTTCGGCTTCCGAGGAAACTTTTTCAGTTTGTATCGCATTGGAAGTGTTTTTATCGATGGCCGCCGTGATCTCTTCCATGGTCGAAGACAATTCTTCAAAAGAAGAAGCCTGCTCTGTAGCCCCCTGAGACAACTGTACCGAAGAACTGGAAAGTTGCTGACTGGCAGCGGCAATATTTCCCGAGCTGATAAGTATATTGGACATAGTATGTTTTAATTTTTCACTCATATCAAAGATCGACTTCATCATGCCTTTTTTAGCCAGCGTGTAATCCAGTTTGATGGCAAGATTTCCATTTGCGATATTCTCGGCAATTTCTGCAACAATAGCGGGTTCGCCACCCATGATGCTATAGATATCCCGGATTAAGATCAAACCGAAAACCAGGCAGAAGGCGCCGCCTAAAGCGATGATGATCATAAGAAGATTATCGGTAAGGTTCTTGACAATGCTGATATGAGATTCCATTGAGCTTATCACCCTTTTTACTTCCGGTTCCACTGTTTGGACATGATTTTCAAGATTACCCAGGAGACCCTCGGTGCTGTTGGAGCCGATTTGCATATCGATATCCACCAGCGAAAGAAAATTGGTTTTGTATTTTAATAATTCATTGCTCAAATTCTGTTTTAATTCATTCTTAATAGGTAATTCACTGACGTATTTGTTCAACGTATCACATTCCTGAACAAAATCTTCCTTATATGTAAGATCGTTCCTTAAAATGTAATTTTTTTCATAACGCCGTAAGGAAAGCAAATGGATCGTGAAGGCGTCACCGAGATGGTTAGCCGATACACTTTGATCGAAATACTGGTAAGAATTCTGCAAGCTTCCCTCGATTCCTGTGCTGTTGAATCCCCTGGCCCTGGATTTGCGGACAAGAACCTCAAACGCTGAATCATAACTTTCCAGCGATCCTTTAATGTTTTTGAAGCTGTCCGTCAAGCCAAATGATTTTACATATTTATCCCGGATCATTTTGGCTGTCAATTCCCGGGTAGTGTCCATGTAGGCATTAAAATCCTTCAGGTTGATACTGGTTCCCGTTTTGTAAAAATCATCGTTTTTTACATCCCTCATCAGAAAGTTTTTTTCCATTTTCCTGATCTTTAGCGTATATTCATTCAGAAGAAGGGTATTGGATTTAACAGTGTTGAGATTGTCCAGTTTATGGAATGAGTAATAAGTGAAAACTCCGATAATTCCGAAAACAATGAAAACGGAAAAAATCAGCAGGTAAAGTTTATTTTTAATGGTCATTTTTAATTTGGTTTTAGTTTATATAGTTAATGAATCATTATTTTCATCTTTTTTTGATTTATATACCGGGCACCTGTTCTTGGCCTACTGCAAGGAAGGTTTTTAATTTTAACATGGGGAAAAAGTATTCCACCGAATGCGGGATTTTCACGGCTGAACCGACCGCTCAGGGCTTGAATACCTGGCTCCTGAGATCCCCGTCTTTCAGGTAGTCGTAAACAACTTCACCGTTATTCAGGGTATAGCTTATTTTATAATACATGGCCCCCAGGATTGTTCTTATTGGAATTTTCGATAAAGGATCAAGGGGAAGGGTATCGAAAAAGAGCCTGGCCGTACCCTGCCGGCTGCTTTCCAGGATAACATTTTTCCTGTCCACCGAAATTAATTGTTTAAGGGCAGGCATATTGGCATCCTTCACGGAAGGGATCTCTTTCAGGTTGTAAATTTTTTTATTGAACTGGTTGGTATCCAGGCGTATGATTGATCCGGGGTCAAACATAAAGTCAATGATCGGTTTCCCGTTCCGGATTACCGTACCGCGGAATTTATCTCGTACCTGGTCTATTTCAACATCAGCGTTTACATGGGACATGCCATATATTTCATGATCACTCATTTGCTGGTCTTTTAAATCCATGTATCGCACGGGATAGTAAATGCCTGAGTCATTCTGGTAAGTGACCGGTACGGATAAGGCGGCTTCGGTGTACATGATTCTTTCCGGTTTGAACATTTTTCGTAATACAAAACTGACACTCATTATATTATCCAGGTTCGGCTCCAGTGGATCAGGCACCAGGGCCCGTAAAGCTTCGGGCGTGGTTCGAAAGGTCACTGTAAGCACAAAATTATTTTCATACTCATAAGGCGGGAGCTCGAAGGGATAAAAAGCCCCCGATAAATGGGTTTTCGAGAAATCCTGTGCATGGGTAGCATAAGGAAAAATCGAAAACAGAATGAAAAGGAAGGTAATGGATATAATGCTCCCGTATTTTATTCCATTATGAACAGGATAAAGCCTGGTATTCTTGAATGAAGACATTGATGTTTACAGTTTTATTATTCAACCATTGATTTCATGTGCAATGATTGTTAATATAACTTGTAAACCGATGCGCCAATGAGTAAGCGGCGGCTTTGAATGATTAAAAGGAGGAACCGTTTATTGTCTGGAAATGGCCTTAATTAATCAATTATAAAAGTATAATGCCCCGATCCGACCTTGAATACCGAACTGCCGCCTTCATTCCTGATAAATGTGATTTGCCGGATTTTAGTAATAGGATTATTGCCTTCCCTTATCCGGTCGGTATTGGTAGTCGGGAAATATACACTGGCCGTAGTATTGCCCGGGATCACCACAGTAAAGATTACTTTTCCGGGCACAAATTTCCATGAGCTTTGGATCAGGCCGCGAATGGAATGATAGGAAGCATCCACCGAATGCAGGCTGTCGGAAAAATCGGGTTTGATCACAATATGGTTAAATCCGCTGGCATCGTCGGCCGGGCTGATTCCCCCGATCCCCTTAAAAAGCCATTCGCTTACCGAGCCGAACATCGGGTGGTTCCGGGAACCGCTGCCTTTCCAGCTTTCCCAGATCGTGGTGGCCCCGGAGTCGATCATATAGCCATAGCCCGGGAAATCGTGCTGATCGTTCATAGCCAGGGCAAGGTTATTCATGTTGTTCCTGCGCAGCACTTCGAACATCATTTTAGTTCCGAAGATCCCCGTGGTGAGATGGTTCCCATGACTTTTAATATCATGGGCAAGAACGGATAATGTCGCTTGCTTAAGATTTTCCGGTACGAGATTATAATACAGGGCGATGGACTGCGATGCCTGGGTGGCCGAATCGACTTTACCGCTGGTTTTATCGACCAGGGTATTAATGAATGATTGTTTAATGTTGCCCGCCAGTTGACTGTATTTGCCGAAGTCGTCGGTCTTGCCGAGAATGGCGGCAAAACCTGCCAGTGATTTTACAAGGTCATAATAAAAAGCAGTACCCGATACCCGGTAAGGTTTTGATACCAGGCTTTCATGATCGCTGATCCCTTTCTCAACCAGGTTGTCCGGTGCATTCTGATGTACGAATTCAACCAGGTTTTGGGTAGCACTATATTGCTTTTCTAAAATTCTTTTATCACCATAGTAGGTATAAAGTTTTTTCTGCAGCCAGGGGAAAGCCAGCATCCAGCCGATCGGACCGGTGTCAGAGGTCAGTCCTTCATCATAAATACCGTTATCTGGTGCGCATTCCGGCATGCCGCCTCCCGGCCGCTGATCATCCGCGAAATTCTCAACCGCTTCGGAATAAAATCTTGCCATGTTAAAATTAAGCATGTAAGCTTCGGAGGCCGTTACCATATCGCCGCCGTATCCGAATTTTTCGCGGCCGGGACAATCCGATTCAATACTGAAAACATTGCTGAGAAAAGTCCATTGTGCATTGTGCTGGATCTTGTTCAATAAGGAATCGGAACATTCAAAACTGCCCGCCGGTTCAAGGTCGGAATTCATTCGCAACCCCATCACACTTTTCATGTTAGGCTTTCCCGGGAAACCGGTCACTTCCACATAGCGGAAACCATGAAAAGTAAAACTGCTTTTATATATTTCTAATCCCTTCCCTTTAAGAATATAAGTGTCCGTTTGGTTGGCATTCAGGGGGGCGCCGGGACGATGTTTCACATAGGAACCTTCCATGATGTGACAGGCCATGGTGGACTTATCATTTAAGGTGCCGTCAGGATTCAGTAATTCTCCATAACGCATCCGTACTTTAGTTCCTGCCGGTCCGCTTACCTTGAGTCTTGCCACACCGGCAAAGTTCTGCCCCATATCAAAAATGTAAACCCCCTTTTTCGGTTCGTTCATTTTCACCGGTGCAATAAAACTCGTGATCCTTACCGGTGGCTGCAATTCAGCAACCAATGTACCTCCCGGAGGCTGGGCACTAACGGCAGTCTTCCATTGGCTATCATTAAAGCCGGTATCATCCCAGCCTTCCTGCTCCAGTCGGGCGTCGTATTTTTCCCCGAGATAAACATTGTTCATAAGGATGGGGCCTTCACCGGTTTTCCAGGAATTATCGCTCACCACCTGGTCCGATGTTCCATCCGTGTAAATGATATTGAGCTGGGCAATGAATTCCGGCTGTCCGATCTTTAGTATCTTCCTTAAATTCAAGCGGTTAAAAAGGTAAAGGGGCAGGGGGTTATACCATCCGTTTCCGAGCATCACCCCGATTGCATTGCTCCCCGACTGAAGCATAGCGGTTACATCAAAGGTGGCATACTGAACTCTTTTCGCGTAGTCCGTCCAGCCCGGGTCGAGCACATGATCCCCAACTCGCTGACCATTAAGGTAGGCTTCATAATATCCCAGACCGCTGATGTACAATCTGGCCGATGCAATTTTTTTTGACACGGAAAATTCCTTCCGGAATAAAGGCGCTGGTGTATCTTTATACATATCTTCCTCGGAATCAGGGGCGGCTACACCGTTGTAAACCCAATTGCCTTTCCAGTCGCCGGGATGGATCAGTCCCATTTCCCACCAGGCCGGCTCGCTGTAATCAGAAACATTTCCGTCCTGATCCCAGAACCGCACTTTCCAACAATAGCGTTTTCCGGACTCAAGTGCTTTGCCCTGATAGGCGATCTGAATATTTTCATTGGAATTTACTTTTCCCGAATTCCACAGATCCGGTTTACCGGCGTTAAGCAGGCTGTCCATGGAAGCCACCATCACCTGATACGCACTCTGCATCGTACCACGCGGCGTACCGGTAATTTCCCAGAACAACCGGGGCGGAATGGCATCGACCCCCAGGGGGTTGACCCGGTATTCGCATTGAAGATTGGTAGGTGGAGGCAGGGTGGGACTTTGTTGGGTACAGTTAAAAAGAAATAAAAACAGTATCAGTAGTAAGTATATTGACTTCATGACCCAAAAGTTTGTGAAAGCTAATAAAAATTAATGATTTATCGTAATAAACGGGGTTTACGGCTCATTGGCAGGATGCATGGGGATAATCCGGAAGTTCACCGGAAAAGATTCAATATTAGTTATCTTTCAAAATAGCCATTACCGAATTCCTGTAACTATACCCGATCGGCAGCGCATCCTTACCTACTTCAACACTTTCCTGGGTATAGGCGGAGATCCTCTTCACCGGAACCAGGAACGACCGGTGGATCCTGATAAAATTTTCTTCCTTTAGTTTTTCCTCCATTTCCTTCATCGTTATCTTGCTGAGAATCATCTCCTCGTCCAGGTAAATCTTCAGGTAGTCTTTCAGCCCTTCGATATAGCGTATTTTACCGGTCTCAATCCTCACATTTTTTCTATCGGAACGAACCCATATACTTCCCTGCGCCGGCGCAGCCGTTATTTCATCGCCGAGTGAGTTGTTGCTTTTATTGTAATGCGTATAATATTTGTCTATGGCTTTCAGGAACCGTTCAAAGGAAACCGGTTTTAACAGGTAATCGACGACATCCAGCTCAAAACCCTCAAGCGCATATTCCCTGTAAGCACTGACGATGATGACTGCCGGTGGATTTTTCAGGCTCTTCAGGAAATTGATACCTGTCATCTTCGGCATCTGTATATCCAGGAAAATCAGATCAACCGGGTGAAGTTTTAAAAATTCAAATGCCTGGACGGCCTGGTCGCAGATGCCCGCAATTTCGAGCTGATCCATTTTATCCAGGTGGTTTTTAATGACCTCGGTTGCAATAGGTTCATCATCAATGATAAGGCATCGTATTTTTTTCATGATGACTACTTTAAATTAATAATAAGATCTACGTTAAAGCTTTCATCCCGTTCGTCGATCCTCAGTGTATGGTTATCCGCGTAAATGATATTCAGTCTTTCTTTCACGTTTTTAAGCCCTATCCCTTCCGTATAGCCCGATTGATCCTCTTGTGTATATCCGGATTTGGAATTCATGACTGAAAAATGCAGCGTTCCTTTATCCGTCAGGGCGGCTTTAATCTTAATCCACGGAGCAGCAATGTCCTTGCTCGTTCCGTGTTTAAATGCATTTTCCACGAAGGGTTGAAGAATAAGGGGAGCGATAGAAAAGCCGTAGGTATCTTCAGGGTAATTAATACCAATTTTAAGTTTTTTATACCGCAATTCTTCCAGGACAATGTAATCTTTAATATAATTAAATTCTTCCTCCAGTTTCACCAGGGGAAGTGAACTCCGGTATATCATATAATCCAGTAAGGAAGAAATTTTTAAAACCACTTCCGGTGATTTTTTTGACCGTTTCAAGGTCAGGCCATAAAGATTGTTAAGCGTGTTAAAAAGAAAATGAGGATGGATCTGGGCCTTCAAAAGTTTCAGTTGCGCCTCCTTTAATTTTAATTCGATTTCCATACTTTCCTTTTCGAGTAAAACCGTCTTTTTTTCCATGCCATACCATTGATTGACCAGCTTTATTGAAACCGCAAAAAATATCACCAGGTAATTTCCTGCAATGAGGTAAAAATTGTTAAATGAAGCGTGCACCGTTACCTCGCTCCTGAACAGAATATTAAGGATAACTACATTCAATTCCAGGGTTATCGAAATGATAATAGTATAAATAAAGAATAAGATAAATCTTAAATATTTTTTAGCCAGTAAAAATTTCGGGATCAGATAATAATTCAGAAAATACGTTGTTCCGATGGTAACCGGCAACAACCAGATCACAAAATAAAAAGCATTGCTGTATTCATGGTTATCGCTGCCGAAAAGGAAAGTATAAAACATCAGTACGCCGACCCAGAAAACAGCGTGAAAAATGACCCTGAATTTAATATAACTGAAACGTTTCAAATGATTATGATTTATCTTCAATTCAATATACGGCGAAAAATGGAGGTAAAGTTCCTCCGGGGAAAATCAGGATTGTTACGTCGACTAATTTAAGAATTTAGTAGACTAACACCATTCAGCCATCCGGCATTTCTTTATATCCACGCAGGATATCATTGAGTCTATTTATTAATTTCCATTAATATTTTCTTCGTAAGGTTGGGTGTAAAATAGGTTATACTTAAATTTCTATTACGATGAAATGGTTTATTGAACTTCATGTGAAAGGCGGTATCCCGTTCATGTCGGTACTTACCGTATTACTTATCGGGATTCTTATTGTTTTTTTTGTTACATGTTACGCTTTGTATTTCAAAGCTTCACCTAAACCGGCAAAGACAAAAAACCTTGTGCTGTCTGTCATATACCTCGGAAGCTTTGCCGCGGTATTCGGGATTTTCGCACAGGGCTTCGGCATCATGTCGGCATTAAGCGCAATTCAGGAAGCTGCCGATGTGTCGTTTGGGCTGATCGTAAGCGGGATAAAAATTTCAATGTTTGCTCCCTTGTATGGAGTCGTAATTTTTCTGTTCTCTTCCGTATTGTGGTTTATATTAAAAACAAGATATAATTCGGTTTTTAAGGGCTGATCCTTTCCTGCCTATACTGAATTTTTTTACTGCACGATTATGACCAAGCTGATAATTATTTTTCGCAGGCTCAAAAAATACCCTGACCTAAGTCTCATCAATATTCTGGGAATGGCCTTGGGGCTGGTGGCGGCCGGAATTATTTTTTGTTATATATATCAGGAATATAATTATGATAAGGGGAACCCCGGCTCCGACAGGATTTACCAGCTTATTCAGGATGACGGTGAAAACAGTGAAACCTCCACCTACGGCCCGCTGGCGTACGCTTTGTCATCCGATTTTCCTGAAATTGAGACTGCCGTCAGGGTTAGCTTTTATTATGGCTATCTCGCCTGCCATTCCGCTGAAAGGAAATTCAACGAGAACTCGGCCCTGTTTGCCGATTCCGGTTTTTTCAAACTTTTTTCCTTTCCGCTTAGTGAAGGGAACCCGGAAACCTGCCTGAATTCCCCCCATTCAATCGTGTTATCGGCACGTGCCTCAAAAAAATATTTCGGGAACGAAGATCCCCTCGGCAAGAACTTCCGGGTAGGAGATGACGATGATTTTATCGTCACCGGCGTTTTCAGGGATTTTCAAACCAATTCGAATTTCACCGGTGACCTGGTCCTGCCTTTATCGACGATCTCCGATCTGACCCAGGTCTGGATAGAGCCTTCCTGGAAATATGGTAGCGACGTACATACATTTCTTTTATTAAAGAAAAATTCTTCCATCGATAATTTACGGGAGAAAGCCCGGGATTTCATTTCGAAATTTATTCCAAACAGTAAAATTAAACTTTCATTCCAGCCGTTGAAAGAAATCCACGTGGATAATAAACTGTTATGGGAATCGAGGCCCCAGGCGAATGTAAATTACCTGAACATCCTGGCGCTTATCGCTGTCCTGACCCTTTTTATTTCTATTGCCAATTTTTTGTTTCTTTATCTTGGCATGGCAGAGCAAGAATCCACGGTAACGGGGATCAAATCAATATTCGGCGCTTCGCGATTTTCAATATTCCTCGGGTATTTCTCCGAAGCCGCTGTTTTTATTTTAATGAGCCTTGTGGTGTCCGTTCTTTTTTTTATGTTATACGATGCCTGGCTGACCAATGTCTTTTCTTTCCTGCCCGAGATTAGTTTAACGGATTTAAAAATAATTTTAATCCTTTTTATATCGGCTGCAATCGTGATTCTCCTTTCAGGAATATATCCTTCCCTTGTGCTGACTTCCCGCTGTCCTGTAAAATTACTGAATCGGCATAGGCAATTCAAACCCGGGAAATTCAGCCTGGCAGGGGTACTGGTTGTTTTTCAGTTTTCCCTGTGTATTTCACTCATCGCCGCCGCTGTTCTTGTCCATAAACAAGTCCGGTTCATGGAAAATCACAAGACCGGTTATGCCAAAGAACAACTTATCACGATCCCATTAAATATGCATGTAGGCGAAGGGATCTATAATGAAAAATTCGGATTGTTTGTTAATGAATTGAAAAAATATCCGGGTATTCTGAATGCAAGCCTTTCATTCTCTTCCCTGGCAACAGTAATTACCGATGCCGGAGATATACGTTGGGAGGGTAAACCGGATGACAAGGAATTCCATATGTGCTGGGAGTCGGTTTCTTACGATTATTTTCATACAATAGGGGTAAAAATAATTGAAGGCCGGAGCTTCAGCAGGGATTTCCCGGGCGACCAACTGGATTGGGATAAAAAAACCTGTGCTTTTATGCTGAATGAAAGCGCTGTGAAAGCAATGGGAATCGAAAATCCTTTAGGAAAGGAGTTCAAAGTATGGGGGCAACACGGACCGATTATCGGGGTGGTGGAAGATTATAATTTCAAATCTCTACATTCCGCCATCGGCCCCATGTTTTACCAGATGAATCCTTTCTTTTTGAATGAAATCATTGTCCGTTTTGACCCGCAGGTTCCTTCAGTCTCTGACCACATCAAAACCGTATGGAATAAATTTGTGCCCGAATACCCGCTGGAAATAAAATATGTGAGTAACCAGGTCCGGCATTTATATAAAAACGACAGGGATCTTTCAAAAATGCTTATTGTTTTTTCTTTTCTTTCCATCCTGATTGCCTGTGCCGGATTATTTGCCCTTACGGTTCTCGCCATGAATCGAAAGGTAAAGGAAATTGGCATTCGCAAAGTGGCCGGAGCAGGAACCCTTGAAGTAATGACGATGCTTGTAAAAGGTTATGTGAAGAAAGTCGCGCTGGCTTTACTGATAGCGGTGCCGGTTTCGCTGATCGCATTGAATCACTGGCTTGAAAATTTTGCTTACCGGACCAATTTATCCTGGTGGGTATTTATGCTGTCCGGCCTTGTGGCTGCCGGGATTGCCCTAATTACAGTATCCTGGAAAAGCCGGCAAGCGGCGGTAAAAAATCCTGCCGATGCTTTAAAATACGAATAAGGAATTTAAGAGGGAATTCACATCCATGATGATATCCCCCTTTCCGGGGTATTTTTACTTTCAGCGCTGTTATTTAATATTAACTTAAATTTACAGGTAATCATAATTTTCGCTTTTATATACGATTTTACCCGTTCCTGTTATTCCGGCTGTTACGGGAATTTAAAATTCAGAAATTTAACATGGTCAAACTTAAACTAACACCTATGAAAACATTCTACAACAAATCCCGGGTGCTTGGTATTCTACTTTGTCTCCCCTTTTTCCTGGAAGCACAGCAGATTACCTTGCCACCCTCCGGCGACAATCAAAAATGCGTAGTCAGCCAGTACATGGGACTGGTGGAAGCCACATTCACTTATAACAGCCCCAATGTGACCGGTCCCAACGGGGAAGACCGCAAAGGTAAGATCTGGGGCGATCTTGTTCCCTGGGGTATGGCTAACCTCGGTTTCGGCACCGCCAAAGAATCACCGTGGAGGGCCGGAGCGAATGAAAACACGGTTTTTTATGTTTCCCATGATGTGAAAATTAATGGCAATGATCTGCCGGCGGGCAGCTACGGTTTTCATATTATCCCGGAAAAAGACGGGCCCTGGACATTAATATTTTCAAAAAACTATACCTCATGGGGAAGCTTTTTTTATGATTCCACAGAAGATCAGCTAAGAGTACCTGTGACGCCGGTCCAATGTGAATTTAATGAATGGCTTACCTACGGATTTGAAGATCGCGAGCTGGGATCCTGTACGGCTTATTTGAAATGGGAAAGCCTGAAGATCCCCTTTAAAATCGAAGTGGCCGACCCCTACCAGATCTACCTCACCCGGATCAGGGAACAATTAAGAAACTCACCCGGCTTCAACTGGCTGGCATGGTCACAGGCTGCCAGGTTCTGTGTCAATCATAAAATTAATCTTGATGAAGCAATGACGTGGGCCGACTATGCCATCTCAGGAGCCTTTGTCGGACAGGAAAATTTCACGACCCTGCAAACGAAGTCGATGGTGCTGGCCGCCATGGGTAAAACCCAGGAAGCGGATGACCTGATGGATAAAGCGATCAACCTTCCCTCCGCCACCGTGGGTGAAATACATATGTATGGCAGGTCATTATTAACTGCGGGTAAAAACGACAAAGCCATGGAGGTTTTCAAAATGAACCGGAAAAAGCACCCCGACGATATGTTCACGACCTATGTGGGGCTGGCCCGTGGATATGCTGCTTTTGGCGATAAGAAAAATGCGATCAAGAATTGGGAGATTGCGATTAAGAATATTCCCGATGATCAGAAACCCAACCTGAAGTATTACCAGGGAGAACTGGATAAACTCAAACAGGATTAGTTTCACGCGGAGAGGTTTCACGCCAGGGCGCTAAGGACGCCAGGATATATTTTAGATCACGCAAAGGCGCCAGGAGCGCAAAGGTATTTATAAAGTTTTAATGGAATTATAATTAAATAAACCTTTGCGCTCCTGGCGCCTTTGCGTGACATTTCAAATCTCTCCGCGTTTTTGACAACCGTGCCACGCAAGAACCGTGGTTTGCGTGAAATCGCCTGGCGTGAGATCCGGCACTTGCGCCTTTTTCTTTATCTTCTTACCTTCATACAAATTCCTTATTGATTATGCCTTTAATCAAGAATAATGAGTTCCGGGCGGGGCAGGCAATAATGATATTAAGGATAATCATCGTTTTTGACATTGTGATGGTCATGTTTGATTTATTGGAATTAAACTTGATCCTCCGGCTCCTCCGGTCCGAAACCGTCGGCCTTCACGCAGAAAGACACAACGAGATCCGCCAATTGCTGATCAGTATTTTTTATACCATTGTGTCTTTTTGTTCCGGCCTGGCTTTCTGGGGTTGGCTGCACCGTTCCTATTCCAATATAAACCGGCTGGGACTGGAAA
Organism: uncultured Roseivirgaceae bacterium; assembly: GCA_964395765.1. Taxonomy (GTDB): domain Bacteria; phylum Bacteroidota; class Bacteroidia; order Cytophagales; family Cyclobacteriaceae; genus DATDPY01. The sequence goes on along the minus strand of CAYNCU010000066.1, from coordinate 4,869 downwards.
AAACAAGATATAAACCGCTATGGACCGTGCTTTCTTTTCTCATCCCATTTGTGAATGCATTTTTGCCTTATTTCATTGTAAAAGAAACTTATCATAAAACAGTTACTTCGCTTGAACAAGTTGCCCCCGGCTCCGGAACAAACCTTAAAAGCCCTGCCCTGGCTACCTGGTGGATTTTCTGGCTTCTTTCAATTCTATCTAGCCTTGTGTATTTACTCATGCTAAAATTGCCACTTACCCGGGATCATCGCCTGACCCTGACGTGCATTTCTATTTTTTCAGATATAATTGATATCCCCGCTGCTCTGTATGCCATCGCTGCAGTAAAAAGAATCAATGAAATTGAAAAGCAATTATACCTGAGGACTGCTGCATAGAATGCCTGAAAATCAATTTAAATTATCACACCCTGATACGGGTAATGCAATAATTGTCCCGCTTGAGGTAAATGAAATAACAGGAAGAGGAATTGAATTATTTATCAAGCGGGAAGACAGGATCCATGAATTCATTTCAGGAAATAAATGGAGGAAACTGAAATACAACCTGAAAGAAGCCGGCCGGAAGGGTTATAATAAATTATTGACCTTTGGCGGCGCTTATTCCAACCATATATGCGCGGTGGCAGCAGCCGGGAAGCTCTTCGGCTTTGGAACCATCGGAGTGATAAGGGGGGAAGCCTATTCCGTACTGAATCCAACTTTATCGTTGGCAAGCCGATGCGGGATGACGTTGCATTACGTTTCCAGGAAAGACTATGCGGAAAGATCGGATACCGAATTCAGTGAAAGCCTGAAGAATATGTTCGGGGAATTTTATTCCATTCCTGAGGGGGGCTCAAATGTTTATGGAATGAAAGGCTGCGCCGAAATGGTATCCGAAATCCTTGAGGATTTCGATATGATTTGCCTTCCCTGCGGAACCGGGGGAAGCCTGGCGGGAATGCTTGAAGGGCTCAATGGCAGATGTCATGTTCTCGGTTTCCCCGTATTGAAAGACGGATCCTTTTTAAAAAAAGGTATTGATTCCCTGACACAACAATATTCCGGAAGGATATTTGAAAATTACGATTTGAATACGGATTATCATTTCGGCGGGTATGCCAAATATAACCCGCCATTGATAGATTTTATTAACGGGTTTAAAAAAGAAAATAACATTCTTCTTGACCCGGTGTATACCGGCAAAATGATGTTTGGAATATTCGACCTGATCCGGAAAGGCAGGTTAAATAATAAGAAGATACTCGTGATCCACACCGGCGGCCTGCAGGGAATCGCAGGCTTTAACCAGCGATTCGGGGATTTAATTCAGGAATGACAGGTATCTCGCAGACCGTACCACTGCCGCGGCAAATTCGCAAAGTTCATAAACGGGAAGACTTATTTCTCGCAAAGACGCAAAGCTCGCCGAGGAATATGTTAAAGATAATTTTTATGAAAACCGGGCTGGTTAGTGAATAGTAACAATGGGAATATAGCTTTCACGTATTCCCCATCAGTCTTCCACGGACGAGCCTGATGATATGCAATTGTTATTTTTTCCATTGACCGGTGCCTTTTGGGTGGTATTGATCGGGAAAAAATTATAGGTTAATCCAGCAGCGAACGGATATCTTCGGCCGTAAGTTCCTTAAAGAAACTTTCATCGGTTGTGATGAGATCGGTAGCCAGTTTGATCTTATGGTTTTGCAGTGCAATAATTTTCTCTTCAACCGTGTCCTTCGTAATGAATTTATATGTAAAGACTTTGTTTTCCTGCCCGATCCTGTGAGCACGGTCGATGGCCTGCTGTTCCACGGCCGGGTTCCACCATGGATCCAATAGAAAGACATAGTCTGCTTTGGTGAGATTCAGTCCCAGCCCGCCTGCCTTCAGTGAGATAAGGAATATCCTTACGCTTTCATCTTCCTGGAAAAGATTCACCTGGGATTCCCTGTCCTTGGTGGATCCGTCGAGGTACGCGAATTTCTCGCCGGTTTCGTTCAGGTAGCTGCTGATGATGCTTAAATGTTTAACAAATTGGCTGAATATCAATATCTTATGATCCTCACTGACGGCATTATTAATCATGATCATGATATCCTCGAGTTTTCCGGAATCCCCTTCGTAATTTTCATCCACCATTTTCGGGTGATTGGCGATCTGCCGGAGTTTGGTCAACCCCTGGAGAAGAATGAAGTGAGATTTTTTAACCCCGTAAGCTTCAATGGTATCCAGGATCTTGTTCCTGTAAAATGATTTGGCTTCCTCATACTTTTCTTCCTGGTCGGGTGACATGGAACAGTATTTTAGACTCTCCACTTTTTCCGGTAGCTCGCGGGCTACCTGCGACTTATGCCGGCGCAGGATAAAAGGTTTAATTATTGCATTCAGTTTCCTTGTTTTTCCCTCATCCTTTTTCTTTTCAATGGCATACAGGAATTCATTCCTGAAAAAATTCTGCGTGCCCAGTAAGCCGGGGTTAACAAAAGATATTTGTGACCAGAGATCCATGGTGCTGTTTTCCAGCGGCGTTCCGGTAAGGATCAAGCGGAATTTTGAATTCAACTTTCTTACCGATTTGGAAATGTTGGAATTCGGGTTTTTTATCGACTGCGATTCATCCAGGATGATATAGTTGAAATAAAAGCCGGACAGCAGGTCGATGTCCAGTCTGACAATGCCATAGGAAGTCAGTACCAGGTCGTAATTAACGAACCTGGATACATCCTTTTCCCGGTTGGTACCTGTATAGACGAGCACTTTAAGATCGGGTGTAAATTTCCCGGCTTCAATTTCCCAATTATAAATGAGTGAAGTTGGCATGACCAGAAGGGAAGCGCCTTCGACTTTCTGTTCCTTCAGGGACTGCAGGAGGGCAAGCGTCTGAATGGTTTTGCCAAGCCCCATATCATCGGCGAGACATCCTCCGAAATGGTACCGGTTGAGGAAGTGAAGCCAGTTAAAACCGGCCTTCTGGTAGGGGCGTAAAATCCCGTTGAAACGTTCCGGGGCAGGGGTCTCTTCAATTTCCTGAAAATTTCTTAATTGCTCGAGCTTCCTGCTCATAGAAACCTTAGCCAGGTTGCCGCTTTCAAGTTCCTTGACGAGCGCCAGGTGATGTTTTTTTAGATGGAATGCTGTATGAGAATTTTTACCTTTACCGTCTTCCACAAAAGCAAAAAGTTCGGAATATTCCATCAGCCAGGATTCGGGGATCACGGCAATTTCCCCGTTCGGCAGGGTAATTTCATTGCCTTTGAGAAGAATGATACGGCGAAGTTCATTGAAGGGTATTTCATAATCTCCGAAACGTATCATCGCATAAATATCGAACCAGTCAATATTTTCCCGGATCTCTATGGAGATACTCGCTTTTCCGATGAAAAATTTCTTGTCCTTACTCTGCAACTGCTCGATGCGGAATCCGATATCTTCCAGCGATTGCTTGTTTTGCGTAAGCCAGGAAAATGCTAGTTGTTTCTGAAGTACGACCTTTCCGTCAACCAGCGACAACCCCATTTTCCGTAAAAGATTCATGTATTTTTTTTCGCTATCATTTTCCCGGTGAACCCTGTGAAAACAATAATTCCCCGATATTTCAGTCAGATGAACACTAACCGGTGGAAATGAATCCGAGGGGAAAGTGAAACTGTTGTATGAAAAACAAAGGTGAAAGAGAATTGAATCTTCCTGTTGGTCTTCATTTTCCGGTTCTGGTTCATTATTACCGGAAAGTACCATTTGCGCTTCATGGACTTCGGAAAAATAAAGCTGTGGAACCAATTTAATATCTTCGTCCCTGATCTCGAATCCCGAAGCCTTCACGTCAAAGGAGGCTACCAGGGGGCCGACAAATTTACGGTAATAGGTATCCTCCAGCTTTTTAGGAATGAGAATGGATTTCTTGTCAAGAAAAGGTTGCAGTTTATTGCCGTCAATATCACCCGTAAAGGAATATAGCTTATTGTCAAGGATCAGCCAGGCCGGGGATTTACAAGGCAGGTAAGCCCCGCGGAACTGGAATTCAACTTTCCTTCCCTCAAGCGTAATGATAGGAAAGTATTCCGTGTTCACGGGATTCCTCGTAAAATGGAATGTTACGTTGGCATTTTTTGTCAGTACCTCGATTTGTTTCCAGGTGGGTTCCCCGTCATTCCCCATTTCGAATAATAATTTTCCCTTCAGCAGGCTGAATATCCCTGCCTTTTTGTTTTCCAGGAAATTGCCAATGTCTTCCTGTAGATTTTTATCAGCATGGTCCGAGAGATATACCTTGTAAAAGAACTCCTGTGGATTGACCTTTGAATGGCTGAATTTTCTGGCTACATAATCCTGGTTGATCGTATCCGTCAACTTGATTATTTCGTAATCATTATTGTCCAGCCCGGCAGCGAATTCAGCGGCGTTGGCCGCGGAAATGTTCTGGTTCTGAAGGGTAAGTTTTCCATTATGGTCTTTCTGTACAACAAAAGATTCCACCAAATAGCCGAGGAACTCGTGCTGATAAATCGAGTAAACGATCTGGAACGGCTTATGGGTTGAAACGTTCATTTAAAAAAATACAAACCGCAAATCATCGTGATTTGTGAGGGCGGCAACGATATA